>PFUG01000388.1 GCA_002789955.1 Deltaproteobacteria bacterium CG_4_9_14_3_um_filter_63_12 | reverse complement strand
GCCTGAAGCCGGAAGCCGGAAGCCTGAGGCCTGAAGCCTGAAGCCTGAAGCCTGAAGCCTGAAGCCTGAAGCCCGAGGCCTGAAGCCCGAGGCCTGAGGCCTGAAGCCTGACGACCTGCGATTCTCACAACGCAAACACCGCGGCCTCATGGCCGCCCAAAGTCACCTCGAGCATGCCGCCGCCCGCCTCGAACGGCTGATCGCTGAGTGCATCCACCAAAGTCGTGTCGGCCACGCCAAGGGCTGACAGGTCGAGCGACTGCGTCCGTTGCGCATCGGCGCGGTTGAGAACCACAAGAACCCAGTCGTCGCCGTCCTCCATCACGTACGCCCAGAGCAAACCGTCGTCGGCCAACGCGATGGTGCGGCGTTCGCCTCGACGGGTGGCACGGTGGGCATGCCGAATGGCCGTGAGGCGCTTGACGACCTCCATCGTGGCCGCTTGCTCGCCGTTGAGATCGGCGCCGAAGCGCATGAAGCGGCGGTTGTCGGGGTCCCCGGCCCCCTCCATGCCGAACTCGTCGCCGTAGTAAATGAGCGGCACGCCGGGCGAGGTCATGAGGAAGGTCCAGGCGAGCCGAAGCTTGCGGTAGGGCTGGGGATCGGTGGGGGCGCTGGGGGGGGAGTTCCACGCTTGGTTCTTGCCCTCGTTGCACCACATGTCGCTGATGTCGCCGGCCGCGTGCGAGAGCGCCCGGCAGACGTCGTGGTTGCCCAGAAACGTGCTCATCACGGCCCAGTCGCCGTAGCGCGTGTCGTTCCAGCCGACCATGCTCTCCAGCGCCTTCAGATCGCGCTCCTCGCGCAGGAAGACCTCGGTGACCTGCCAATAGAGCGGGAAATCGAACTGCCCGTCGAGCAGCCTGGGCCCGATGTAGTGCTCCAGCAGGTCGGAGCCGTCCTCGCCGGTGAAGGTCTCGCCGACCATGTAGAAGCGCTCGCCGCTCATGCGCAGGCTCAGGTCGATGCCGCCACGGACGCTGTAGACGAAGTCGTCGATCATGTGCTTGACGGCGTCGAGGCGGAAGCCGTCGATGTTCGTCTCCTCGACCATCCAGACGGCGTGGTTGACGACCTCGTCGACGGCCTGAGCGTTCTTGTACTCGAAGTCGGGCAGGTAGGGCGCGAACCAGCAGGTGATGGGCTGCTCCCAGTTGGTCTCCTTGCAGCCGGCCCAAGGCGTGTGGAACCAGCCTTCGCTTTGGTGCTGTTGCCAAAGGGGGCTGTCTTGGTGCACGTGGTTGGCCACGAAGTCGACCAAGACGCGGATGCCGCGGGCGTGGGCGGCGTCGACCAGGTCCTTGAATTCCTGCAGGTTGCCGAAGTGCGGGTCGGTGGGTTGGACCCCCTCGAGCTGGTTCTCGTTGGTCCAGCCCGTGGAGATGGGCCAGTAGGAGTGGTAGCCCGCATACTCTTTGCCGTCGTCGCCCGCGCCCGAACCGCCCGTATTCTGACTGATCGACGAAATCCAGATGGCGTTGACGCCCAAGTCGGTGAAGTATCCCGACTCGAGCTTCTGCTTCAAGCCCGCGAAGTCGCCGCCCTGCCAGTTGGCCTTGGCGTCGACGCCCGGCACGGGCGCGTTGTTGCTGGGGTTGCCGTCGGCGAAGCGGTCGGTGAGGGCGAAGTAGAGCACCGCGTCTTGCCACTCGAAGGGCTGGTCCTCGACCCAAACCGGCACCACCAGCGGCTTTGCGCTGTGACCGGCGGCGTCGCTGGCCTCTATACGGTAGCCGTATTTCCCTTTGCCTAGGCCCTGATCCTTGATCAACAGGGTGTGGGTGACGCCGTCCAAGGTTCCGCTGACGGGTACGCCGCTGCGGCTGACCTGGATGCCCTGCGGGCCCAAGCCTGCGGCGGCCGAGCCGTCGACGTACTGCACGCGCAGCGTGACCGCGCCGCTCGGCACGTCGACTTCGGCCCGGTGCAGCAGGCGCAGATAAGGCGCCTGGCAGTCCTCGACCTTCAGACGCGAATTGCGCTCGCCGTTGAGCCACTTGAAGAAGGGGTTGACGGGGTCCTCGAACCAGCGGTCGGCGCTGGCGCCGTAGAACTTGTAGGCGTAGTCGCCCGCCGGGATGTCGAGAGTGATGGAGTAGACGCCGTCGGCGGCCGCGGTCAACGCCGAGCCGACCGCCCAGTTGTTGAACTCGCCGCGAAGCTGCAGGTCGCCCACGGATTCGCCGGCTTCGGGGGTGTATTCGACGACGGTGGAGCAGCTGCGAGGCCCGAAGAAGAGAGCCTCGCCGCTGCTGTCGTCACAGCTCTGCGCGTTGTAGCCCTGGATGGCGGCGGCACAGGTGGGGCGGCAGGTGCCGTCGTTGTCGTTGTCTTGGGCGTCGTCGTCGCAGAGGCAGACGAAGCCGGTGTCGGTGGTGGAGCAGACGCCCTGATGCGGCGCCGTGCAGGGGCTGTCGAGGCAGGGGTCGGGCGCGCACTCGGCGCCCTGCAGCACGTAGCCACTCTTGCAGGCGGCGCAGTCCTCGCCGAGGTAGCCCGGATCGCAGAGGCAACCCTCGTGACCGGCGGCGATGACACAGCGGCCGTGCGCGCCGCAGTCCATTTCGCAGGGCGCCGTCGGGTTGCTCCCGTCGTCACACGACGCGAGAAACACGAGCAGGCCCAACATTGTGAGAGTCGAAGAGCGGGAGATCCACGTCATTTATGGTCCTCGAGTCTCCCCCTCGCCGTGTGGGGAGGGGGCAATGGGGACGGGCCGGGCGCCATATAGCCGTGGCCGAAACCTTCACCCGTGATAGCAGGTGTGCGGGTGCGCCACAATGCACTTGGCGGCAATCCCGGCAATCCAGAGATGGCGGTCCTCTCGGTCCCCATTCGTGCTGCGTGTGTGGCAGACCTTTATGCTGCTCGAACCTTGTTGTGTTGCCTGCAAACACGCTCCGGACGGCCTGCAGTGCGGGCGGGCGAGTTCTTGAAGACGCAAGCAAAGCGTCGATGCCGGGGCGAACGAGCCCTTGACGTCCCCGATGGCGCGCTTGCAGCCCCTTGCCAAAGCACCTTTCGGGCGTCAGAGCAGACCCGGAGCCTCGCGCGCGCCCTTTGGGGATTCGCCGGAGAGGGCGGCTCATGGGGGCTTATCGGGAAAGAACTCAGCGCGGGGGTGAGACGCCTGGGGTCGGACTGCCGACCCGCAAGCCCCGCCTGCGCCGCCGACGAGGATGCCGTCCGGTGGGCGACGGGCGCCCGCAGCAGCATCGACGTCTCGGACTTCATACGGTCCGAGCTCAACGCGTAAGGGAAATCCTATGGACGAGTTGCGCGTAAAGCGATGATGGTCGACCATGGACACCTCTCATTCTTTGGAGATGGAGAGATCCGAGGTTGCTACCTCTTCTGCGGCGGGATTTGTTGGAACGAAGTCGTTGAAACCTCGCAGGGCCAGCTTCTATGCGCATTGGGGTCACAAGACCCCTCGGCGGAACAGCGGTAACAGCTCTCGGTGGACACCCACCTGGTAGCCGCGTCCGCAGAGGCCAAGGGCATGTCCGATGCGCAACAGCTGGGGCCAAAGCGCAAAGCGCCTTGCACCCAACACCTCCCGCCCGACCGCAGACCCTCGCGGGCGCTTCGCGCCAACTCCGAGCAAGCCCCAAACCTAGAGCCCGAGCCGTTTTGCCAAAAGAAGTTGACAAGTCTCGACCCGACCCCTGCAAAGAAATCTCCCGCGGGCTTGTGCGCCTACGGCAGATTCCCCTAGTTTGTCGCGGTCGACTCCCGACGATCGCTTCGCCGGCTCCTGAACCTCATGAGCGGCTCAAGTCATGACCCCATCATCGAGTAGCGCACCATGACCGAATCCAACGCTCCCTTCGACGGCCTGCTCATCCGCTCGCCTAACATCGACTACTTCCGCGATGGCGACGACTTTTACGTCTACCACAACCTCTTCGGGTACATCCTGAAGATGAGCGAGGACCTGGTCGAGTTCATCGAGTACTTCAAAGAACCGCGAGCCGCGATGGAGACCATGGAGGCCTTGGACGGACGCTTCTCCGACGATATGATCGGCGAGTTCGCCAACGTCTTGGCCCTGCAAAGCTGCCTGCTCGACCCCGAGCGCAAGGAAGAGTCGCGCATGCTGCTCATGACCCCTGTGCGCGCGCGCTGGTTGGTGGTGCACGAGCCGGCTGAGGGCCCGGTGACGATCTACACGCTGGACCACGCCACCAAGAGTCACATTCGGGTCGTGGAGCTGAGCGCGTGGGATTCGCAGCTGTGGCGCTGGATCGACGGCGAGACGAAGGTCGAAGACCTGATCGAGAAGATGCGCGGCGTCGAGGGCAGCCCGACCAGCGGCGTCGAGGACCTGGTGTTGGTCAGCCTCTCGCGGCTGATTCATTGCGACATGCAGGTGTTGAAGCTGAGCACGAAGCCAGCCAGCACGTTCAAGCACCGTCGACATGGGACGCCGCCCTACCTCATCAGCTCCATGCCCTATGAGAAGATCACGGCGTCGATTCGCGGCGCGGCGACCCCTTCGGTGTCATTCGCTGGGATGCAGCTCGTGCCCATCGACGACGAGCTGTTGGCGCGCGACGGTGCCGAGAACCGCTTCGGGACCCTGTTCTCCAAGCCTCACAGCGCGCTGGGTGGCGAGACGTACGGCGGAGCGTTGCTGAACTGGATCGACGCGAAGCAAGCGCTGCCACAGCCGCTGCGAATCCTCGAGGTCGGCGGGGGCCCAGGCGACATGGCCAACGCCTTCCTGAACAAGCTGAAGGAGAGTCGTCCCGAGCTCTACGCGCAGACGACCTACACCCTCTTCGCCTCCTCGGAGCTCGATGGGGACTGGCAGAAAGCGAAGTTGTCCGGGCACCCCTGCGCGAGCTTCATGGTGGGTGACCCCATGAAGTTGCGGGCTGTGCTAGAGGGCGAGTTCGACCTGGTCTTGTGCAACGAGTTCGCGGCCGACCTCGACGCCGCCATGGTCCGCAAGCTCAGCCCCGAGATCGAGGAAGAGGACGAGGACGAGGAAGGCGAAGAGAGCTCGACCAACGGGAAACAGAAGGGCAGGGACACGTTCATCGGCGAGGGCGACTCGGTGCACGTGATCTTCAAGTACGCGCTGCCGCTGGAAGACTCCCCCAGCGAGTTCTACCTCAACATCGGCGCCATTCGGCTGCTGGAGCAGATCGACAAGGTGCTGTCGCCAGACGGGCAGGCCGTGCTCATCGAGTTCGGCGAGATGTTCCACTATCCCGTGCGCACCGTGGAGGACGGCGGCGTGTCGTTCTCGTTGCACTTCGGGCATCTGGCGCACGTCGCCAAGCGGCTGAAGCTGACGAGCGAGTTCGACTACTTGATGGAGGCCTTGGGGATGCAGCGCGACACGAAGATGCTGGCCACCACGCGCAGTCAGTACAAGGCGCTGCGGCACTTCTTCGCGGCCCAAGGGGGGGTGTTGGAGCGCCGGGCCTACACTCAAGAGGAGTTCGAGGGCCTTTTGACCCAGCTGGGCCTAGGGGATGGCGAGCTGCAAGACATCGCCTATGAACCCCTCGAGGACCGGGCGTTGGGGTTGGTGACGCACAGCATGAAGGTGCTGCGTTTGAGCCGCAAAGAGGCCGTCGAGCTGTAGACCGCGTGTCCGGCATCGTCGTAGGGGCAGGCCCCCGTGCCTGCCCCATGCCCGGGGTCGGGTCGCGTCTTGTCATCTTCTCGCGACCGACCCCACGACCACCGCAGAAAATTGCCGGTTTGGGTGTGGGTGTTAGGGTGTGGATTGCGGTGCTTCACCTCTGCCTGCGGCAGGGCGCGGAGAGATCGCTCTCCACGGGGTCTTCGCGTGGTCGACCCAGCCCAATGAGTGTGTGATGCAGTGCTCCTCTTTCTCGATATCGGACCTCAACCGCACGAAAAAGGCGGAGGGATTTCTCACGACAATCAAAGGGCACCGACTTCTCTCGGCGGCCAACCCCGTTGACTTCTTTGCCTGGCGGTCAACAGCCAGCAAAAGAACTCTTCGCGTCAGGGAAGATCTTGCAACGCGCTCTTGGGGCGTGCTACCTTCCCGGCGCTACAAACTTATCAGCGATTCCTGGGCCAAGGATGGCCTGGAGCGCTGCACTCAGATTCTTCGTTCTGGGTGCGACTTGGCAGCCTCTACAACGTGTTGCGAGCTGCCTCGAGACCATCGAGCGTTTGAGCACGGCGTCGCTCGGTTGAGCGCGTCGGCAGGACAGTCCACGGAGGGAATCAATGTCGATGTCATGGAGTGGTGAGCTCTGTGAGGTGGCGCGCGAAGCCAACAGCTACGCGACCCTCGCCGGAACCAGCTTGACTTCGTCCTATCTGCTCAAGGCACTTTGTGAGGTGGCGAGCGAGGCTCGTGACCATCTGAGCAGCATCGGCCTCTCGCGAGCGATGCTGGACGCAACGGAGCAGCCCCGCCTGCCAGAGGCCCCGACCGTGGTCGGTCGGGTCTACGATCGGGCCAACAAGTTAGCGGCCAGCGCGCGGCAGGAGCAGGTCACACCGCTCAATTTGCTGCACGCGCTCACCGACGAGCCCCGCGCCAACGCCTGCCAGCATCTGGAAGAGCTCAACGTCGACCTCGCCGCTCTGCGCTCGCTCGCCTATTCCTTTGCCCAGACCAACAGCGTCCACGGGCACGGAGACGCCGCCTCTCGCAGCCGGTCAAGGACGACCACTACGACGACGTCGCTCCCACCCATGAACGGGCGCCGCCGCCAGATTGGCATCCACCCCGCCCTCGAGACCCCCGGCTACACCGACCGCAAGGCCGACGTCTATGAGGGTCTAGAGACTCTTGAGACCATGCCGACGGGCGCGTTCCCTGTCATCGAGGGCGAGTGCCTCTCGGACGACCTAGCGGCCCTGTCGCTGTTCGAGGCGACGCAGGGCAGCTTGGAGTTCTTGGACGAAATTCCGCACGAACTCTCTGTGGACGCACTCCTCGTCGAACCCGCTCAACGACCCAAGACCGAACCAGGTATGCGGAGGGCAAACCTCGCCACTCTGGCGCCCGGATCGAGCGACACCAAGACCAGCCGTGGTCGACGGCGTCGTCGTCCCACCGCCCGTGAGAGCCAAGAGGCGACCGCTCGCAGCTTGGCCCTGCGGCTCTTCAGCGAGCTCGACGACAACAAAGAGAACGAAGGCACCGAAGAGACGCCCGAGCTCGTCTCCCAACCAGAGCCGAACGCCGTGGCCGCCGCGAGCTTGGACCCCAGAATCCGCCGCACCTCGCAGGTCATCCGGCGCTCGCGGGTCAGCAGCATTCCTGGCTTTGACCGCTTCCAGCTCAACCCCAAGACCTTCCCCACCCTGGCCAAGTTCGGGCGCAACCTCCTCGCCGAAGCCAAGCAGGGCCGCATCGACCCCGTCATCGGCCGCGCTCTCGAGGTCAAGCAGCTCGTCGACGTGCTCAACAAGCGCCGCAGCAACAACCCCATCCTCGTCGGCCCGCCCGGCGTCGGCAAGACCGCCATCGTCGAAGGCCTCGCTCGAGCCATGGTGTTCGAAGAGACCGCAGGGCTCGACGACCGCACCCTCATCTCTCTCGACGTCGGCACACTGCTGTGCGGAACCCAGCTCCGAGGCTCGTTCCAGGAGCGTCTCGCGGGCATCAAGAAAGAAGTCCAGAGGGCCAAGGGCCACATCATCCTCTTCCTCGACGAGCTGCACACCTGGCTCGGCGCTGGCGGCGGTGACTCGGGCTCCGACGCGGCGAGCGAACTCAAGGTCGCCCTGGCCCGCGGCGAGCTGCCTTGCATCGGCGCCACGACCCACGACGAGTTCCGTCGGGTGATCGAAAACGATCCGGCGTTCGAGCGCCGCTTCGAGATGATCGAGGTCAAACCCCCGTCGATCCTCGAGAGCATCCAGATCATCAGCGGCATTATCGACCGCTACTCCGACCATCACCACGTCTCCTACGAGGCCTCGGCCATCGAGACCGCCGTCCGCCTCTCGGACCGCTACATCCGCGAGCGGACCTTGCCCGACAAGGCCATCGGCATCCTCGACCGCGCCGGCTCCGTAGCGCGCCGCGAAGGCGCCAAGAAGGTCACCAACGAGCACATCGCGAGCGTCGTCGCCGACCTCGCCGGGGTGGCCCGCGAGCGCCTGATGATGGGCGACCGCGAGCGCTTCATCGAGATGGAAAAACACCTCGGCGCCTCCCTCGTGGGGCACAAAGAGGTCGTCAGCCGCGTGGCGCGCGTCATTCGGCGCAACCATGCAGGGTTCGGCTCCAATCGACCCATCGGGAGCTTCCTGTTCCTAGGACCCACAGGGGTCGGGAAGACCGAGATGGTCAAGGTGCTCGCCGACTTCCTCTTCGGCTCGCGCGACGCCATCGTGCGCTTCGACATGAGCGAGTTCATGGAGGCCCACACCATCGCCCGCTTGCTCGGTGCCCCTCCCGGCTACATTGGATTCGACAAGGGCGGTCAGCTCACCGAGGCGATGCGCCGCCGCCCCTACCAGATCGTGCTCCTCGACGAGATCGAAAAAGCCCATCCGGAGGTGCTCAACGTCCTCTTGCAGCTCCTCGACGAGGGGACCGTGACCGACGGCCGCGGCCGCAAGGTCGACTTCTCCAACGCCGTCATCGTCATGACCTCGAACCTTGGCGGCGCCGCGACCCAAGAGCGCACCCGCGGCGGCATCGGCTTCGCGGCCAGCGAGAGCGTTGACCGCAAGCGCGAGCGCATCGAGCAGACCGTCACGGACCTCGCGTCCAAGGCCTTCCCGCCCGAGCTCTGGAACCGCATCGAGGACCGGCTGGTCTTCCACCCGCTGGACAGGGACGAGGTTGGACGTATCGCGTCCCTGCAGCTCGCCGACTCGGCCAAACGACTCAAGACCGAACGCGACATCTCACTCACTTTCGACCCGAAGCTCATCGAGCACCTCATCGTCAGCGGCGGCTACGACGCGGCTTACGGCGCGCGACCCATGCGCAAGACCATTCAAAACTTGGTCGAGGCGGTGGTCGCCGACGCCATCCTCAAAGACCGACTCAGCACCGGAGACAAAGCTCGCGTCTATGTCGACAACGGCAAGGTCCTGGTCGAGCGCCTCGACAACATGCGCGGCACCGAGGTCCCGTCTTTGGGCTGGAATGACGCGTCCATGCGCTGCATGAACCCCGCTCGCCGCCACGAGACATGGGTCTGAGCGACGCCTCCGACTCCGCAGGGGATCTCGCCCCCCTCTCCGACGACGAGCGAAGCTGCTTGGCCGAGATCCCTGGTGCGCCGCGACCGCCTCGCGACATCGCCTCCCTGGACTGGGCGCGCTATGGGCTCGACGTCGCCGCTGTGCGCGCAGGACTCGAACGACCCCGTGACGGGATCGTGTTTACACCCCCAAGCATGGCTCATCTCCTCGCCTGGCGCCTGCGTGTTGCGCTCGAGAGGGCGGCAATTGTCCCGAAGAGGGTCCTCGATCCGGCGTTGGGGACCGGCAGCCTGCTGCTGGCCTTGGGCGCGCAGCTCGGCTGGCCGGCGAACGTCCAGCTCGTCGGCGTGGAGCGCGACGCGGCGATCTGCGCAGAAGCCCGTCGCCAGCTGCCCGTCAGCGTCGAGGTGAGGTGCGGAGACAGCCTCGGCGACCCCGAGGCGGACGGGCTCTTTGACGCCGTCATCGGCAACCCGCCGTTCCTCGCCGAGAAGGGCAACAAGGCCGTGTTCCGGGCCCTGTCCGAGCAGCCTCGCTGGCGCGACCGGCTCACGGGCAAGGGCGACCTGCAGTACCTCTTCATCCACCACGCCCTCGACGTCCTCGTGCCGGGCGGCGCCTTCGCGCTCATCACCACCGCCTACTGGCCCACGGCCTCGAGCGCGCGGCGCCTCCGCGCGGACCTGAGGAATCGGGCGCTGCTCGACGAGCTGGTGTCCTTAGGGCCCTTACGGGTCTTTAAAGGCTGCAGCTTCCACACCCTTCTGCTGGTGGGCCGCAAGCGGCTGGAGGGGGGGCCGCCAGAGCCCATAGATGCGCCAACCCGAGTGCTGCGGCTCGAGTCGCAGGGCACCCTCCGGGATTTGGTCCGAGCCCTCGACGGCCAGTCCCCACACGTCGCGCAAAACCGCTGGTCGGCGCCGCGTCGGGCTCTCGAGGAGCCGTGGCACCTGGACCTGAGCGAGGAGGACCAGCGGGTGTTGAGCCTCCTCGACGCCCAGTGGGTCGCGCTCGGCGCGCAGCTCGAGGACCGCCAGGGCGTCGTCTCTGGGGCGGATCGGGATGGAGACGGGCACGGGATCTTCTTTCTCACGTCGCCCGAGCGCGACGCGCTCGAACGGCGCGGACTGCCGACGCGGTTCCTCCTGCCGCTGGTCCGCGGCGCCACCGTCGAGGTCTTCGGGCACAGTCCAGAGATCGACGAGCGCACGTCGTATTTGCTGTATTTGCGAGGAGACGAGGAGCCGGCCGAAATTTCGGTGGCCATCGAACATTTGCGCCCCTTCGAGGAGCGGTTGCGGCGTCGCCGCGAGGTCGAGCTGGGGCGGCGTCCGTGGTGGGCGCTGCAGTGGCCGCGGAGCCAGGAGCTGACGGGGTGCCCGAAGCTCATCTGCCCTCGGCGCTCGGACCAGGCGCGCTTCGCGTTGGAGCCTGGGACGATGGGGGTGAGCAGCGACTGCACGTTCTTGTTGCCGTGCGCCGGGCAGCGCGCGGACCTTAAGGCCGCGCACCTCTTGCTCAACAGCAGCGCGCTGGATTGGCAGTTGCAGAAGCGCGGCAAGCGCAAGGGGCAGATGCTGGAGCTGTACGCGGAGCCCCTGCGCCGACTGCGCCTGCCGGCGCAGTTCGACGCGACGGGCATCGACGTGATGGCGAGCCCGAAGGAGGTCGATCGGCAGGTCTTGGCCGTGCTCGACGTGCCGAGGGAGGTGCGTCGGGTGTTCGAGGCTTGGTGGGCGAAGCGGTGGGGGTAGGCCAACCCTCACCCCCGGCCCCTCTCCCACTTCGTGGGCGAGGGGAGTCCGACTCCCGAAGCGTTTGTCGAGACCGCGGTGGGTTCTGTTCGTGCTAACTCACGATCTCGTACTTCTTCATCAGCTTTCGAAAGTACTTGCGGTCGATGTCGGCCTCGCGGGCGGCGTGGGAGATGTTGCCAGCGTTCTTCTCCAAGAGGCTGATGATGTAGTCGCGCTCGAAGCTCGAGAGCCACTCCTCTTTGGCGTCCTTGAAGGTCTTGTCGTGCAGCTCCTTGGGATCGATGCCGTCCTGGCCGCCGCCGCCGCCGCCGCCGCCGCCGCCGCCGCCGCTGCCGAAACTGGGAGCCCTTAGAGTCGGAGCGGCGGTGTGCTCTTCCTTCACGCCAGAGATGTAGTCTGGGAGGTCGATGAGTTCGATGCAGTCACCGTCGGCCAAGGAGCAGGCGCGTTCGACGGCGTTGAGCAGCTCTCGGATGTTTCCTGGCCACTCGTAATGGGAGGCCGCGTCGAGCGCCTCGCGCGAGATGGAGCGCAGCTTCAGCTCGCCGTTGCGATCGCGGTTGAAGGCGCTGGTCTTGAGGAAGTGTTTGATCAGCGTCGGCAGGTCTTCGATGCGTTCGCGCAGGGGCGGGATGAAGAGCCGAACGACCGAGAGGCGATAGAAGAGGTCCTCGCGGAAGCGTCCGGAGCGGACCTCTTCTTCGAGCTTGCGGTTGGTGGCGGCGACGACGCGCACGTCGATGGAGATGGGCTTGGCGCTGCCGACCCGGCGGACCTCTCGCTGCTCGAGGACGCGCAGCAGCTTGGGCTGCAGCTCGATGGTGAGCTCGCCGAGCTCATCGAGCAGGATGGTGCCGCCCTGGGCGAGCTCAAAGAGGCCCTGGCGAGTCATGATGGCGCCGGTGAAGGACCCTTTCTCGTGGCCGAAGAGCTCGCTTTCGATGAGGGACTCGGGCACCGCACCGCAGTCGAAGACGACGAACGGTTTTTTGGCGCGGTGGCTCATCTTGTGGATGGTCTGTGCGACCACCTCCTTGCCCGTTCCGGTCTCACCTTCGATGACGATGGTGGCGTTCGTGGGGGCGATTTTTTCGAGGATGCCGAAGATCTCCCGCATCTTGAGGTTGGAGCCGATGATGTCGCCGAAGCGGTCCTTGGAGGACGGGACGACGGCGATCTCCTCGTCGAGAGGCTGAAAGATGAGCTCGGCGTTGCCTAGGCGAACGAGGCAACCAGGGGCGAGGTAGGCCTCGCGGACTCGGACTTGGTTGACGAAGGTGCCGTTGGTGGAGGCGAGGTCTTTGATGAGGTAGGCGTCGTCTTCCTGGATGACTTGGCAGTGAGCTCGACTGACGGTGTCGTTGGTGAGGACGATGTCGTTGTCTTCGGTGGCGCCGATGTTGACGAGGCCTTGGTCGAAGACGAACTCTTGGGGGTTGCTGCCGCGCGTGAGGAACTTGCACCGACGAAGCCGGATCGTGGTGGGTTTCCCGTTGAGATAGGAGATCTTGGTTGGCGGCACGTAGTCGGGAAATCGTTGTCGAGCCATAGCGCCTCTCTTCCTTGTCGCACACGCGAGGCGCAATTATGCGCCTGTGGCGGCGGCAGTCAAGCCCGATGGGGTCAATAGGCCACAGGGCCGGATGTTGAGAATACGTTTTAATATTGGCATGTTGTGCGGTATCTGCGAGTGAGTGGTTATCGCCGTCGAGGCAGTCTGGAGTTTTTCAGGAGGCGTAACGAGTGCCGGGGACGATTGACCCGGCAACGGGTCTGTCACACGTGACCCAACTGGGCCGTTGGCGCTTTGGGGAACGGGCAAAGCGAGCGGAGCAGGAGGGGTCTAAAGCCTATTGACTTTGGTCTCGCGCTGGCCTAAATGGTTCTCCGGCGCGACGCAGTCTCGCTGAGATGTGGCTATGTAGCTCAGCTGGTCAGAGCAAGCGGCTCATACCCGCTAGGTCGGTGGTTCGGATCCACCCATAGCCATCAGCAACCCTCTCAACTTTTGGTGAGAGGGTTGTTTGGTTTCTTGCGTAAGCAACCCTAGCGTCGTGTGCACCGGAACCACGTTCTTCTTCCATGTCGACCCAGGACGGTGTACCTTTCCGCCTCGGCTGGAAGGCTGTTAGCCTCGGCAAAGGCTTTGCGTTGTCGGGCAGCGGCCATCAAGAAGGGAAGGGGAACATGGACGCCAAAGAAGCCATCGCGCTCATCGAAGAACGGTTCGACCTGCTCGAGACCCAGAGCCACTATCAGGTTCTCGGAGTCGAGAGAGACGCCTCCGTCGCGGACATTCGCGCGGCCTATCGCACGCTGGCCAAGAAGTTTCATGCGGATCGCTTTCGCGCCTACATGTTGAACGATGGGCAGCAGAAGAAGCTCGAGGCCGTCTTCAACCGACTGGGAAAGGCCAACTCCATCCTCACCAACGAACCCCGGCGCGCCGAATACGACAACGAGATCGGGGCGTCAGGAGTGGCCCGGGAGAGGAAGGTCACGGCCGACGAGATGGAGCGCATCTTCGGCGCCGAAGACGCCCTCCGCCGCGGCAAAGGCATGCTGCAACGCGGCGACATCAAGGGCGCCCTCGCCAAATTCCGAGTCGCCTTCGAGGTCAGCGCCGACATCCCCGATGTCGCCGCCCACTACGCCTTCGCCCGCTTTCTCGACGGAGAGGGCTCCGACAGCGCCGACGGCAAGAAGGCCTTCAAAGAGCTCGAAGTGCTGGTCAGGGAGAACAAAGACGATGTCTCCGCGAATCTCTTCTATGCCAAGGCGCTCAAGCTCAAGAAGCAGACCGATGAGGCGAAGAAGTATTTCAATCGTGTTCTGGCGAAGGAGCCAAACCATCCCGAAGCGAAGCGTGAGGTTCGCCTTGCAGCCAGTCGGAGTGGTGACAGCGACAAGGTTCCGCTTTACCAGATCAACGTGATGGAGAAGCTCAGGTCGTTCTTCAAGAAGAAGGAGTAGAGACCTCCTTCCAGGCAGTTCCAGCACTTGCTCGCCCAGTCTTCACGGCCCCGAAGTGCCTCCCGATTTTGACCCGCAGCGCCCACGCCAGTATGTAGGTGTAGCACGGTGTTCCGCGTTTGGACGCGGCCCGTTGCGGCTCGAGAGCTGAAGCACACGGAGTCCCGCCATGATTCGTAGGATGCGACGCACGACCCGACATCGATTGCTGACCTTCAGCGCCCTATTGCTGCTCGCGCTCGCCATCGCCGGGGTTTGGGCCATCGTCGGCGAACCCGACGCGTCCTCCGCCCCTCCAGAGGCCACCTCGGCCTCCACACCAGAGCTGGCCAGCGACACCGAAGAAAAACCCGTCGTGGATCCGCGTGACGGCCTCACTCTGGACCCAGAGCAGTTCGAATTGGTCGACGGCGCCTATCTGCAAAGACTGGCCGACGGCCGCGTCGTCCACCTCACCCTGGTCCCCGAGCTGCAACGCTCCATCGAGAAGCAGCTCAACTCCAGAGACGGCGGCGGCAAGTACAAGGTCCCTCACGGCGGCGTCGTCGCCCTCGAGGCCGCCACTGGGCGCGTCCTCGCCATCGTCTCCGCCAGCCACGGTAGCCAAGCCGTCGAGCACTACGCCCTGCGCGCCCAGGCGCCTTCGGCCTCGGTCTTCAAGCTCGTCACCGCCGCGGCGCTGCTCGAGTTTGCCCAGATCGATCCCGACCGACCGGTCTGCTACAAAGGCGGCTCTCAGTACCTCAGCGAGGATGAGATCCGCGGCGACTCGGTCTCCCAAGAAGACCACTGCGCCACCCTCTCCGAAGCCCTCGGATGGTCGATCAACGCCGTCATCTCCCGCCTCGCCCTCAACAACCTCTCCAAAGAAGACCTCGAAGAGATGGCCTCGAGCTTTGGCTTCAACCGCGAGATCCCCTTCGAGCTCCCCGTGCAAGTCAGCGAGGCCACCTTCGTCGACGACGACGTCGAACGCGCCCGCACCGCCGCCGGTTTCTGGAACGTGAACCTCAGCCCCATGCACGGCGCCCTGATCGCCTCCGCGCTGCGCAACGACGGCGTCATCATGAGGCCCACCCTCGTCGACCGCATCGAGGACGCACAAGGCCGCGTGCTCTTCACCTCCAAGCCCGAGCCGTGGCTGACGACCGTGACGGCGGCCCGCGCCAAGACCCTCTCCCAGCTCGCCGAGAGCACGACCACCAACGGCAGCGCAGCGAAGGCCTTCAGCAAGCGCAAAGAATGGCCCGCCGACCTCAAGGTCACGGGCAAGACCGGCACCCTCGCCAACAAGAGCCCCGCTCTGACCTTCACTTGGTTCGTCGGCGCCACCAC
This sequence comes from Deltaproteobacteria bacterium CG_4_9_14_3_um_filter_63_12, assembly GCA_002789955.1. Classification (GTDB taxonomy): domain Bacteria; phylum Myxococcota_A; class Bradymonadia; order UBA4248; family UM-FILTER-63-12; genus UM-FILTER-63-12. Next base: position 1,783 of record PFUG01000388.1, on the reverse strand, counting down.
CGGAGACACCGACATCGCCGTGGGCGCGCTGATCACCAACACCCCCAAGTGGTGGTTCAAGGGAATGCACGCCGCGGCCAACGCCATCCTGACCTATGACAAGATTGTGCGCCGGTCGAAGTGACCCAAGCTCACCCCCGAAGTTCGGACCTAGGATTGTCGCGTGCCTCAGGGTTCCAAGAAACTGTCCATCCCCTTCGTGGTCGCCTTCTACTCGTTCGTGGGGGCGGTCGCGTACGGGCTCGGGTTCTGGCTGGCCGAACGCAACATCTTCCTCTGGCACGACAGCTTCGAAACCACGCTGCAGCTCGACGTTCTGCTCGGCGCCGGCTTCGGCATCGTGGTGGTCGGCGTCTCGCGCGCCATCGAGTTCTTCGAGTGGGCCAGGCAACTCGCCGCCGCCATGAAGACACTCCTGGGCGAGCTGAGCACACAGGCGATCCTGGTCATCGCGCTGTGCAGCTCCTTGGGCGAAGAGATGCTCTTTCGGGGCCTGCTCCAGCCGGCCATTGGCATCGTCTGGAGCAGCCTCATCTTCGGCCTCTTGCACGTGGGCCCCGACCGCCGCTACGCCCCTTGGACCCTCATGGCCATCGGGATGGGATTTGCTTTCGGCGGCCTCCACTACTACACAGGAAACCTCCTCGCCCCCATCCTCGCTCACTTTACGATCAACCACTTCAACCTGACGGCCATCGCGAAGGGTTCATCGCGAGCGTAGGGGTGCGGCTTTGCCTCGCTGCGAGCCACCCCAGTTCCGGGCCGATCGGAGACTTGGACATGACGGCATCCCATGCACTTTTGGGTCTTACCCGCCGGCTTTCGTGGGCTGCGCCTCTCTGGCTCCTCGTCGGATGTGTGCCGCAGCCCGTCGTCATTGCCATCGACGCGGTTCCCGCGGACGCCACCTACACCCTAGACGGCGCGCCCCTGGACACGGCGGAGGTGAAGCTCGCTCCCCACGATGGCTTGGAGCACGAGCTGCAGACCTGCAAGCAGCAAGGTTACTTCTGCGTGACCTCAATCCTCACCACCAAGAGCCCGACCAAACTTCACGTCGAACTGCCAGCGGACGGCTCTTGGAACGAGACGGTTCCTTGCGATAAGGTCAACGTCGCTCTCGAGTTTTCCCGCGAGGGCACCCCAGAAGAGGTCTGGAGCGAGCTGCAGACCTTACTCACCGCGCAGGTGGGTCCCCTCGAGGTGCGCGACGCCCACTTTTTGAGAACGGCCTGGAAGGTGGGAGGCGCCGAGGGAGACCCGCGCAGAATCCAGTCCCGTGTCACAGTCACCCTGGTCGCTGTAGACGGGGAGACCGTCTCGACCTCCGTCACCGTCGAGGCGGAAGCGGTCAGCGCCGATGGGCGCACCGCGCCCATCGCGCGTACCTTTCCCGTCCTCGTCGAACTGCTGCGAACCCTCGAGACCCTGAAGTGAACTTGATCGCCACCGCGCAAACCATCATCGGCTTCTTCCTGACCGCCGATCGCGACGTGCTCATCCTGATGCTGGCCGTGTCCGTGTCGCTGTCGGTCGCGATCTGCGCGATCCTCTCGCGAGGGCGTCGTTGGGCGGAGCTCGTCGGTCTCTTTCTGCTGGTGTTGATCCTCAGCCTGAGCGCGTTTTGGGTTGTGTTCGCCTATGTGGTCGACATCCCCTTCCTGAAGGTCGAGACCATCAGCGTCGGGACGAACGACTGAATCGCTGCCATGAAAATCGCCGGGCTCGTCAGGTTGGCTACGCGCCATTTCTTGTGGAATCAAGGTGCGATTCAAAGGTTCAA
>PFUG01000408.1:16655-17005 GCA_002789955.1 Deltaproteobacteria bacterium CG_4_9_14_3_um_filter_63_12 | reverse complement strand
TTCAAGAGAACTCGGTGTTGACCAGTAGCTGAAGCATCAACTGTAACAGTCAAAGTGAATGTTTCAGTCTGACCCTCGCGAACTGTGAACACACCAACAATGTCTTCATCAGCGGTTGAAGCTAGAACACCTGAAGCAGATGTTACAGCCGCAGGACCTTCAACTGAGAAATCTACACCTCCAAGTGTACTAACACCTGTAGTAGTAGCGTGTTCCGCAATGTAGAAGTCACCTTCAAAAGCGGTTACGTCGAAGTTTATTTCGAAGATACCAGTCGCGTCTGTATCACCTTGGGTATCAGCGTCAGTGGTACCTGGTTCTAGGATAACACCTTCTACACGTAGTGTGTG
>PFUG01000408.1:0-16558 GCA_002789955.1 Deltaproteobacteria bacterium CG_4_9_14_3_um_filter_63_12 | reverse complement strand
TCGCGTCGGTGGCAAAGTCGTAGTCCTTGGGCTCGAGCTCGAGGAGCAGGTCGCGGACACAGCCGCCGACCATGTAGAGTTCGAAGCCCGCCCCCTCGAAGAGGTCGAAGAGCCGGTCGAAGACTTGTGGCGTCGGGTTCATTGTCAGGACATTCCCAATGTGGCTTTCTCGAGGCTCGCAAAAGCTGGGATTCGACGAGGTTCGCTTCGGACCCCCTGGGCGCCGATCGGTTTTTCGTGCGCTACTCGGAACAAACGTGGCTCGATGTGAGCCACCTCGCGTCCCTACGCGCGATCCGTCTACTGGGCAAGCCCTTGGTCGCTGCCGCCATCGTCCCAGGAGACACTCATCAACGAACGTTCGAGCCTCTCTTTCTCGGCTCGCAATTCGCTGCGCTCGCTGTCATCGAGCCCGTCGCAGGCGAACAACAGCCACTCAATGGGGCGCAAGGCGCGCGCTGGGTCGTCGAGCGCGACGAAGACGTCGCGCAGTTTGTGCGACCACCGCACCAGTCGCTCCACGACCACCCGGCTGCCCACAACGTCCAGGAGATAGAAACGGAAAAGCTGTTCCACCAGCTGGAGCTCTCCGCGCTCCACCAATTGGGCGAACAGTCGCTCGGCTCGATGGCTCTGTTCCGGTGCGATGCGCAGGATCCACGCCTCGAGCTTGAGCGCCTCATCCTCGGCGCCTCGCCCTCGCAGCATCTCCACCTCGACGTCGAGCACTGGCACCAGGTCGCGGCTGGAGAGGGCACGCGCGCAGTCCAGTAGCAGCAGCGCAGAGTCTTTGGCGTACACGGCCTGGCAGACCTTCGAACGCTGCAGGAGCGAGTCCACATCGTGCGTCGTGTGGAAGCCTCTCAGGGCGATGGCCCGAGCAAACCGGCCCAAGCTAGCGATTCCATACTCTCGCGCGATCTCAGCCAGCCGACTGGCGCAATCGATCCCCAATCCTCCCTGCTCGTCGAGCCGCCCCATGGATTCCGCGATGGAGATGAGGAGATTGAGCAACCAACGGGTGTGCTTCTCCATAGGCCAACGACCGGTTGACAGCTCCGAGAGCTCCGAGATGGAGCGCCCAATTTGGTGATGGGCTTGCTCGTCCGTGGTCACCGGTGTTGGATCCCCGACTAGACCAAAATGTAAGAACGAAGGCTCGCCCCCTTTAAAGGCGAGGCTCAAACGCGCCAAGGCCACCAAATGTGCGGCGCGGACGGGCAAAGAACGGTCATCTGGGAGCCGCGAACCCGAGGGCATCAGTGGCGCCAAGACCTCTAGGGCCTGCTGTGCGTTCGAGGCCCGAATCATTGCCCCCGCGAGACCGAGCTGGTTCTCCCAGCGCTCCGGTGCCAGTCCGACGGCGGTTTGCCAGGCAGACACTGCATCCAGCGGATGCTTAAGGGACTCGGCGAGCTGGCCGGCGACCTCCTCGCTTGGCGAGAGCCACAACGAGATGCGCAGCGAACGCTCCATTCGGCGTCGCGACGCCTCAGCGTGGGCTCGGTAGGGCTCGGGGTAGGCCCAATCGTAGAATGCAACCCGTTCGGCGAAGCGCTCTCTGAGCTCAAACCCAAGCTTCTGGTAGCAACTTCCTTTCAGACTGTACGCGTCCGCGGACAAGGAATGCTGACGTAGGGCTCGGTTGACGAGCGCGATGGCCTGTTCGGCATCACCCTCGGCAAAGGTTGAGCGAGCCAGCTCTAGGGGCGGCGGAGCGCTCTCGACGACCCCTACGTGTACAGGAGTCTTGAGCCCCAACAGCTCGATCTCCCCAGACGGTTCCCAGTCGGCATCGAACAGGGTCGCGAAGACCTTGTTGATGCCTCGCAGCGCGGTGATGTCCACGTCCTCCAGTTTAGGCTCGATCAGGCCCAGCAGCAGCGACTCACAGGTCTTCCCGCCGCGTAGCAGTTCCTCCTGCAGCGTCCGCGCGAAACAGAACAAGATGCGGCGGTGCACATGGTCCCAGAGCTCGGCTGGGGAAAGGGCGAGCTCGTCGTCGCTCAGTTCGTCGAGAAACTCCCACTCGCGAGCCCCTAGGAGCGCGTCGGAGACGGCTTGGAGGTCGAGCGTCTTGGAAGGAACCAGCGCAAAATCAAAGAAAACCTCGTCACCGATCCAACCGATGCGCATCGTGCGCCCGAACCGCCCGTCGACTCTCTGCCCATAGTCCTGGCTGACCCAACCTGCACTGCGTACCTGATACAACCCCTCAGCCCACACGACCTCGAACTCACCCAGCTGCATGGGCAATGCGACCGCCGAAGACATGACGGTGCCCACCCAACGGTCTTGGCGTTCAGATTTGCGCGGCCGGTCCTCTTTTTCGGTCTCGAGCTCCATCCCGCTCTCGCCATCCTCAAAGTCAATGGTCTTGGAAAAGCGCGCACCCAGCACCTCGAACTCCGCTTCGGTCGAGAGAAACTCGCCCGACTCGAAGGTCGCGCTCACCAAAGCGCGCCACTTGCCCGAGGCGTCGCGTGGAATGTCCAGAATCACCGGTGCGGTCAGCGTCTTGTAGCCCTCGATGTGCAGGGCTCGCGCGACCTCCAAGAAACTCTCGTGACGTTGCCATTCCTGGTCTTGTTCGATGGCACCGACGAGGCGCACCGACACCACGGTGACATCGATGGACTCCTCCCCGGCGCTCAACATGACGTTCACCGTCACACTTCGCCCAGGCTCGACCTCCCCCACGACCTCGACGGCGAGCGTCGGCGTGTAGAAGTCGTCCAGTCCGAACTCACTGGTCTCCAACATGTCCTTGGGTCGTGACATTGGGACCACATTGGCGCGGGTCCACACCGAAGGCTCTTCCCACCGGCGCTCGGCGAGGTGCATCCATTCGCCGTCGATTCGGGCACGGAATGAGTCCCAGCCATCGACAGAGTCTCCGTCACCTCGTTGCAGCAGCGCGTCGAACGACCACTCGCAGTTCGACAACCCCAGCGCTTCGCACAACGACCCGCAAGCCGCAAACGGGTCTCGCCAAGCCGCGTCCAAGAGCAATGCAGAAGAGGGGGCGTTGGGAAGGATCTCCCGCCACTTCGAGAGCTCAACCTCGAGCAGCTCGCCTTCGGTGCCTCGATCCGAGGGAGCCCAATCGAGCCGCCCTGCGCGCGTTCCATCGACGAAGAGCAGCAACTCGCAGCGGTTGGGGTCGACGTCCACACTGATCAAAAGATCCTCGGACAGCCTCGCCAAGTGCGTGGCAACATTCTCCAGAGCGACTGCGGTGCCCGCCCCAGGCATGACGATCACCCACAAGCCAGCGTTGCCGACCGCAACTGGCCAATTGGGTGGCAACACCCTCTCGAGAGTCGCCCTCACGGAGTCGATGTCATCGGTGAGTATGTGAAGACTCTGAAGATTGGCCATGGCGCGTTCCGGGATGGAGGTGCCGAGCAGAAGGCACTGTCAGTGCGTTGTTCACCGATCGTCGAGAGATGGGCGAGCGCGTGTCGCTGCAGGTCACTCGCCCAGACGGAAAGCGTTCAGTTGACCAAGGTGGCACTCTTGATGGTGTCGAGCTTCGGGAAGTTCTGCAACAGGTATCCAACGCCCTCTTTCCTGAGGCTATCCTGGCGCGGGCCTGTGCCGGTCGGCGGGCCATCGCCGTACTCCGAGTAGAACCCATCGACGACGTCCATGCCCTCGACGACCTTTCCGAAGGGCGAGAAGCCCATGCCATCGAGACGGCCATTGTCGTCGTAGTTGATGAAGAACTGGGTGGAGCGGGTGTTGGGGCCAGCAGTGGCGAAGGTCATCGTGCCCCGCACGTTCGATTGGGTGACTGGGTCATCGGCGATGTTGGCCGAGCCCCAGAGCTCCGCCATTTCTGGGTCTCCAGGGATCCCAAACTGGGCCATGAAACCGGCGACGACGCGAAAGACCGGAAGGTCTTTGAAGAAGCCGATCTTGACGAGGTTGTAGACGCGGTCAGCGCCATTGGGTGACCAAGCACGGGTCACCTCGACGACGAAGTCGCCCTTGGTCGTTTCGAACTTCACCTTGAAGACGTCGGGGGCCTTCTCCGTCGCCAACGAGGGGTCTGAGAGCGCGGGGTTGGGCGTCTCGATGCCCTTGTCCGTCCCGACGACGAGCTCCCCATCGCCCCCTTTGTCAGCGGCTTCTCCGGCCGCGGCGAGGCCCTTGTCGGTGGGCGCTGCCTCAGCAACTCCCTTGTCGGTGGGCGCTGCCTCAGTAGCTCCCTTGTCTACGCCAGCCGGCGCTTCCTTGTCGCCCTTCGCGCCCTCTTGCGGCTTGGTTGCGGGCTTGCCTTGCTCACAAGCGCTCGCTCCGAGCGCCAAGATGCAGGCGAGCAGAACCAGCAAGAACACTGCAAAAGTGGACCGTCGTGTCGTCATCTTCGACCTCCTAAAGTCGATGCTGCCAGCGAGTGGCCATCACGTGCCATGCAAACCAGGCGACACCTTCGCCAGCATTTCGCGCGTCCGCCACGTGGACCCAAGGTCGTCCGCGCTTGAAGGACAACGCCCAGCGTCTCGGGCTGCGATGCGCGAGTGCCGAACGAGACGGTGCCGTCTGTCAGCGAGAGAACAGGTTGGGATACAACCAAATGAATCCCAATGCCAGCGCCAAACCCACGATGAACACCATCCACAGCAGGTTCTTCTTCAGGGCAGAAGCTTGGTTCTGCAGGTCGGACTTCGTGGCCTGCATCCGGGCCAGCAAGGTGGCCTGCCCTCGCTCGAGCATATCACTGAGCTGACGGGCGACGATGCTGTCGGCAGGCTGGTCGGCGAGGCGGAAGCGCAACTTGCGTCCAGCCAACGACTCGAGCTCGTTGGCCATGCAATGGGTCATGAAGGCTCGATGGGCGTCCTCGTCCTCGGTGCCGACCGCTTCGCCCCACAGCGCCTCGGCCTTGGCCCAAGCCTCTTCCTTGCCTTCGGGAATCTGGTCCCAGGGCATCGTCCCCGCTTTGTAGTTCGCGAAAACAAAGCCGCAGGAGTCGCACGACTCGACCTTGTCCTGGCGGTGCCCGCATTTTTGACACTGGGCGTCACCCTCCGGATGTGGTGCCGTCGCTCCGACGCGCTCGCCGCTTGGCGCTGGGGTTGTGGCGGCCGCAGCGATCTCGCTGGATTCGGCCACACTGGCGGGCCTGAGGAGAATCGGCTCCGCACCAGGCACAGACTGCGCAACGACCACCTCGGCGATGAGATGACAGGAGGCGCATTCCAAAGCGACGCGCGCGCCATCGTGCCAGATGGCCGCAGGGGATTGGCTCGCACCACAAGAGTCGCAAATGATCTTCATGGTCCAACTGGAGTTCGAGGTGGCTTATCGTTGCCGGTCGCGAGGTTGTCGGTCAAGCCTCGTGCCAATTCGTGATCTTCACCTCGCTCTAACCGAGCACCGTCGCGAGCAGTTCCCAAAGTGGTGGGACGACGATTGGGACCGGCATGAACGTCAGCACGAAGACACCGATGCAGGCGTACCCCACGCCTTTTGCCCAGCGGGGCAGCACGTCGTCGTTGCGGAGCATTGGAGGGTGCTCCACACCAGTAAACAGGAGGAAGATTGAGAGCACGAGCCACATGGGGTGCAGCAGCAGCCCACACACGATCATCAGCCGGTAGAGCCAACGGGAGTATCTTCGATAGGACGTGCCAAAGAGGGCGTAGTTCACGTGGCCGCCGTCGAGCTGGCCGACGGGGACCAGATTCAGCGCGGTGACGAAGAAGCCGACCCAGCCGGCGTAAGCCAATGGATGGAGATAGACGTCGGTGCCGGCTGGGATCACACCGAACTGCAACCGAATCAGGAGCCAGCCGAGCACGCTGTCGCCCATGAACATCATGCCCAGTGGGTCGCGTACGGGCGGCACCTCGACCAGGCCGCTCAGGGAAAGACCGACGATGTAGACGGGCAAGGCGACGAGGGCGCCGGCGATGGGCCCTGCCGCCCCGACCACGAGCAGCGCGGTGCGACTCATGTGGCTCGCGCGCATCTTGATGAAGGCACCGAAAGTGTAAAGCGGAGGAATCCCGGGCAGGTAATAAGGGAGCGTCACGTCGACGCCGTAGTGGCGAGCCGCGAAATAGTGCCCGAACTCATGGGCGCTGAGGATGGCCAACACGCCACCGGCGTACCAAGCCCCGTCGGTCCAGTTCCCAGCGCTGTAGTAGCGCCACCACAGCAGGATGACCAGGACGGTCAAGAGAAAGAGGCCGAGGTGTTTCCACAGCCCTACTCGCCAATGGTAGCGGTCGGACTCTGGCCTCTCGGAGGCTTGCGGCTCTTGCATAAGGAGGAGGTCTCGTGGGCGATCGCGCGTAGAGACGCGGCCGACTCGCCTCGAGTCAGCTTGGTGCCAAGTAGCGCGCGAAATCCGATCAGAAAAGCAGGTTCAGAGGAATCGGGAGCTCGAAGTTCACACACACGTCGTAACGGGGGCCGGCGTCGAGCAGGGTCGCGCGGACCATCAACAAGACGCTCGCCAGCCCCTCCTCGCTGAGGAAAATGCCACCTCCGACCAAGGCCCCGTCGCCGTCCTGCCCAGTTACGCCGCCGCCCTCGCCGTAGATCCCCAAGTCATAAGGAATCCAAGACGTTTGAGCCAACGAGAGGCGGCCGCCGAAGGCCCCGCGAAAATTCCCTTCCGTCACCTCGTAGTGCGGCTCCGCAAACACGTGGACCATCAGCGCCCACTCCAGACGGAAGCTGTCTTCAGGCTCGGCGCCGAAGCCCACTTCGGCGAGGGTGAAGACGAAAGGCCAAGAGAGGACCCAACCGTCGGCGTAGGGGTCGGTCGAAAACTCGTAACGAACATCGGGGATCAGCAGCTCACCGATGGCTACGCCAACGATGATCATGATGAGGTCCGTCAGCTCGTCCTCGGCGTCCCCCTCCTCCGCCGCGGGCTCCTCGACCGGCTCGTCGTCAGCGGGCGCGACCGACTCGCCGTCGACGTCTTCGGCGAAGGCCGCGCCAGGCAGGCTGAGCAACGCGAGCAGTCCGAACAAAAGGGGCCATCTCTTGAGTGCGTTCATGGGATTCTCGTCACTCGGCATCACCGAGCCAGTCGGCAAACACTTCGTCTTGATGCTCTCCGAGCAGGGGCGCGCGACGTTCGGCGGCTCGGGGCAGGTCATCGATGCGATAGGGGAGGGTGATCGTGCGGATCGCTTTGCCGGTCGCGGGGTGCTCGTGAGCGACCAGGTCCGCAGACTGCAACGCCTCGGCGATGGTGGCCATCGGCCCCGACGGGAGCCGTGCGGCCCGCAACAGCTCGAGCCAATCGTCGGTCCGACGACTCAGAAAGACCGGCTCTAAAAGCCCGTTGAGCTCTTCCCTCGCGGCAACGCGGCCGGGATTGGTCGAGAAGCGCTCAGAGAGCAGCGCGGCGTAGGCGGGGACGCCGAGGTCGCCGAGCAGGTCGAGGAAGCGGCGCCACAAGGAGTCGTTGCCAATCGCCAAGTTGAGGTAGCCGTCCGCGCATTGGAAGGTGCGGAAAGGATGGATCGAGGGGTGTGCGTTGCCCAGCCGTTGGGGCTCACTGTCGCCGTTCAACCAAGCGCTGGCATGGTAGGTCAACAAGGAGAGCTGCCCGTCGAGCATCGAGACGTCGACGAAGGCGCCCTCGCCGGTGCGCTCGCGACGAAGGAGCGCCGCCAGGATGCCCTGTACTGCGTTCATCCCGGCGACGAGATCCGCGATGGAGGCCCCACACTTGTACGGCTCGCCTTCGGGCGGTCCGGTCAACGAAGGGATCCCAGACAACCCTTGGATCATCAAGTCGTAGCCGGGCTTATTTGCACAGCGACCGAAGCCGCTGATGGAGCAATAGACCAGACGGGGGTTGCGGGCGCGCAAGACCTCGGGGCTCAGACCGAGGCGGTCCATCACCCCTGGCCGGAAGTTCTCGACCACGACGTCGGCCTTGTCGACCAGTTTCAAAGCCGAAAGCAGGTCCTCAGGGTTCTTGAGGTCGAGAGCCACAGAGCGCTTGCCACGGTTGATCGAGAGGAAATACGTGCTCTGATTGTCGACGAAAGGCGGTCCGAACTTCCGGGTGTCATCGCCCTCAGCCGGGTGTTCCACCTTGATCACGTCCGCACCAAGATCCGCCAGGGTCATGGTGCCATAAGGACCAGAGAGCACCCGGCTGAAATCGAGCACCCTGAGCCCTTCGAGCGGTCGTGCCATGAGAGCTCCTCGCAGTCAGCCTATGTCCGCCGCACGACGATCGTAGATGGCTTGTGCCACCTCGGACAGCTCATCGTGGCTCAGAACCTTCGCCGCTGTTCTAAAAATGAGCTGCTCCTCCCGCTGGAAGTGCAACAGCATATGCCGCTCTACTGCGCCGATGGCGAAGTGGAAGTCTTCTAGGCTCACCAAAGCGTCGGGTGTGGTGATCATCCAAAGCCAGTGCTGCAGTTGGCTCCACAGCTCGCGAAAGCCAGTGTGCTCGTCACAGGCGAGGGTCACCGACTGCGCCACCATGGTCTCGTCTTCACCGAGCTGCGCAAGCTTCTCGAGGACCTTCGGAAAGAGAGTCTGCGTCTCGTCCTTCTCGTGTTCGGGCGTGCGATATTGAAGGTACTCGGCGATCTCGCTCGCCTTGGCGACCGCGTCGTGCTGCAACGACAGGTCGCGCTCGACGAGAATCTGCTCGATCGCGCGCAGTTCCTTCAGTTTCTCTCGGACCGTGTTGTGGAACTCCATCAACACCGCGATTCCGTTCGGCTTACTGGCTCTTTCTTCCATCGCTCCACCCTCTGCTCGCAGAGTCGCGGCCAACTCAATGTTCCGTACCGACTGATACTCACTCAGGTGCGGATTCGCCAGTGGTTCGCGAAGAGCGAACCTGGCGACTGTGAGCTCGACGGGCGTAATTGAGGCGTGCCTGCCACAGCGCGACACGGCCGGGTGAGGCTTTCATGCCGCGCTTCTCCGGGAATGGGGCCGGTGCGGGCAGCAATCTTGGCAGCTGTTGCGCGCTTCCTACGTGCTTACGCGGCTCTGTGCCATCCCTGTCTCCGAGCTCTTTCCGCTGCAGCGATGGCCTAGAACTTGATATGGCACTCACCACCTTGAGCAGGAGAGGTGGCCATGGCGAGGCGACTGGACCAAGAACGATGTACACTCTGCAACACTCGGATGCTGGGCTTGGAAGCCTGCCCGGTGTGTGGCACGGCGCTCCGCTCGGAGCGACCCAGCACCAGCGCGCTGTCAGCCATCGTCGCAAGCTCGTCGGCCAACCACATCGAGTTTGCGCAAGACCTCGAAGAGTTGCCGGTCCCTCTGGGCCGCCCCATCGCGGCGCCGTTCGTCAACACCGATCCTCGCGGTCAACGAACCATTGCGCACCTCGAAGCCGTCTTCAGCACTCAGGACCTGCCAGTGTTAGAGCGCCTCGTCGCCCCATCGAGGGTCAGCCACACGGGCCTCTTCGGGGCCCTGGCCGCCACAATCGCATTTGCGGCCAGCATCTGGCTGATGACCTCGGGCGTATTGGGGTCCATCCCCGAGGCGAGCGTTGGCACCGCGAAGCTCGAGGCCGCCTCTGCCAAAGAGGCGCCCCACAAGGTACTCGTGAGCGCCCCTGACGATCGCAAGAGCGTCTCGGATGACGCCTCTTGCACCTGGGAACAGACCGATCGTGTCCGTCGCCGAGGCAGTCGGGCCGCGCTGGCGTTCGGTGGCGAGGTCCGTGTCTCCGCCAAGGAAGAAGGGGGCGCGCTCGTCATCAAGTTGCCCGGCGGAGAAGAGACCGAGGTCGTTCTGCCCTTGCGTCCCCGGCTGCTACGCCACTGGCGGAGCCCAGACGGCACGCAGGACCTCGTCCTGGTCGAAAGCTACGACCAGAACACCGTTCGCGCCCGGCTCTTGAGCTTCGCCAACGACGAGGTCGACGCCGCTGTGCTCGAAGCCACACTCGACGGCGACGCCCGGGCACAATCCGACGCGCTCGGGTGCACCTTGATGAAAGAGCGGCTCGAAGCCGCGCCAGTGAAGGTGGCCGCAGGCGAGCGCTAAACGCTCGCGCCTACTCGTCCTCTTCTTCTGAAGGCAGCGAGCGGTCGGTGATGTTGGTCGTGACTCGGTAGTCCTCGTCGAGCCATTTGCTCAGGTCCAAATGCCGGCAGCGACTGGAACAGAACGGGAAACTCGGGTTCCCCGCTCGTTCGGCCGGCTTCTTACACATCGGACAGCTCGAGGTCTTTGGTTTGTCGCTCATCGCCAGAAACTCCAACGAGTGGCGGACGCAGGCCGAGCAATCGAGCCAAATGAATAAGGGGATGCCAGTGTAGGTATCCCCTCATTCGTCGGTCATCTATCGCTGATTAGGCCGAGGTCTCTTTCGTCGTAGTCGGCGTGACCTCGCCCGTCAAGTCAGCAGGCGTCTTGATCGCAGTGAAATCCGGCGGGTCGACGAAGACCAAAAGCGGAACTTCGCTGATGTTGGAGACAAAGTAGAACTCCATCTCTGTCTTGATGTCGTCCTTGATCTCGATGATGTCGCGCTTGTTGCGCTCGGGCAGGATCACCCGTCGGATGCCAGAGCGGTGAGCCGCGAGGATCTTCTCCTTGATGCCGCCGACGGGCAGGATATTGCCACGCAACGTGATCTCGCCGGTCATCGCGACGTCGTGGCGAACCTTGATGTCGAGGAAGAGCGACAGGAGCGCCGTGAAGATGGTGATGCCGGCGCTGGGACCATCCTTCGGGACCGCGCCCGCTGGAACGTGGAGATGGACGTCGATCTTGCGGTTGAAGTCGGGATCGAGGCCGAAGGTGTCGCATCGACTGCGGATGTAGGAGAGCGCTGCACGGATGGACTCCTGCATGACGTCTCCGAGCTTGCCAGTGATCACCAGCTCGCCCTTTCCTGGCATCTTGGTGACCTCGATGAAGAGGATGTCACCGCCAGCAGCGGTCCAGGCCAGACCGGTCGCGACACCAGGTTGCGAGGTGCGCTCGGCGACTTCGTACTGGTAGCGATGTGGCCCGAGGTAATCCATGAGCTTCTCTTCGTCGACGACGACTCGGGTCGGGACCTTCTCCTCTTGTTCCTCGGCTTCGGCGACCTGTACAGCGACGCCTCGGCAGACGTCCGCGATGCGGTGCTCTAGGGAGCGCACGCCCGCTTCACGGGTGTGGCTGTTGATGATGGCCTTGAGGGCATCGACGCTGAACTCCAAGTTGTCCGACGAGATGCCGTGGGCCGCGAGCTGCTTTGGAATCAGGAAGTCTTGAGCGATGAACTTCTTGTCGTGGTCCGTGTAGCCCGGGATCTCGATGACCTCCATACGGTCGAGCAACGGCGCGGAGACCGTGTCGAGCTGATTGGCCGTCGCGACGAAGAGGACGCGGGAGAGATCGGTTGGCAGCTCGATGTAGTGGTCGCTGAAGCTGTTGTTCTGCTCGGAGTCGAGCACCTCGAGGAGCGCCGAGGAGGGGTCGCCTCGGAAATCGCGCCCGATCTTATCGACCTCGTCGAGCATGATGACCGGGTTTGCGGTTCCGACCTTGCGCAGCGCTTGAATAATGCGGCCGGGCAAGGCGCCGACGTAGGTCCGTCGGTGGCCACGGATCTCGGCCTCGTCGTGGACGCCACCGAGGCTGATGCGAAAGAACTTGCGACCAAGGGCTCGAGCGACTGAGCGTCCGAGACTGGTCTTGCCGACGCCAGGGGGGCCGACGAGGCAGAGGATCGGCCCCTTCATGTCGTCCTTGAGCTTGCGAACGGCGAGGTACTCGACGATGCGCTTCTTCACCTTATCGAGGCCGTAGTGGTCCTCGTCCAAGATGATGCGAGCGTTGTTTACGCTGAGGTTGTCGACGGTCGTGACCTCCCAGGGCACATCGACAAGAGTCTCGATGTACGTGCGGGTCACGCCATATTCGCTGGAAGCGGGCTGCATCATCCGCAAACGCTTGAGCTGTTTGCGGGCCGCCTCGCGCACCTCGTCCGGGAGGCTGAGCGTCTCGACTTTCTCTGCGAGGTCGTCGAGGTCTCCGCTGTCGCCGTCCATTTCACCGAGCTGCTCTTTGATCGCCTTGAGCTGCTGACGCAGGTAGTACTCCCGCTGGCTCTTGTCGATCTCCTCCTTGATTTGACTCTGGATGCGGTCCGAGACGCGCAAGACCTCGAGCTGTCTGGCGAGGAACTTGACGACCTGCTCCAGGCGACTCTTGAGGTCGATGGTCTCGAGGATCTGTTGCTTCTCCTCGATCGAGACCTCCATGTTGGCGGCCACAAAGTCGCAGAGCTGGCCGGGATCGTTGACGCCATCGACCATCTGCGAGGCTTCTTTCGGCATCTCTGGGATGAACTTCACGACCTGCTTGGCGGTCTTCTTGAGGTTACGGAAGAGGGCGTCAACCTCGACATCTCGTTCCGTCTCCTCGCGAAGGATTTCGAAGTCGCCGCGCAGGTAGTCTTCGTCGTCATGGAAGGCCTTGAGCCGGATGCGCTCGTTGCCTTGGATGATCACCGAGTAGTTGTCGCTGGCGATCTTGACGACTTTGATGATGCGGGCGCTGGTCCCGTACGTGTAGAGGTCTTTCTCGGAGGGATCGTCGATCTGGCCGACCTTCTGGGTGATGATCGCGATCGGCAGCTCTCTCGAGACGGCCTCTTCGATCAGCCGCACCGATTTGGGTCTCCCAACCGCGAGTGGAATCACCACCTGCGGGAAGAGGACCGTGTTTCTCAAAGGGAGAATCGGAAGTCTGACGACCTCGTCCTTCGAACCAGTCTCTTGATCACTCATTTGATTTCCTCTTGGCCACTGTTTAGGCCGTCCCACCGTGTTTGGCAGTGCAAGTCCGAGGGCGCCGAATATCTGAAGGTTAAGTGGGAAGTTGTTGGAAGAACCACCTCAGGAAGCTGAGCGTCGGCCGATGCTAAACACATCGGCTCGGTGAGCAAGCGGCCGACGCAAAGCGTTGGGACACATGAGGGAATTTGAGCTCAAGTTTCCTCCGTCTCTCGGCCCGGACCCTCGCTGTCCGTGTTTCGGGCTATGGCTAGGTTTGCTTCGCTGGTCTTACTGTCCGACCTCCGCTCTCTCTTCAAAGTCGAGCCCGTGATGGCTTCCTCCCCAACAATGGGGAGTTGAACCGTGAATACAGTGCCGACGCCGGGTTGGCTGGTTACACTCAAGGCGCCACCAAAGCTGCGCACGAGCCGCTGGCAGATGGGCAGCCCGAGCCCAGTGCCAGTCTGCTTGGTCGTGTAGAACGGGATGAAGATGTTGCGCAGCTCCTCTACCGTCATGCCTCGGCCAGTGTCCTCGAAGCGAATCTCCACGACGTCCCGGACCAAAGTGCCCCCGAGACCGGGCTCCTTGCGGCGGCCCAGCGCCGAGCTGAGAGTGAGAACCTTGTTCTCTGAGTGAGCCATGGCATCGATCGCGTTGAGGGCTAGGTTGAGAAAGACTTGCGTCAAGCGTTCGGTATCCCCTCTGACTTGAGGGAGATGAGTGGCAAAGCGCGTCTTGACCTCGACCATTCCCTCTTCGGCTTTGTTACGGACCAATTGCACGGTTCGTTCGATGCAGGGGTTGATGTCCAGGTTCTCGCTGGAAGTGCGTTCGGAGCGGGCATAGTCGAGGAACTGGCTGACGACGTTATTGAGCCGATTGACCTCCTCGATGATGACCTGAAGAAACTCGGCCGATTCGTTGTCTGCGGCATCGTCCATCTGCAGGAGCTGGGCCGCTCCCTTGATGGCCCCGAGGGGATTGCGGATCTCGTGGGCGAGACCCGCCGCCATCTCGCCCAGCGCGGCGAGCCGGTCTCGCTCTTGGAGCTTCTCGACGAGCTTGGAGTTCTCTACGACGATGGCGATCTGGTTCGCGACTTGCTGCACCGCGTTGAGCTCGTCCTGCAGGTAGGCTTCACGGACTCTGGCGTCCCACAACGTCAAGAAGCCGATCAGCCGGCGGTCGCTCAGGATCGGAAAGACGACACCCGCCTTGATCTCGTCCAGAAGGTCCATCAGCCCTTCGAGTTTGGCCAACTGGCCCAACCCTTCCGCCGCGTTCTCGTTCTCTTGGGACGAGCCCAACTCCCGCAGCTCGTGGATGTCGTCCTCGATGGCCTCCCGGACCAGAGTTTCGCCATCCCGCAGTCGGTCGACAAAGTCCCGACTCGAGACGGCGTCCAACATGCTCTTGGGCTGCGGGCCGACATGCCCGATGCACTTGTAGTTCTGCGCGTCGCCCTCGAGGAGATAGAGGGCGGCGTGCGTGATGCGCCGCATGTTCTCGAAACGGCCGAAGATCAGTGTCACCATCTGGCCGAGCTCGAGCACGTTGGCCATCTCACGTCGCAGCTTGGCCATCTGCCGACCGAAGTCGAACCGCTCCCGCAAGTTGTACCGAGCGATCTTGGCCTCGACGAAGATGCGCAGAGGTTCGAAGAGGATCAGCACCACGAAGGAGGCCACGAGGCTGGTAAAAAAGAGCGTCCCTGGCTGGTCTCCGACGAAGTAGATGAGAAGCCCATAGATCGCCGCCAAGAGGCTGACCAAGGAGCCCAGGACCGCGATCTTGCCGAAGAACTCGGTCAGATCTAGGAGCCGATATTGCACCAAGATCTGGCTCAAGAAGAACATGAAGATCACGGTGAACACCGTGCCCACCGTGGGAAAGAAGACGTCGATTTTCGGCAGGTAGTCGGTGAGACTGAACGTGATCGCGACCAACCCACCAATGACGAGGTACCAGAGCCGAGCCGACTCCACACGGCTCTCGGTCGCGCCCAGTCTCTTGTAGATTAAAAACATGCACAGGTAGAGCACCGCGAAAACATAGACGAGAACGAGTAGATTGACCCATCGATTGTCGAAGAGCGGGCTGATGATCACAGGCATCAACAGCAAACTCACGACGGCTGTGGTGTTCGTTACCACTCCGGTCAGCTTCGTCGCCGTGCCCAAGAAGGTCGCGAAGAACTTCATGGCGCACCACGGAATCGCTAACGCGGCCAACATCGCGATACGGAAACCCATCGCTGGGTCACTCACCTGCTGCAGGAAAAAACCCAGGTTCCACACCGCCAGGACCGTGTTGAGCAGCACAAAATAGAGGTGCAGACGGCTTCGGCGACCGCGAATCTGGATGCTGATCGCGATGGCCAAACACACGATCGCGGACAGCAATGAGCTTTGAGTCTGGATATCCATCGAGGCAGGAGGCGGGCGCAGCCGCAACGGGTGCATCGGTCGGAACCGGGCGGGGGATCGCCGAGCAGACGGCCGATTTTCGCACCGCAAGCGATTGGAAATGAAACGAAAATCGATTCGTGGCAAGCGAAGCAAGAAATCTAAAGTGCTTGCACCTCAACTGCCCCGTCCCTATCATGCCGCCCGCTCGACGTACACCGATCACCTCGGTTGGTCACGCGGCAACGAGCTCGATCCCTTCAGCAAGAGACGTCTAATGAGAGTTGGCATCATCGGCTTCGCCGGTTCGGGAAAAACCACGATCTTCAACGCCCTCGCCGGCATCGGCGGAGACGTAGCCCCTGGCAAGGCCGGTCGCATCAACCTGCGAGAGGTCCAGGTTCCCGATGCTCGCATCGACAAGCTGTCGCTGATGTATCAACCCAAGAAGACCATCTACGCCTCGATCCAACTCGCGGACCTGCCCGGACAAGCCCCCGGCTCTGGTGGCGGATTTGACGCCAACTCCATCGCCAAAATGCGAGAGATGGACCTCCTCGTCATCGTCGCGCGGGCCTTTGACAACCCTTACATCAACGCCCCCATCGACCCCGCCTCAGAGATCGGTGGTATGCTGGCTGAGCTTCTCCTCGCCGACTATACCGTCGTCGAGAAGAAGGTCATGCGACTCCGGAAAGAGGCGGCCAAAGGCACCGAGAGAGACCTCTTCGAGCAGCTCTTCGCCACCCTAGAGGCCGAACAATGGCTGAGCACCCTCGAGCTCTCTGAACAGTCCCTCGAGCTGCTCACCGGGTTCAGACTGTTGACGCTCAAACCTGTCCTGGTCGTGCTCAACACCCCAGAAGATAAAGCGGATCACGACTCCGCCAGCGAACTGATTGAGCCCCTGAGCTCCTTCGAGGCGCCGATCTTCGCCCTCTCGGCCAAGTTGGAGGCCGAAATCGCCGAGCTCGACCCCGAGGAGCAGCTCGCCTTCCTCGCCGAAATCGGCATCCAAGGAACAGCCCGAGACCGCTTCATTAGGGCGGCATACAAGAGCCTGGACCTGATCAGCTTCTTCACCGTCGGTGAGGACGAGGTTCGGGCCTGGACCGTTCAACGCGGCGCCAACGCCCAGACCTCTGCAGGGAAGATCCACACGGACCTCTCCAAGCGCTTCATCCGCGCCGAACACATGACGTGTGCCGACCTGATCGAGCTCGGCAGCGAGGCCAAGGTCAAAGAGGCCGGTAAGTTCAGCCTCAAAGGCAAAGAGTACATCACCCAAGACGGCGACATCCTGCACATCCGAGCCAGCTAGCGTGCGCCTCGGCCAAGAGGGCAGGCTCGCTTCTTGTTTCGCGCGAAAGTGTTTCGGAAAGGCAGTGCCCTTCTTGCTTTGCGAGAGTG
>PFUG01000172.1:3984-4415 GCA_002789955.1 Deltaproteobacteria bacterium CG_4_9_14_3_um_filter_63_12 | reverse complement strand
GGGCATGGCCACGCTGTTGGCCGTCCGCGCATACTCCAGCTCGAAGCTCGCCCCGAGCGGCCCATGGACCGCCTTCAAGAGGTTCGCCTTCCCGGTCTGTAAGTTGGGCTTGACTGCGAACCCATTGGTGTTCGAGTTGCGCAGGACGTGGTCGATGGCGCCATCGCCGTTGATGTCGACTAGGGCGAGCTCATGCGTGTCCGTCTGCCCCCCCAGGCTGAAGCCCGGATTGAGGATGAAGAAGACCGGCACTGGGGGCGGCAACAACGGAATGGGAATGGTGAAGTAGAGGCCGAAGTCCCAGTTGTCGCTGAGAGCCTTCAGTTGGAAGCGGCCGCTGCCGGAGAGCACGTCGGGACCAGTGAGCTCGCCAATTGAGCCGGGCAGGACTTGGGCGAGGAGGACTTGGAAGGCGCTCGCCGCAAACGCGC
>PFUG01000172.1:0-3961 GCA_002789955.1 Deltaproteobacteria bacterium CG_4_9_14_3_um_filter_63_12 | reverse complement strand
CTCGCCGCAAACGCGCCGCTGGGCCAAGACGGGGTGGCCCAGGTCACGGGTTCCGCAAACCCAGCGCCGAGGTTGTACTGAACTTGAATGGGCTCCCCGTCGCGCTTGAAGAGGAGGTCCGGCAGGCCATCGCCGTTGAGGTCTGCAAAGTCGACCACCGTGCGGGTCTGTGACGAGCTGTACCCCATGGAGACGCCAAAACTCCCGCTCGGGTCGGCGGCACCCAGGTTGGCGCTCGCCGTGATGACGGTGTCGTGTCGCAGGGCGTTGACGTCGGCGCCGTCGTTGCTCCGTGCGCCAAATCCGTCGAGCTGGGTGTCGTAGAGATGGGTCGCAATGGTCTCAGGAGCCCCAAAGTGGCTGCCAAGGTTGTACTGCACGACAATCGAGCCACCCTCTCTTGGCTCACGTTTGACCAGGTCAGGCAACCCGTCGCCGTTCAGGTCGCTCAGGTCTTCGACCTGGAGGTTACGACCGACGGAGAGGCCGCCTCCGGCGCTAACGCTCCCTTCGGTGGGCATCTCAGTCGTGACCTCTTTGGGCGAACCACCGAAGGTCGTGATGAGGACCGACGAGTTGATACTGGTGCCAAAGTTGTACGATGTGGTGCGCCTACGGCTGCTCGCCACATCCGGGAAGATGGCCAGAGGTTCCCTGTCCGGGTCGAGGGCGCGCCGCCCGCTGCTCTCTTGCACCAGCGGCGGGAGCTGACCCAAGATGATTCCGCGCGCAGTGATCAGGTCGGCGATGCCGTCGCCATTCATGTCACGCACGACGACTGTGGTCTCGGTGTGGCTGGTGTTGTAGCTCGCCGAGGCAATGCTCCCAAGACCACCACCGAGCGTCTCACCCTGTGTCACGGAGAGCCCCACATAGTGGGTCGGCGAGACCGCGGCGCCGACCTCGAGGTGCTCCCCTGCCACAGTGGCTTGGCCGCCCACTCTCGCACCGTGCATCCGTGTCCGCGCCACGAACACCGCCGGATCGGCGGCACTCCAGGCCTCCCCTCCGCTCGTCTCGAGCCCGGTGGTCATGGGCCGGAACAGGGTTGGGAGAGTGGGCCCTTCCCAGCCCGCGGGTGGATGTCGCACATCGATGTCAGCATCGGCCTCCGCCACTGCTCGCAGGGTGCTGGGGGTGAAGGGTTTAGCGTCGTTCCAGAGCCCATAGAAAAAGCCGCGATATCCGCCGCTGAAGAGCTCGCCGGGCTCGCCCGGACCGGGCAGGTAGACGACCGCGGAAGGCACGACAGTGCCCGCGATCTTGGCTTCGATCGTCCCGTTGTTCGGAGGGGCGACCAAGAGTTCTATGGTCAAAGCCTCACCGGCCTCTAGGTGGAACGAGCCCACGTTGAGGTTCTGCGGTGTGGTGTTGGTAAGGGCGTGCTTGTAGATGAGGTTGTTGTCGGGGTTGTCGGAGCGGATGGCCAAGAGGCCTGGCCCTGATGCGGAGACGCTGACCGCGTACGTACCGGGATGCGGGGCGACGTAGGGGCTCGACACAACGCCCAGACGTCGCTTCGGCACGGCGACAAAGGCGTTCGTCGGCTCGATGCAATACTCATCGGCTCGGTTGGGCAGTGTGCTGCAGTCGCCCGTGGGAGGCCTGCAAGACTCACCGGGCGGGCAGACCTGCTCGTAGACCGCGCGCTCGATTTGCGCGTTGAGCAGCTCGGGATCGATCGGAAAGTCACTTTCGATCCGAAGGGTCACGTAGTCCCCACTTTTTACGGGGAAGCTCTGGTTTATGAGCCTTGGGGAGAGCTCGGCCGCCGGCACGGTGAGCATGGGCGACGGCTCGTACTCGAACGTCGCGTTCACGCCGCATTTGAGGTCTGTCGCAAAATCATCGCCGGCTCCTGGACGAAGACGTTGGAGGCAGACGCGGATGTCGTCCGAGAGGGGAAGGAGCTTCTCGATGGCGGCGCTCAGGAGAATCGTGCCATCGACGGGAGCGATGAACCCGACACCGGGAGGGCCAGCGGTCCTGAAGTCGGACGCCGAGTCGAACACGTAGACGGGGGCCGAGTTCGGGTCGTGCTTGGTCAGCTCGGCCGCTGTGAGCGTCGTGCACAGGTTGCCATCGCAGGTCTGTGAGTACTCGAAGGCCACGTTGGCATCGACCTGATCGAGGGGTGTGCCAATGGGCAACGGGCCCCCTTCCTCGCGGACGAAAGGCACGTCGTCGAGCGGGCTGACGTAGAGGTAGAGCGCATCGCCGGCCTCGACTTGGAGCGTCAGCGGGGTTCCTCCAGTCAGCGAGTGGTGGGTCAGGTCGGTCGAGGCAATTGGGACCTCGTTCAGCTCCACATCGTCATGGAAAAGCTTGACGACGAGCCCATCGCTGTCGGCAGGTGCTTCATAGAGGCGGTGGGTCGACCCCGTGACGGAGAGGGTTCCTTTGTAGGGCGCCACCCATTTGCGCAGGGGGGCGCCCATGAAGAACTGGCTCTTGACCGCGGCCCCCATGGCGCCCAGGATACCGTCCTGGTCGGGGTCGATGACCTCGGTGCCGGTGTAGTCGGCGCTCCCAAAACAGATGCTTTCACCCCCGTCGCAGCGCCCGGACAGGAGGGCGCCTCCCCACTGGATGAGGTCAACGAAGCCGTCGCCGTCGACCTCGGTAAGAAACCGTGTGCCCGTGGATGTCGAGCTGCTCGACGCCGAGGAAAACTCGGCTGGGGTGATGAAGATCTGCTTGGAGAAGTGGTGAGAGGAGCCGCGCTCCTCGCCCAGAGTCTCGAGGTTGAGGATGGGCAGCTCGGCGGCCCCGGCTGCCGGATCACCCGCGGGGGCCGAGGGCGAGAACGCCCCGCTTCCCGACGGCACGAAGTGGTTGTACACCGCGACCACCCCGTGATTGGTGGCCTCGAGTTGGTCGGGCAGGCCGTCGCCGTTGACGTCGACCAGACTGACGAGCTCGTTTCGCTCGTTCGTGCCCGTCCCAACCCTGACACCCGCTGACCACGTCTTTCCCGCGCTCGCCGAGAGCCCTGTGTAGAGGTGCACGCTCCGCGACGAGCCCTCCGCCTTCGTGAAGACGTCGGGTCCTTGCGAGCTCCACTGTTCGGGCGCACCAAACCCCTCCGCCTCGGTGTGGTAGTCGAACGTGTGGTCGTTGAAGAAGGTGGAGGGGCAGCTCGGCGTGTCGAAGGCATCGGTGGAGACGTTGCAGCCGCCGGCCCCGAACACGCCGACGCGGCTCAGCAGGGTCTTCCCGAACTGGCCAGGGGTATAGGTCAACACATATTGGCGGATGACTTGCTCGGCGCCGCCGAGCTCGAGCAGAACCCGTACGGTCCGCAAGAGGTGGCGCGTCTCGACCTTGAACCCCGCGCGGCCGCTGACGATCACATCGGGTCGGGTGCCATCGTCGAGCCCGAACTCGAGCGCATAGACCCCCTTCTTGTCGTTGTGGTGGGCGGTGTACGAGATGCGCTTCAGGTAGACCTGACGGGACTCTTGGGTCCCAGAAACATGCTCGACGGCCTCGTACTCGTAACGGGTCAGGTTGTCGTGGGTGTCCTCTACACGAAGGAGGTTCCAGGCGAAGATGGGTTGAATCCCGCTGCTTCCCTGGGGATAGCTGCGCAGGTTGGCGTTCCCGAAATACTGCCCTTGAGAGTCCTCGAAATCTCCGTAGTAGTAGGTCGTGCCAGCCCGATCGCGGACCACCCAGTAGGTGCTCTCCGCATCGTCGCCGCAACGAATGATGTGGTTGAAAGCGCCTTCGACGCGCGGGCGATAGCGGGTCCCCTGCCCACCATTGCGGCATCCGGGACCGTCGCTCTCACCTGTCGGGACCAACGGCGTCCCATCAAGCACATAGCGAGGTTCGATCTCGGGCGAATAGGTTGGCACGCCGAATCGGCTGTCGAGCTCGATCCGAGAGACGGTCAAATCCCAGCCCACACCAAGCCAGCCGTTGCCGCGCTCGCTCGAGTAGGTGAGCGCCAGCGACG
>PFUG01000440.1 GCA_002789955.1 Deltaproteobacteria bacterium CG_4_9_14_3_um_filter_63_12 | reverse complement strand
TCTCGCAAAGCAAGAGGGGCACTGCCTTTCCGAAACACTTTCGCGCGAAACAAGAAGCGAGCCTGCCTCCGGCTCTGGACCGGTCCCCACAAAAACAAGGTGCTACCCTCCTGCTCTGGACCGCTCGGAACTCACTCGGTTCCAGCGGTTCGATTCGCCCGTGCACTCATCCCCAGGGATCTCATGACCAGCGCCGTTCAAGCTCGCTACATCACCTATCGTCTCGACGCGACACGCCTGCGACTTATCCTCGAACACCCTGAGCTGGTCGGCTCACGAACCGACATCGGCGAGCAGCTCGAGCAGGCGCAGGCCGACATCGTCGAGCTGCGCGCCGAGTACGGGCCCCAGACCGACGACTCTCTCGGGCTGACAGACCCCTTCGAGCAGGAAGCGTTGTGGCTCGTCGCCGCGCCCTATCTCGACGAGCGCTTTCGCGACCTCATCGCGCGCGCCAACGACAACCTCCTGCACCACTACGTCGATGGGGCGCTCTGCCAGCGGGTCCTGATCGGCCCACAACGCGCCTCCTACCACGCGGTGACCGCCCTGGTGCGCCCCGATGGGTTACTGCATCGCAGGGGCCTCGTGCGCTTCGCCCGCACCGAAGTCCATCCCAACCCGCTGCACTACGAGATCGTCCCCCACGCCGATGTCGTCGGCGCGCTGTGCGGCGATCGAGTCCTCTCTACGCCGCTCACAGTCCTCTCTGCGCACACCGGCGTGGCCCTCCACCACCGCCTCGACCGGCTCAGCCGCAGCCAAGCGCGGCTGCCCAACGTCGCTGCGGCGCTCGAAGCGGTCATTGGGGCCTGGGAGCCGCAGCGGGAGCTGGAAGGCTCCTGTGTCCTGCTCTCTGGGCGCCCAGGTTGCGGCAGAGCGACTCACGCCCACGCCGCCGCGGCCCGCAGCGGTCGAGCCATCATCGAGGTCCACAGCGCGGCGCTCAGCCCTCACGATCGTCCCGCCTCCGAGCTCCTCGACGCCCTCTGCCGTGAGTCCGTCGTGCACGGCGATGTGGTCGTGTTGCGCGACGCGGGCAGCCTGCTCGCCCCCGACCAACCTTGGGCGCCCAGGTTGCGCGCCCTGCTGGCACGTTGGCCGGCTCTGGTCGTCTGTTGCGTCGAAGACGGCGACCGCCTCCATTCGGCCATGGTCGGCGGCGTTCGTCTGCGCCTCCAGCTCGACTGGCCCAACGCTCCACAAGCGCGCGCCGTGCTCCTCGAGGAGACCCTCGGGCAGTCCCGCGTCGCCGCCCTGCGCGACATCGATCGGCACCGCCTCAGCGCGCTCTCACCACATCAGATGGAGCACGTCGGGCACCTTCTCGACGCCTTCGAACAGCGCGCCCCTGGCACCGACAAAGACCTCGAGCGTGGCCTCGAGACCGCCTTCCACAGTCAGCTCTTGGCCGACACCGGCGGGCTCGCCGCGGTCAGCCAGCCCAAGCTCAAGCTCGACGAGCTGGTTCTGCCGGCCGAGACCCTCGACCAAGTCGAGCACGTCATCGCCGCGGTGCGCAACCGCGCTCAAGTGCTCCACGGCTGGGGTTTGTCACAACGCATTCGCCGAGGCATCGGGATCTGCTGCCTCTTCGACGGCGACCCTGGCACCGGCAAGACCCTCTCGGCCGAGGTGATCGCCGGCGAGCTGGGCTTGCAGTTGCTGCGCATCGACCTGTCGAACATCGTCGACAAGTACGTGGGCGAGACGGAGAAACACCTGACGCGCATCTTCGAGAAGGCGCAGCCCGAGACCAGCATTCTCCTCTTCGACGAGGCCGACGCGCTCTTCTCCAAGCGCACCGAGGTCAAGAGCTCCAATGACCACTACGCCAACATGAGCATCAACGTGCTCTTGCAGCTGATCGAGGCGTACGAAGGCGTGAGCGTGCTGACGACCAACCTCAAGCAGTCCCTCGACCCGGCCTTCGAGCGCCGCATCATGTTCAAGATCGAGTTCCCCATGCCGGAGGCCGAGGAGCGCGAGCGTCTCTGGCGCCACCTGCTTCCTGAGGGCATCCCCACCGAGGAGGAGCTCGATTTCGAGGCCCTCGGCGAGGTGGAGATGTCGGGCGGCAGCATCAAGAACGCCATCCTGCGCGCCGCCTATGGCTGCGCTCATGATGGTCGCACGTTGCACACCGACGCCCTGCTCGAGGCCGCCTGGCGGGAGGCCGCCGCCTCAGGACGGCTCGTCCGCCAAGACGTGGAGTTCGACCGCTAGGGCTGTCGCCCAAAGCCACGGCCCCAATAATAATTGGGGTCTGTAAGCCCTATGGAATGTGGCCGCAACGCCCTGTTCTCGGGCTCGTGGGGTCATTCCTCCCCGTCGACACGCCACCCGCACCACAGAGACCTCGATGGTAGGCTTGTCTCAGCGTCTGGTGGGCCTGCGGACTAATATTTGCAATCCCGGGGCCCACTCGCGCCCGACGCGCGATCGCGCGTGGGCACTGCCGAGCAGCGCGCGAATCCGATCGAATCAACGAAGATGTTGGAGAGATTCCCATGCTGCAGACACAGATTCAGCAGCAGCAGCAAGACACCGACTCTCACGCCGTACAAAGCCAGGCACAGACTGGCACCGACGCCGCGATGGTCGATGCCGCCGCCGTCGGAAACTATGCCGCAGGGCAGCAGGCGACCAAGCCAAAGGCTGAGCTGGGTGACGGCCCGATTCCCGGCGAGGGAGCGTGGCTCGCGGCTGCCTTGGCCTACAACAAGCTGCGGCGTTACACGGCTGCCCAGTGGAAGGCCATCCAACGTCACGTCAAGACCGAAGACGACGGAATCTGCGGCAAGAACACCACCCGCGGCGTGTTCCGTTGGCAGGCGGCGAATGGGCTCCAGACCGACGGCAAGATTGGCCCACAGACCCACGAAGCCATGAAGGCCGACAGCGCCCCTATCCCCGTAGCCATCCCCAAAGCCATCGCCGTCGCCGAAC
Organism: Deltaproteobacteria bacterium CG_4_9_14_3_um_filter_63_12; assembly: GCA_002789955.1. Classification (GTDB taxonomy): domain Bacteria; phylum Myxococcota_A; class Bradymonadia; order UBA4248; family UM-FILTER-63-12; genus UM-FILTER-63-12. The sequence goes on along the minus strand of PFUG01000440.1, from coordinate 14,079 downwards.
CGGTGCAGGAAGAGGAGACGACGCCACAACCCACCGCCCCCCAAGCCACACAAGCCCAGGCCCCGGTCAACGAGGTCGACAGCAACCCCACGGCTGCGGCCGAGGAGACCCAAGTCGCTAAGCCCGAGCCCCAGCTCGGCGACGCACCCATCCCCGGCGAGCAAGCCTGGCTGCAGAACGCCATGAAGTTCAACCGGATGCAGCGCCACACGGTGAGCCAGTGGAAAGCCATTCAGGAGTTCATCAAGACCCAGAATGACGGCATCCCAGGCAAGGGAACGGCGCGCGGCGTCTATCGCTGGCAGCAGTCCAAGGGCCTCGTGGCCGACGGCAAGCTGGGCTGGGACACCTACTCATTCATGAAGGCCGAGAACGTATCGATTCCCAAGGCCAAGCCCGTGGTCGAGGAACAAAATGTCGTGCAGCCCGGACCTTCGACCGACGGGGAACCCCAGGCGCAGACCCAAGCTCCCGCCGCCGACGGCAAACGCAACGCCGACGTCGAGAAAGACAAGACCCAGTTCCTCGCGGTCATCGACCAGATCACCTCCGTGATGGAGACCAGCGAGAGCAAGGGCAAGTACGAGATGTTGCACACCCTCAACGATGGGGGCGGCATCAGCTACGGCAAGCACCAGGTCACGTTGACCAGCGGCACTCTGACCAAGCTCCTCGACACCTACTTGGAGCTGGCGAGCAAGGACAGCGCCAACGCCAAGACCCTCCAGCAATACCTCTCCCGCGTTCGCAAGCACGACCTCTCCCTGCGCGGCGAGAAGGCCTTCCTCGAGGCGCTGCGCAACGCGGCCTCCGAGAAAGAGATGGTCCAGGCCCAAGACGTCACCTTCCTCGGCGTTTACGGGAAGCCTGCGTGGGACGCGGCAAAAGACGGCAAGATCAGCTCCGCGCTCGGACACGCCATGCTCTACGACACCAAGATCCAAGGCGGCATGGAGACCTTGCTGGAGAACGCCGAGAAAAAGCTCGGCGGCAAGATCGGTGACACCGTCGAGGGCGTGAAGATCGACGAACGCCGCTTCCTCACCGTGTTCAACGACCTGCGCGAGGCCCGGCTCTACAGATTGGCGGCCTACGCCGAGAAGCAAGGCAACAAGACCCGAGCCAACATGCTGCGCAACTCGGCCTACCGCACCGCGAGCTTCAGACAGCTGCTGCAGGCGGGCAACATGAATGTCGCGGGTGCAGGCGGCGACGTGAAGATCATGGGTCCCGGGCGCGACACCTACAAGATCAAGGGCTTCGACACCAAGGACGTGATCGGACCCAAGACCGGGCTCGAAGGCCTCAAGGTCATCGGCAAGGCGGTCATCAAGTCGCAAAAGGTCAACGTACGCCTCAGCGCGAACGTCGACTCCGACCGGCTCGAGACGGTCGCCAAGGGCGAGTCCTTCGAGGTGTACGACAAGCGGGACGGCTGGCTGAAGATCAAGCTCAACTCGCGTTCCGGCTGGGTTTCGGCGGACCTGGTCACCTTCGAGCCGGCCGCAGCGGCGGCGCCGGCCCAGGCCCAGGAGCAACAGGAGCAGGGGCTGGCCCAGGCCGAACCCGCCGAGGCCGCGGCAGAATAAGGGCTCCAGCGGCCCAAAACGCAGAGACCCCGCTCTGGCCTTGGCCAGAGCGGGGTCTCTGCGGTTTCGTCGACGTCTCTACGGCTCTTTGGCTTCGAAGAAGAACTTGTAGGTCAAGCCCGCCAACGCGCCGCCCACAATCGGAGCCAGCCAGAAGAGCCAGAGCTGAGCCAGCGCCCAGCTCTCCGCGAAGAACGCCGGCCCCGTCGAGCGCGCTGGGTTGACCGAAAGGTTGGTCACGGGGATGCCGATCAGGTGGACCAACGTCAGACCCAGACCGATGGCGATGGGGGCGAAACCGGCCGGCGCACGCTTGTCGGTGGCGCCCATGATGATGAACAAGAATGCGAAGGTCAGCACCACCTCGGCGATGAGGCACGCCATCATCGAATATCCGCCTGGCGAATGGACGCCGTAGCCGTTTGACGCAAACCCACCGGCCTCGAAACCCGATTTGCCGCAGGCGATCGAGTAGAGCACCACAGCGCCGAGGATGCCGCCCACGACTTGAGCGAGGATGTAGGGCCCGAGCTCCTTGACCTCGAAGCGACCGCCCGCTGCCAGTCCGATGGACACCGCCGGGTTGAGATGGCAGCCCGAGATGTGGCCGATGGCGTAGGCCATCGTGAGAACGGTCAGTCCGAAAGCAAAGGCCACTCCCATAAAACCGATTCCGAGTTTGGGGAAGCCTGCGGCGAGGACCGCGCTGCCGCAACCCCCAAAGACCAGCCAGAACGTACCAAACACTTCAGCGCCCATTCGTTTCGTCAACGACATACCACGCACTCCTTTGCTTGGACATGAACTCAACCCATCGTGGATAGACACTCGTCACGGTAGCAGAGCCCAGAATCCCTGAAAAGCGGGAGCGCGAGGAATGTCCTGAGCAAGTTCCTCCTGAATGCGACACTGGGCCGCGTCCCAACGCGCGTGGTTCTGGGCTGTAGCAAAGGGGCTGCCAAAAAACGACCTGTCCTCTGGATATTTTCGAACAAATGCTGGACTATTGCGGTCCGGTCCCTTAGCCTGTCCCTATTATGACCGCCCGGTTTAGGTCGTGGCGCGCCGACCGTTATTCAGGCCGGACTAACGAGACAACTATGGCCGAGAATCCTCTAGTCTTCATCGTCGATGACGAACCCTTGGTTCCGCTGGCGCTCAAGCCGCTGCTCAACCGGCTGGGGTTCTCCGTCTGCGGCACCGCGACCAACGAGCGCGAAGCGCTGCTCGGCATCGCTGAAACCCGGCCTGACTGTGTCGTCGTCGACCTGCGGCTCTTCGAAGGAAACGGCATCGCGTTGATCTCCGAGCTGCGCCGAATCGACGAGGTTTGGCCACGCTGCGTGGTCCTCACCGGGCACGTCGACCTCGTGCTGCGCAGGCTGGCCCAAAGCATTGGCGCCGACCACTTCGTGATCAAAGGCACCGAGCCGCTGCTCCTGGTCGAAGTGTTGCGGGAGGTCACGAGCGCTGGCTTCGAGCGGCCACCTTGCGACGAACGGGTCACTCGTGAAGAGATGGAGGTCTTCTACCAGCTGCCGACCCTCGGCGGCCCCAACGTCGACCCCACCTTGCTAAAGTCCTTGATGAAGAAGCTCAAGGCGACCTCCGTCCATCAGCTCAAGGTTGCAGCAACGTACCTGCAGACCGAGAACTCGAGCGTGAGCACGATCGGGTTCTAGAAGAACGGGGCGTCGCGCCCTTCGCCTCGGTTGATGCCGCGCCCCTCAGTTGATGCTGCACCCCAAAACATTGGCCGTCGCCGACGTGTTGTCCGTCTCGTCGCATTCGTTGTGATCGCCGTTGGCGCCAGGCGCTGCCGGTGGGTCGTCGGCGATGGCCTCGACGTCCAATGGCGCCACCAAGTTGGTGGGCGTGCCGCTGGGCAGCAGCGTGGCCGAGAAGTCCCAGGGCAGCTCCAAGGTGCTCGTCTGGCCAGGCGGAATCGCCTGCGTCGTCTGGACCCTTCCCAACAGCGCCCGCTCGTCCGGGGCTGGCAGGTTTACCGCGTAGACCCCCACCCAGAGCCCGGCCTGAATGCCCAAAGAGCCTGAGTTGCGCACCGTCACCTCGATGTTCAGAGTCGCCGGGCAGCCGTCATCGTTCTTGGCGATGGCGTCGATGCCCAGGTTCGGCGCGTTGAAGAGTCCGCCGGGCTGTACGTTCTGGCGGTAGTTGTTCAAGCCCGCCTTGCGCCAGTTGGGCTGCTCGGGGAAGGGCACGAAGCCGTCCTCGTCGATGTTCGTGACGTGGTAGGTGTGCTGGTTCCAGACGCGGCGGGTGCGCACCCAGTTGTCCAGCGGATCCCTGAAGACCCGGATGCCCGTCACGCCAGCGAACGCGTAGTTGTTGGCGATCATGACGATTTCGGCGTTGCCATCGTTGTCGACGTCGACGATGAGGGGCATCTCGTAGAGCGTGCCGCTGGGGTTGGGCTCCTCGAAGAGCACGACGGGGTCGGAGAAGCCGTCGCCGTCGCCGTCGACCCCAGAGCCGTCGCCCTTGTAGATGCGCAAGTAGAGCTCGTCGTTGTAGACCACCTCGGCGGCCCCGTCGCCTTCGAAGTCGAAGACGCTCGAGCCCGTCACCGCGCTCGAGAAATCCCGGGTGTTGGCGTCGGCCCAAAGGATAGTGCCGTCGGTCTCCAGCACGATGTAGTACCAGCGCGCCGCCAGCCCGATCTCTGGATGCCCGTCGCCGTCGAAGTCCGCGATGGTCGGCGTGCCTCCGCCGCTGTTGCACGACTTGTGGGTGATCACCCCGTCACACGTCCAGCCATAGAGGCTCATCACCCGCGCCTGATTCATGGGGATCGACGTGGCCCACAACAGGGCCGTGGTCCAGACCTCGGTCACCGCGTCGTACTCGACGTTCCAGAGCTCCACGGTGCCGTTGGCCGTCGTGGTCCCGTCCGAGATGCCCGGACGCACCCAGATGATCTCCGGCACGAGGTCGTTCGCACCCGTGTCGGAGACCAAGTCGGCGATCGCAGCCCGCGAGCCGCCCCCCATCACCAGCGCGCTGCAGTCGGGCCCCCAGATGCCTCCTGCGGCGATGATCTCCTGCGTGCCGTCCTCGTTCAAGTCCGCCACCGCCGCATGGTACCAAACGGCGGACGCCTCGCAGCGCTGCGTCCAGCCGCCGACCGTGGTGTTGGTGATCCCGAACTGCGTCACGACCTCGACGGAGCCGTTGCCCTCGAGATCGGCAAAGGCCGCCGCCGTCGCCATGTAGTTCGCGGTGTAACTGCCTGCCAACGCAACCGTCTGCACGACCTCCAAGGTGTAGCCGCCAAGCCCATCCGGGAGCAAGTTCAGGGCGTAGAGCTCGGCATTCGCGATCCCTCTCGACGTCGACACGACGATCTCCGGCCGCCCGTCGTAGTCGACGTCGGCAGCGCCCAAGTCCGAAGCAACCGAGAAGTTGCGCGCGTTGGTGGCGGCCAGCTCGCGTCCGTCGTCGCCGCTGACCACCCGAATGACGCCGGCTGAGTCGTACGATCCCCCCGTGAAGGTCCCGAAGACCACGTCGGGGATGTCGTCGGAATCGATCTTGCCGTCGTTGTTGTCGTCGGTCAGGTTGATGACCACCGGCGTCATCATGACCTGGTTGTAGGTCGGAAAACTCGTCGAACCGCTCCAGTGCCACTGCACCTCGGGCGCAAACTCTCCGACCGGCGGCACGAAGATGCACTGATTGGGGTCGTCCTCGGTCAGGATGCACTGGTGGGTCGAGGTCTCGCAGAACGCGTCCAACGCGCAGTCGAAGTTGTCCACGCACGGCCCCTGGCCCTGGACGCAGCTCTCGAAGAGGCAGAGCTCACCTGCGCCGCTGTCGCAGCACAACGTCTCGTTGGCTCCGCAACGCACGCCTGCGCAGTCGATCTTGCAGGTTCCTGCTTCACAGACCTCGGCGGCCGCACAACAGACCGGCGCAAACTGGGACCCACAGCGCGCGGTGCCGCCGCAATCCATCAGACAAGCGCCCGCCTCACACACCTCACCCACCGGGCAGCATTTTTGCGAACCCGTGCTGCCGCAGAGCGACTCGCCTGTCTCGCAGGTCACCTCACAAGCCCCACCGAGGCAAGCCACACCTGCATCGCAGCACTGGCCGCCGCAGGCCGCCTTTCCGTCCGGACAGAGCTCCGCGCACTGCGCGACGCCCAAATCGCACCCTTGGCCCGCGCCACAACAGCTCCCGCCGCAGCCCACGCTGCCGTCCGTGCACGACGACACGCAGTGGCCCGCCTCGCAGAGCTCACCGCCCGGCGTGCAGCAGGCCTCACCGCAGACAATGCCGGTGCAAGGCGGGTCCACACACACGCCTTGCTCACAGAGCTGCCCGTCGCCACAACAGACGCCCAAGCACAACAGGGTAGGGCAGTCGCTGACGTCCTCGGGGACAAGCTCCTCGGCGTCGGCGGTGGAGGTGTCGGCTACAGTGTCCACCTGGGTCGCGTCCTCAGGGGTGACGCCTGAGCTGTCGTCACATCCCAGTGGCACGAGACAGAGCAGAGAGAGGAGACTGATCGCGCATAGGCACGCTTCGAAACTGCTCGGTGCCGAGTAACGCGCGAAAAAACGGATCGCGAGGCATGACCGCATGGGGCGCTCCTTGATGGTGTGATTCCCGGCGCTCATCCTAAACGAGTGTGGCGTTGTGAAGCCATCGTGATCGGGCTTTTCTTTGCTGTCGAGAAAGAGGTGAGCTGGCTGTGGCTAGTTGATGCCAGCAGCGCGCAAGGTGGGGACGTAGGCGCGGTCGGAGCTGGTGATGTGCGTCACGAGCCAGCCTCGGAGGTACTCCATGAGGAGCTGAGTCACACTCAAGGCGCCAGCCTCGAAGCGATCGCGGTAGATCTCGATCTGGTCCGTGAAGATGTAGTGCTCTTTGCGATGCTGGGCGTAGTTTTCGTAGCCGTGCTTCTGGAGCAAATTCTCTTCGGTGCGGAAATGGGTGTGGGTGTAATCCACGAGCTCTCTGAAGGTGTGGCCCAGGACTTCAGCGCTGCGGTTTTCCTGCATCGCTTCGTGGAGCTCGTTGATCAGATCCACGAGGCGCTTGTGTTGCCTATCGACGATCTCGATCCCAACTAAGATCTGCGGTCCCCAGGTGATCAGCGGCATAGGATTCTCCTCGTATGGGAAATTGGCGACGTGAGGTCACCGACAATTGGTCTCGCTTTACGACCCACTTCTTGCGGGGTGGGCGTCCGATTCTGCGCCAGGGCTGGGCTGAGGGGGCGAGGGGCTCGACGTGGTGCCCCTGAACGTCTCGAGCGCGCGCAACCTATGAGTCTTCACCCGCAACGTCAATAGTTGGTGCCCGTCCGGAAAACCGTCTGGTCTACATCTCGAGCTTCCAGGTGCTCGACTCGGGCCCGAAAGGAAGGCCGACACGGCCGATGTTCAAGGGGACGTCGACCCACAGCGTGCCGCGCACGTTGTAGGGGATGTCGATCTGGTTCTTGGTGCCGCTCACATAGGCGGTGACGTAGTCTCCGGCGACGCGACCCAAAACCGTGGTCATGGGGTCGATGCCCAGGCTGAAGACGACCTTGAGGTCCTTGAAGCCTTGAGCCGGGATGGTGCGGATCCCCAGGTTGTCGGCGTAGGCGGCGTCGAGGTCGCCGTTGGCGATATTGACGAGCTGGTCGGTGGCGCCCACGAGGAAGTCGTCCAAGGAGTCGATGTCCTTCTGGTCGCCCGCGGCGCAGGCATCCTCAGCGCCCAGGCCAGTGCAGGTCGGGTCGCCCGGGTCGCAGAACTTCACGCAGGCCGCACCGAGCTCCGTGACGTCGGGGTCGTTCTCGAAGAGGGTCGTGGCCAAGAGCATCGACAGCGTCGGGATGTCGAACGTGTTCGGGTTGTCGACGCGGAAGCTGAGCTCGAAGTCGAAGCGCAGGTCCTGCTTGGCCGGAGCGGCTCCCAAAAGCGGCGTGCAGATCGAGGCGCCGACGCTGCTCGGGCAGAAATAAGACAACAGCGAGGTCGTCGATGGCGACTGGAGCAACGCCGCGTTCTGGTAGGCCAGGGTCGGCGTCGACGCGCCCCCTTTGGTGACGCTGTCCAGAAAGGCGCAACCCGAGAGGAGCCAGGCGAAGGTGAAGGCGGTCAGAAGAATCGAGATATGGCGCATGATCAGTCCTCGGTAACAGAGAGTGAGACGGCCACTCTACCCAGAGCCTCCATCTGATTCCAGTGTCTATCGCGCGTAGGCGCACGCAGGACGCAGCTGGCTCGCTTCGAGGCCGCTTGGTTCCGAGTAGAGCGCGAATCCCCGTGCTCTTTGCACTTCGCCTTCGAAGCCAGGTCGGGCGCGGCCTCGCTGAGCAGCTCCAGTTTGGCCTCGTCGTCACAGGCCGCGAAGAGGGTCAACAGCTCCACGCGCCGGTTGAGCGCGGCGAGCCGTGCGTCGTCAAGCTGCGGTGCGCCGCAGGCGGACAGCGTCAAAGCTGCGGACAGCAGCGAACCACAGACTTCAAGCGATCATTGGGCGCTGGTCATCTCTTCTCCAATGAGGGGCGCAGCCACAACAGGACGCCCGTGCGCACGACGGATTCACTTTGACGCCGTCAATACGTCTGCAAACACGAACCCTTCGCGGACGAGAAAGCAGGTGCGGCTCTTCCCGTCCGCCGAGCGGCTGGTAGGACGCAATCCCTCGCGACTGAGGTCCGGCCACGCGCCGGTGTTGTGGTACAGAACGGCGCAGTCTTCGTGTGCAACGGTTGGGAAGGTGACTCGGCACGTGATGCTCCGACACTCTAAAGTGACCGGTTTGCACGCTTCACCAACAACGGCGGAGTTGCTCTTGGCCGTGGCGAGCAAGGTCTTTCGGCCTCGTTTGTCCACACCTCATCGCGTGGCTCGGCGGCAAGCGCCTCCTCCATTCCGCATCGTTTCCGTCCGCATTACCCCTATCGGAAGAGACTGGCGATCGGGCGGGAAGCCGTGATGCGGCCGCCCTCCTCGGCGCTGCGCCGGTCGGTGCCCAGCCGACGGTCGCCGCCGCTGCGCCGGTCATTCAGGAGCGGATCGCCCGAAAAAGCCCGGCTGACAAGCAGGTCGCGCCTCTCCGAGAAGCTTCTGCGGCCCGCACCTCTCACAGCGCCGCGAGAAAAGGACGCACGACGCCTCCACCGACGTTGGAGCCGAAGGCCGATGAAGCCCAGGACGACGAAGGCAACCCCCACGACCAGGAGCATGACGGAGCCGCTCATCACCAGGACGAAGGCGCCGACCGCCAGGATTCCACCACCTGTGGGGCGGTTGGTCAGGATAGTGCCGAGTTCCCAACGCTCGTCCATGACCCGTCTCCGATGAGCCAAGCCGCCAGGGTCTACATGTAGGCACCTCTTAGTTTGGACGCGGAATATGGCCTGTCAAGAGAATCCTGGTGCCGCTCGCCTCACCACTTATAGAACCCTTCCCCCGTCTTCTTCCCCAGCTTGCCCGCCCTCACCAGCTTTCGCAGGATTTGCGGTGGGCGGAACTGCTCGCCGATTTCGGCGTGGAGATACTCGGCGATGGCGAGGCGGACATCGAGACCTACGAGGTCCGTGACCCGCAGCGGTCCCATGGGGTGTCGGTAGCCGTAGACCATGGCGCGATCGATGTCGTCGGGGCTCGCGACTCCTTGCTCGACCATCCGCATGGCCTCCAGGCCAAGGACCAAGCCGAGGCGGCTGGAGGCGAACCCGGCCGAGTCGTTGATCACGATGAGCTCTTTGCCCATCTTTCGCCCAACGTCGTGGGCCCGCTGCAGCGCCCACTCCGAGGTCTGGTCGGCCCGCACCAGCTCGAGCAGCTTCATGACGTGCACGGGGTTGAAGAAGTGGACGCCCAAAACCCGCTCCGAGTGGGTGGCGGCGGCGGCTATTTCGGTGACGCTGAGCGACGACGTGTTCGTCGCGAGCACGGTCTCCGAGCTCGTGAGCGCGCTGAGCTTAGCGAAGAGCTCCTTCTTGAGCTCGATCTGCTCGGGCGCAGCCTCGATCACCATGCCGACCGAGTCGCAGACCTCTTCGAGTCGGGTTGTGGTGCGGAGTCTGGCCAGCGCTTGGTCCCGCTCCTCTAGGGTCGCCTTGCCGCGCTCGATGGCGCCGGCAAAGTTGCTCCGAATGTGCTCCAACCCACCGTCGACCCGCGCCTGATCGATGTCGTAGAGACAGGTCTCATAGCCCGCCATGGCCGCGAGCTGCGCGACTCCATGGCCCATGGTTCCGGCGCCAATGACTCCAATGTGGGTGATCTCGTGCACTGTCCAACTCCTTCTGTTCTTTCACGGCGGAGGTCCACTTAGACCTTCCCGCAGCTCGCCCAGCGGCCATACGGAAAATGTCACATCGGGGATCGACTCCGTCCCACTCCCTCGCCCGAGACGCCACCTTCTGCTACGTTTCCGAGCCAGCTCCGCACGATGTTTGCACCAAACTGCCACCCGCCGTCCATGGCTGGAGAATCCCGATGCTCGAACCCCAATTGCGTTTTGATCTCGAAAACCCTCGCGCCGCCGAGGAAGTGCTGCGGAGCGCGACGACGTCAAGTGGGATGTTTCGCGATTCGGGGCTGGTCGATGCCCTCTACCGTCGAGGTCGGGTGCGACGCGAGCTGCACAAATACCCAGAGGCGCTCATCGACTTCCGCACCGCTCTCGACGGGCTCGACTTGTTCGTCAAGCCAGGGAGCGGCGCGCCTTGTTATTTGAACCGGGCCAACATCTTCCTCGAGACCGCGCGCGTCCACACCCTCACGGGAGAGCTGCCGCTGGCGCTCGCCAGCTTGGAGCTCGCCGAGGCCGCAGCGAATGGGCTCGAAGGCTATGAAAACTGGGCAGATCTCCACCTCGAGAGGGCGCGCATCTGCATCGCCAAGCACTCCTACCACGACGCGGAGCGACACCTCACCGAGGCGCTCGTCCGAGTCTCCTCCTCTGTCCTCGACGCTGGCATCGCCGCGATCCATCTGGAGCTCGCCGTGATCAAGGCCAATGTCGGGGAGTTCGAGACCGCGCACTTCTGCTTGAAAGAAGCCGCTGGCGCCAACCCCGTCGGCGAGCTCGCTTTGCGCATCCAACTCGCGCGCGGCGACCTCCTCTGGATGCAAGGGATGATCACCGCTGCGCTGTGGCGATATCACCAAGTGCGGACGGACCTCGAAGCTCGCGTGGCCGAGGGGGCCGTGGCTCTCAAAGGGGCGCTCGGTCTTGTGGTCGAGCGCATCGAGGAGGTGCGTGCCAAGCGACACGAGCTCTACCACGCGCTCATCGACGAGCTCTCCTCGGCGCTCGCCGCTCGCGACGCCGAGTGCTTCATGGGCAGCGCCAAGGAGCTGGCGACGCTCGCCGCGACCTTCGACGAGTACCCACGCGCCCGCTCGCTGGTGGCTGGGCTCGAGAACGAAGTGTCAGTCGCGGCCTTGGCCTTCAACATGCTCGAGATCTGCGACGCCCTCAGCGACGACACCGAGATCTACGAGCGAGATTTCGACCACGCCGAAGCAAAGCTGAGCTTTTGGGAGCGCGACCTCACCCGTCTCTACTTCGAACGTTGAGAAGACCGCCGCGCGCGCCGCGGCGCCACGAAGCTCGAGTCCCAAGCCCCCAGGAAACGTACTCCAAAGGGTTTGCGTTTCTGAGCGAATTCGCGGACCTTGGTCATCTTCGAGGCGCACCTTCTGGAGGGCAACCTGCGATGACATCGGCGTCATCCGTGCTGTTCACACCAGCGCAAAGACCGTGCGCGCCTGGATTATCGGGGACCTCACCCGCAGGAGGAAGTCATGGTCGTTCGACCTTTGACCTTGAATTTGTGGTTCACGCTGTTGGTTGCCGCGCTCCTATTCAGCGGATGCAAGGGTGAGCTGGGCGAGAAGAACAACCCGCTCCGCATCTTCGTGGTGCCCTCACAAGGCGCCGACCGCAGCGAGGCCGCAGCGAAGAAGCTCGCGGCACACCTCGAGGCAGCGACGGACCTGAAGTTTACGGTCTCGGTGCCGCAGAACTACATCGATCTGGTCGTCGCCGTCGGCAACGAGGAGGCCGACCTGCTCTTCATGAACGACATGAGCTACCTCCTGGCGAACGACAAGTACGGCGCGAGCGCAGCTTTTGCCGTCGAGCGGGCGGACGGCGACGACTCGTACCGAGGGATGATCTTCACCCGCACCGACTCTGGCATCAACAGCCTCGAGGACCTCGAGGGCAAGACCATCGGCATCGTCGACGTCTACTCGGCCTCGGGCTACATCCTCCCCGCGATGTTGTTGCGCGAGAAAGGAGTCTCGCCTGGCAAGCTCGAGCGCGCTGGGGAGCACGACCTCGTCGTGAAGGAGGTCTACTCGAAGGGCGTCGACGCCGGGTTCAGCTACACGCACGACGACGACACCATGGGACAAGACGACGCACGTGCCCGCATGAAGGACGTGATGCCCGACGTGTTCGAGGTCACGAAGGTGCTCGCGGTCACAACGGCGGTCCCCAGCGAGCCCGTGGTCTTCGGCGCTCACGTCCCCAGTGCGGTCCGAGAGAAGGTCAGCGAAGCGCTCGCCGACTACGCGTCGAGCGAGGAGGGCCGCACCGTGCTGATGGAACTCAACGAGATCACAGGGCTACACCCGGTCACCGACAGAGACTACGACCCTGTCCGTAAGGCGCTGCTTGGTCTGGGCGAGGAGATTGATACGAAGGTCGAAGGCGGGGGATTGCTCGAGCTGCGGCAGAAGGTTCGCGCCGCGCCGATCCCCCCACTCGGAGACTGAGAATTTGCGCTTGGCTCCAAGCGGACCGTCAACAGGAACGCCCGGCCCTTCTTCACCGCAAGAACATCATGACCGACACACTCGAAAAGAAGCCTCGTTTTGGAATTTGGACCTTCGCTTTGGGCTACTTGGCGGCCTACGTGCCCTACAGTGCCATGACCAAAGGTCTGACCACTGGTAAGTTCGCGGGGACGGTCGTGCCAGGGTTCGAGTTGCTTCCGCCCACGGTTGCCGCCTCGGTGGTGGGGATGCTGATCTTTATCAGCGCCATGGGCTGGTGGAAGTTCGCGGCACATTCGACGGTGATGGGCATCTCGATCCCGCGTCCGACCCGGTGGACGCTCATGTCGGGACTGTGCACAGGACTCATCGTCGTCACTACGACCATGGCCTACACCATTCAGGGTGTGAGCATCGTCTTCGCCATGCTGCTCATGCGAGGCGGTGTGCTGATCATGTCCCCAGTGGTCGATGCGATCACGGGGCGTCGGGTGCGCTGGTTCTCGTGGCTCGGGCTGGCGCTGAGCATGGGGGCCCTCGTCGTCGCCTTCGCGGAGCCCCCAAAGCCCGGGATTAGCCGTTGGGCGTTCAGCACTTTGTTGGCCGTCGACATCGGTATCTACCTCGCCTCGTACTTCGTGCGGCTGCGCTTCATGGCCAAGCTGGCCAAGTCGGACGACGTCTCGGCCACGAAGAAATACTTCGTCGAGGAGCAGATCGTGGCGACGCCATCGGTCTTATTGCTGTTGGCGATCTTCGCGTACATCGGTGGCAACGAGAGTTTCCAACTCCTGCGCGACGGGTTCACTGCTTTCTGGTCAAGACCCGTTGTCCTCCCTGCCATGGCGGTGGGCATCTGCTCGCAGTTCACTGGAGTCTTCGGCGCGCTCGTCCTGCTCGACAAGAGCGAGACGGCCTTCGCCGTGCCGGTGAACCGTTCGTCGAGCATCTTGGCGGGAGTCTTCGCCTCGCTGGCGCTGCACACCATCTTCGAGGTGAGGTTGCCGAGCGCCTACCAGTTCGCTGGCGCCGCGATGATCATCGGGGCGATCGTGTTTCTGACCATCCCTTCGATGATGGAGAAGCGGCGGGCGAAAGCATAGGTTGTGGAGGAAGCGCCCTCCACAACGTTGTGGAGGGAGTGCCCTCCACAAGCGTCGTGCATCCTACCAGCTCGCAGACAACGCCGTCATCGCCACACGTTTGAGCGCTGACCAGCCCCACACCCGCCCTTTCTTGGCGTCGAGCTCGGCGAGCACGTTCGCGGCGGTACCGGCGACGTCGTGCTCAGGGTAATAAGTCGCCACCTGCTGCCGCCGCGGGACGCGCCGCCTGGCCTCCTCGAGAGTCCAGCTGCGTGCGGCGAGGGCGTCGTCGAACTCCGTGCGCGCCTTCCTGCGCGCCTTGAAGAGGAACATCTGAATGCGCGACTGCACGTTGACCGCGCCGTCTCCAGAGGTCTCGACGGGGCAGAAGATGGCCTCTGGGAACTTCTTGACGATCAAGGACTGGATGCCGTCCGAGACCCCGGAGCTGGGCATGCAGCCGAAGGGTTTGACGCTCAGCACCATATGGGCCTTCTTCTTCTGCACTGACTGGATCAGCTTCCCCACCTCCATGTGCCCTTCTCCACCGCGCAGCTCGTTGCGGTAGTAGTCGTGGGAGATGGTCGCGAGCTCGTCCATGTCGGCCAGGTGGTAGTGGGTCATGCCGATGGCCTTGGCAAA
>PFUG01000235.1:10327-17064 GCA_002789955.1 Deltaproteobacteria bacterium CG_4_9_14_3_um_filter_63_12 | reverse complement strand
GAAGAAACGATAGGTTCACACCTCGACGATGAAGATCGACGAGATGTGTACAAACTCCAGGGAGACTCTACAGAGTCTCATCTTTGCACCAACACACCATCATCAAGACTCTACAGCGTCTCATTGATGCTCGACCGCACCAATGTCGAGGCTCCCGCAGAGCCTCCACGACGTTCGACCACAGCGTCATCGATGTCCCTCGGGCCATCCACAAGACTACCCAAACGCAACGGCGAGGCTCACCGGCAGCGTCATCGAGACTCTGCGGAGCATCGGGGAGGCTCACTGGCAGCGTCATCGAGACTCTGCGGAGCATCGGTGACGCTCAACGGCCGGAGCATCGTCGAAGGCCAGGTTCGTGGGCTGGCTCGTGGGGGCTGGCCGCAAAAGTTGGGCTAGGGACTTAGAGGCTTAGGGGGCGGTGGTCGGGAAGGTCACGACGTCGAACCGCGCTGGGCCACCCCACAACGTCGAACCGCGTCCGACCGCCTCGACTTCAAGGCGATCCGCGCCAGCCGTGTCGACCTTCAGGACGCCCTCACCGCCTCTCTGCGTCTGTGGCGTCTCTGCGTCAAGATCGAAGCTTTGCCGGCGTTGCGCATAGGAGACCTCGTCGGTCTGGGCGTTCCATCGAGGAAGCTGTGGTCACGCTAATTGAGGGCTTCAGCGGCCCGCGCAACGGTGCGTGGTATGGGGAAGGGCGGTCCGGGCTTGGCGAAGAGGTAGCCCTGAAAGAGATCGCAGCCCAGATCGACGAGCACATCGCGCTCATCGACGGTCTCGACCCCTTCGGCCACGACGACGATCCCCGAACGGCGCGCCATGTCTACCAGGGCCGCGACGATGTCTCGCTTGAGGGGGGCGCGATGGACGTCCCGAACCAACGACATGTCGATCTTCGCGATGTCGGGTTGTAGGTTGACCAAGCTCGCGAGGCCCGCGTAGCCCTCTCCCAAGTCGTCGACGGCAAGGCGGTAGCCAAGCGCCCGGATCCGCTCGAGATCCTCCTGGAACGCTGGACTGTT
This sequence comes from Deltaproteobacteria bacterium CG_4_9_14_3_um_filter_63_12, assembly GCA_002789955.1. Taxonomy (GTDB): domain Bacteria; phylum Myxococcota_A; class Bradymonadia; order UBA4248; family UM-FILTER-63-12; genus UM-FILTER-63-12. The sequence goes on along the minus strand of PFUG01000235.1, from coordinate 16,039 downwards.
CTCGAGTGCAGCGCGCTCAGTGACCTCGAGCACCACGCGCCGTGAGACCTTCAAGAGCGGCTCTGTGAGCTCGGCGAGGACCGCCGAGCTCAGCTCCGTTGGGTGAAGGTTGACGAAGATGGCCTCACTGCGTTCGCGGTGCTCGAGCATGGTTGCCGCCACAGAGGCGCGCACGCCCCGGCCCACATCGTGGACTCGTCCCAGCACCTCAGCCGCCGCGAGCAAGCGCAGCGGGGAGGCGAGGGTGGGCTCGTCACAGCGCAGCAGCGCCTCATACCCGAAGGCCGTGCTGTCTTGTGCTCGGACGATGGGCTGGAAGACCATTCGTATCTTCGGCAGAGCTCTCGCGAAGGCCTCTTCGGTCTGCTTGAGGTCTTGCACGAACTCATCGCCGCCGAAGCGGCTGGCCAGCAGCTTGGTGCGCAACCGGGAGATGCGACCCGCATCGACCGCCGCCCTGACGGCCTGCACTATCTCCTCTCGGCCGAAAGGTTTGGTGAGGTATTCACTGACGCGTCCACGCAGCGCCTGCGCTGCGGACTCAATCGAGGGTGCGCCGGTGATGACGATGACTGGGAGCTCCGAGTTTGCGCCACGCAGGTCACGCAACAGGTCCAACCCGTTGCCATCGGGGAGTCTCAAGTCGGCGACCATGGCGTCGAACTCACCCGCGTCGAGCGCGTTGCGTGCGGCGTCCATTGTGCCGGCGAGGACGACCTCATAGCCGCTGCCCTGCAGGATGCGTTCGGTCCCACGAGCCACAGGCTCATCGTCATCGACGACGAGGATGCGTTCTCTGCGCAGGACAGGAAGCTGGGCAGCGAGAGCGGCGACTGGCGCGGGAGCGCGATTCTGTGCGACGACAACGGCCTTGGGGTTTTTGCGGATGCAAACGTCGCCGCTCGGTGGTCGTCCGGCCTTGGTCCGACAGATGCCGGTTTCCCTGCCCGACGGGCCGCCAACGCCTCCGCAACGGCTCGAATCAGCTCGACAGGGCGCACGGGTTTCCAAAGAACCGGCAGAGGCTTGTGTTCGTTGCGCAAGCTCTCGTCGAGGTAACCAGAGGTCAGGAGCACGATGGCCGTCGGCGCCGACCGCGCAGCATGGTCGGCCACTTCGTAGCCACTGGCGCCAGGCAGCACGATATCGGTGAGGATGAGGGCGAGCGATGACCCCAGGGTGTCGAGCAGGCGGAAGGCCTCAGGACCATCCGCCGCCAGATGAACCGTGTAGCCTGCGTTCTCGAGCACTCGCCCCGTGACCCGTCGCAGGATTGGCTCATCCTCCACGACCAGCACCCGCTCGCCATGGGCAGCGCGCGTCGTCGGCCGTGACGCTGAATCCCAGGTGTGAACCGATTGGTCGGTGAGGGGGAAGGTCACAGTAAAGGTCGTGCCCCGACCGATGACGCTCTCGACCTCGATGCTCCCGTTGGCTGCGGTGACGATGCCGAAACAGGTCGCAAGGCCAATCCCTGTCCCCTTGCCGAACGCCTTTGTAGTGGAGAAGGGCTCGAAGATGCGCGCCAGTACACCCTCTTCCATCCCCAACCCAGTGTCGGCCACCAACAGTCGAGCGACGCGCTGCTCGGGCTGGTCGGGGTTTGCATGGGGTGAGACCTCGAGAGTGATGCTCAGCCGACCGCCTCGAGGCATGGCGTCACGCGCGTTGACGGCCAGGTTAATCAGAATCTGGTCGAAGCTCACTGGGTCGATGAGCACGACGGCGGGTCGCGCCGAGGGGATGATCACGAGCTCGATGCGTTCACCGAGCGTGCTGGCGAGCAGCGAGTGCATTTGCGTAAGGATGAGGTTGAGGTCGACCGGCTTCTTTTCGTCCGGGAGTTGGCGAGCGAACGCAAGGAGCCGGCGGGTCATCCCTGCCCCGCGGTCGGCTGCGTTGAGCACTTCGATGATGTCTTCACGCAGCTCGTCGTGCTCTGGCAGTGCGTCGCGGACGAACTCGGCGAACGACAGGACTACTGCGAGGATGTTGTTGAAGTCGTGGGCGACCCCACCGGCGAGCTTGCCGAAGGCCTCCATCCTCTGTGCCAGGACGAGTCTCTCCTCGGTGGCGACCTGCTCGTCAATTTTCACCAATACCCCGCGGATACCGCACGTCGTCGGGTTGTACGAGGCCGTGCTGAGGCACCAGCGATACTCGCCGTCGACGCGCACGCGAAAGCGGCTGGTGATGTGGGACGTGGTGCCATCGACCAACTGCCGAATTTCCTGCCCGACCCGCACTCTGTCGCTGGAGTGGACTCGGTCCTCCCAGTCGAGGCGAGAGCAGAACTCAGCGACGGACCCCCCAAAGTGTCGTTCGACGTCGCCAATCACCCATTTGCCTACGATGTGGCTGGCGTCCGTGACGTCGACCTCGTAGACGATGATCGGCAGCCCCGCCAGCGCCTCGTCGATCCGTGCGGCCTGCTTTCTCTCGGCCTCTGCAGCCACCAGTTGAGCCGCGCGGCCACGAAGCCGGCTGAGCTCGATCAGAGAGCGCACCTTACAGGTGACCTCCAGATGGCTTATGGGCTTCGCAAGGAAGTCGATGGCGCCAACTGACAGGGCCTCCAGCCGGTGGTCGCGCTCATCGTGCGCCGTCACCACCACTACGGGCAGCGCGGGGAGCCGGCCCTGTCTGTGCAGCGACCTGAGCACCGTCATTCCGTCCGTCTCGGGCATCATGAGGTCCAGCAACACCAGATCGACCTCCTCGCTCTCGAGCAGCGCCAACGCCTCGGCGCCACCGGAGGCCTCCAACGCTGTAAAGCCCTCACGTTCGACCAGTTGGACCAACAGCTTTCGATTGGCGGCCTCGTCGTCGACAATCAAGACCGCTGGAGCGCTTTGGGGTTGGGAAGTGGTCATGGGTTATCCTTCTTGCGAGACCTGATGGGAGACCTGATGGGAGACAGAAAACTCAAAGCTATCGTTCGAGCACTGGACCTTGACGAGAATGACGCCCTTCGAAGCCAAGGCTCACTCCTCTCTTGCTGCAGGTACGGTCGCCAAGAGTCGACAGACCTGTGCTAGGAACTCTTTGTAGGCGATGGGCTTGGCCACGTAGGCATCGCAGCCCGCTTCTAGGATCCGCTTCTCGTCTCCACGCATGGCGTGGGCGGTCACGGCCAGAATCGGCAGCGCTCGGGTCTTGGCGTTGGCGCGCAGGAGGCGAGTCGCCGTCAGCCCATCGGTGCCAGGAAGCTGAATGTCCATGACCACGAGGTCGAAGGGCTCGGCGAGCGCGGCCTCGATCCCTGCGTCCGCATTGCCGACCTCGCGCACCTTGTGTCCGGCATGCCTAAGCAGGTCGCCCAGCAACTTGCGATTGGCGGCGTTGTCCTCGACCAGCAGCACGCTCTTCATGAGCGTTCTCCTCTCCGAGACGACCCTCGGCTCAGTGCGCGACTGCTGCTGAGAACCCTCTCGCAGAGTGGAGGACACTGACAGTGTTTGGCGTGTGCGTTGCGCGAGCGCCCTCTGGAGGGTGTCGAGGAACTCTCGCTCGTCCCAGCCGGACTTCGCGCTCACTGCGTGGGCCATGTGTCTGAGCACCTCGCGTTCAGCCACATCGCTCACTTTGGCGCTGAGGATGATGACCGGAAGGTCGGCCGTCGCAGGGTTTGACTTCAACTCACTCAGCACCTCGAAACCAGAGACCTCCGGCATCAAGAGGTCCAAAATCACCGCGCCGACGCTCCCCGCCGCGAGGGCGGCGATAGCGTCGGCTCCACCGTATGCACGCGTGACGCTCATGCCAGCGCGCTCCAGACGCAGGGAGACCAAGTTCACCGCGCGGGGATCGTCGTCGACCACCAAGACGTGGAGGTCCTCCCCGATCAAGCCGAGCTTTAGCTCGTCGAGCGCTCTGATGAGGTCGTCTCCACCGACTGGGGTTGAAGGAGCGAAAGAAGAAGAAGAAAGCGGCTAGCTGGAATTCCCTCGACTCTCAAAGGTCACTGACTTCTCTCTGCGGCCGGCCATGTCGATTTCGATGCCTGGCGGTCAACGGCCAGCAAAGAGGTGACCTCCAGATGGTTGATGGGTTTCGCAAGGAAGTCGATGGCGCCAGTTGACAGAGCTTCGAGCCGGCGCTGGCGCCCGTCGTAGGCCGTAACCACCACCACGGGCAGCGCGGGGAGCCGGCCCTGTCTCTGCAACGACCTGAGCACCGTCATGCCGTCCGTCTCGGGCATCATGAGTTTCCCCACATGATGATCATGTCGTCGAGCGTGTCCCAGTCGATCTTCACCAGCTCGATCTTCGGCGCGGCGAGGCGCGGGTTCATACACTGTCTGGACCAATCCAGTGGCCGGGCGCTTGTTTTTCCTATCCCCCGACTCGCATGGCAACCTGCTCACCTATACCGACGCAGTGTTCTAAGGCAGAAACCTATTTCAGTTTCTCGGGCTTTGGCTTACAGCTATGCGTCGGCGTCGAGAAGCCGCGACGACGTTCCGGGTGGTCAAGAGTCAGCAGAACACCTATTGGGCCTGGCGGGAGTTTTTAGGGAGAACTCGAGATGATGACTCGGACGATTGGCGGCCTCGCCCTCTTCCTCTTGCTGCTGTGCAACTTCGGACAGACAGCATCGGCAGAGGAACCAGAATTCATCGATGTCGAAGCTCTGACACTGCAAGATCTTCTGAACATGGAGACCTCGGTGACGACGAAGTCCGCTGCTCGCACACTTCGCGAGACGCCGGGCATCATCTCCGTGATCACCCGTGAAGAGTTGACGCGTCTCGGTGTTCGCGATCTGCTGGATGTGATTCAGCTGGTGCCGGGTTTTGATGTGGGTGTCGACACGTTTGGGGAGCTCTTCATGGGCGCCCGTGGAATCTGGACCGCTGAGGGCAAGGTTTTGGTGCTCTTCGATGGCCATCCAGCTCACGACCTGGGGTACGGGATGGTCCCCCTCGGAAATCACTTCCCCATGGATTGGATCGAGAGAGTTGAGATCGTGCGGGGCCCAGGCTCAGTGGTTCGGGGAGGAGTGGCGTCGTCGTCTTCGTCCCTCGCTCCTCGGCGTACCGCTGTACGCCTGCGTCGCTCGGTCTTCGGCTCCTTGCACCTTGGGCGTTTTCGTACGGGCACTCAAAAGATGTCCTTCGGGAAGGATGGCGTGTTTCGCTGAGATCGGTGGAAAATGCGACCAAACTCTGAATTTCAAGATGGATTCTAGAGCTAGGTGCGGGCAGCCCCAATTTGTCAGCAAACACAGCTCAGCGAAAGCTTCGCAAGGGTTGGCGAGGAACAACTCGTCGCCAGGGACGGCGGAGAGTCGTGCGAACCCGAAGGGTTGCGCGTCGGATGCGCGCAACAACTCGTAGCCAGGGATGGCGGAGACGTGCAAACCCGAAGTGTTGCGCGCAGGAGCCGGGCAGCAATTCATCTCCCCCAAAATTCTTTGACAGAGATGACAAGCGCAAGCGCTTCGAACTGGACGTCGGGCCGACGAACCACTACTCTACAGACTAGTCTGTCTATTGAGCGACTGCTTTCAATATTGAACTGGCCTGAAATCGCCGCAGCGGACGACCGATCTCTCGCACCGATACCTGCTCGGAGTTCGAGGTTCGGCTGTGTGGAAGCCTAGCAAGCATTTCAGGTTGCCGGATGGGTGTCTTGTTCCCCTCCAGGTCGAGCCTCGGGCCTCTCCTGCCACCATGACGCTTATGAGACCCCCAAACGGGCGCTCTCGTCC
>PFUG01000235.1:0-10316 GCA_002789955.1 Deltaproteobacteria bacterium CG_4_9_14_3_um_filter_63_12 | reverse complement strand
AACTCTTGTACCGCCAAGATTGGTACGAGCCACTGCTGACAATCGCCGAGGTGATCGCCTCGAGTGTCGATGCGGTCGTCCGCCATTGGTCCGAGGGTTATCGCACATTCTTCGGGGAGGACGCGTTCTTTACCCCAGAGGTCTTTGACGTTTGGCACCGGAACGAGGTTCTTGGTCTGTCGAAGGCCATCCTCCGCGGTGACCCCGAGTCGCTCTGGTCTTGGATGCGGGATTGGGCTCGGCAACTCTTCGATGCGGGGGTTCCCTACGACGAGATCATCTTCTCCATCCATCTCTTCGAGGAGGCTTGTTGCGCCGCATGCAACGGCCGCGAGCTGGCGCCGACCGTGAAAGCCGATGCCCTGCGTCACCTCGATCGGTTGAGTCATGTGCGGATCATGCTTCTGACGCAGGCCTACCACTCAGAAGCCTACGGCGAGGGACCGACAGCCCTCGTGGGGACACTGGCCAAGCTGCAACAGCACGCGATGGGCCGGGACCGCTTCTGTGGGATCATCGGCAAGTCGATGGTCATGCAGACGATCTTCGAACAGCTCAGCATGGTCGCTCGCTCGCGGACCACAGTGCTCCTGCAGGGGGAGTCAGGGACGGGCAAGGAGCTGGCCGCACGCGCGATACATCGCCTCAGCGGTGACGTGGAGGATCGCTTCGTGCCCATCAACTGTGCAGCGCTGCCACCAGAGTTGATGGAGAGTGAACTTTTTGGCCACGTGCGCGGCGCCTTCAGCGGCGCCAACAGCGACCGCATGGGTCTCTTTGAGGCCGCGGATAACGGTACTTTGTACCTTGACGAGATCACCGAGCTGTCTTCCGCGGCGCAGGCCAAGTTGTTGCGGGTTCTCCAGGAGCAGGCGGTGAGACCCGTCGGTGCGCTCAAAGAGCGTCCCATCTCGGTTCGCGTCATCGCCTCGAGCAACGAATCGCCAGCCCGGCTTCGCTCGGGAGCGGGTTTGCGTCGAGACCTCTACTACCGGCTCCAAGGCTTCGTTGTGACCCTGCCGCCCCTGCGAGAACGCAGCGGAGACCTGCCTCTTCTGCTTGACCACTTCTTGGTTCAGGCCAACAAGGAAGGGCTGGGGACCGTCAAACAGGGCTGGACGCCCGCCGCCCTCGACAGGCTCGAGGCACATGACTGGCCAGGCAACATCCGTGAGCTGCAGATGATGGTTCGTCGCCTCTGCATGCAAAGCTCGACACCCCATATCAGCGTCGCAGACCTTCCCGAAGAGCTGCAACAACCCCCCTCGCCCGTGCAGCCCCAAGAAAGAGGCGCCAACACCCCACTCGACCTCAAGGATCTGGAGCGCCTAGCCATTGTTCGCGCCCTCGGCGCGGCGCGTGGAAACAAGTCTCAGGCGTCGAAGCTGTTGGGGATTTCGCGCCGTCAGCTCTACGTCAAGCTGGAGCGCTACGAGATCCAGCTCTGAGCGCGCTCACCTCCCACCAGACGCCTCGCCCGGAACACCCACCGCTTCATCATCGGGTAGGTAAAGGCGCTCCAGACCGCCCCCATCTTGCTGCCGTGGAGCACGCGAGCATCGAGGTCTGTGAACAGCTCGGTGAGCCAGAACGAACTCGTTCCGAGCGTGACGGCCAACAGCGCGGTGAGGGCGAAGCGGACGCTTTGAGCGCGTTTGCGCTCGTGAGTAGCTTCGAACGCCCGGCGTCGATGAAACACGAAGTTCTGACTGCCCCCACAGCCAGCGGGCGGCGAGCAGCGCGGGGCGGACCATCACCATGCTACTAACCGAGAAGACGGCGACCTCTCGACCGCCGGTAAGGAGTCCTGCCTGGGGCGATTGGATTTGCGCGATGGGGCCGCAGGCTGGATTCGTGAAGTCAAATTCTGTAGACCTTCCGCGTCTGCGACGTGACCCTTGTCGTCTGGAGGAAGCGAGATGAAAGAACGTGAGCTCACGCTCGAGGTCGTCCGTGTGACCGAGGCCGCCGCCATCGCTTCAGCGCGACTGATGGGCACTGGCGACGGAATCGCGTGCGATCAGGCCGCGGTTGACGCCATGCGTATGGCCTTTTCCGAGCTCGACATCTGGGGCCGAATCGTTATCGGCGAGGGCGAGCTGGATGAGGCCCCCATGCTCACCATCGGCGAGGAAGTGGGCATGCGGACGCCGACGAGCATGCACGTCGACATCGCTGTCGACCCCCTCGAGGGGACCAGACTCTGCGCCCATGGCGCTCCTGGCGCGCTGAGTGTGCTTGCCCTCGCCGAAGAGGGGCAGTTCCTGCACGCGCCCGACTGCTACATGAAGAAGATCGCAGTGGGCCCCGCAGCTCGCGACGCCATCGACCTCAGGGAGTCTGCGACGTGGAACCTGCAGCGCATCGCCAAAGCCAAAGGGGTGCAGGTGAGCGACCTCACGGCGGTGATCTTACACCGCCCGAGGCATGACGCGCTCATCGCGGAGGTCCGGGAATGCGGCGCGCGCATCTGTCTGATCAGTGACGGCGACGTCTCGGCCGCGGTGGCGACCAACCGTGAGCGCTCGGGGATCGATGTGCTCTTCGGTGTTGGAGGTTCGCCCGAGGGGGTCGTCTCGGCCGCGGCACTCAAGTGTATGGGCGGCGGGTTCCAAGCCCAGCTCGCCTTCCAGAACGAGACCGAGCGGCAGCGCGCACGGGCGATGGGTCTGAAAGACCCCGACCAGATCTTTGACCGCGACGACCTGGCCAAGGGAGACGTCGTGTTTGCCGCCACCGGCATCACGGGAGGTAGTCTCCTCAAGGCGGTTCGATTCTACGCAGGCGGCGCCTGGACGCAGTCGCTCGTCCTGCGTTCGCATACTGGCACGATTCGCAACATCGAGGCCTACCACGACTTCAGTCGCAAGCGGAACTAGTCGCTCACCGTTGCGCGCTGGTGGTTTGCGCACTTTGCTCCGAGCCCCGCGCACCTTGGCCCGCCCTCCCGTTTTGGGCGCCCAGGGCCTCGAAAACGAAAGAAGCCGGACCCAGAGGGCCCGGCTTCGCTCGTTCGAATCACCCGAATTAGTTGCTCACTGGCGGCAGGCTGTTGACGCTCAGGCTGAGGTACGGCCCTTGGCCTTCGCCGAGGGTTACCCAGTATTGATTGTCGGGCTCGGCGGCCACGGACACCTGGACCTTCACGGTTTCGAGCTTGGCGGTGCCTCCGCCGTAGTCACAGCCACCGACTTCGATGACGGCAACGGAGTCGCCGACTTCGATGTTCTGGCCCATGTGAGCGACGAGGTAGCCGGAGCCACCAAGGGAGACGAAGCCAGCGTCGGCGTTGCAGTCGGGCATGGCGTCGGTGTAGTTGATCACCGAGTCAGGAGCGTTGAGGGCGTCGGTCGGGTCGATGTTGTCGCCAACATCCACGCCGAGCTGGAAAGCCTCGATCTTGTCCGCATAGACATCCGTGCCGCTGGCCTTCTCGAGGATGATGGCGTCGATGTCAGCGCCGGGATCTTGGCCAGCGGTGATGTTGCTGAGGTCGTCGACGCGGACATAGCGATAGTCCAAGACCCCAGCGGTGTCGGTCGTGCCGTCAGGAGTGGTAGTGACGTCCGTAGTGGTGTTGCCGCCATCGGCGTCGGCATCAGTCTGGAGCTCGCAACCAGCGAAACCAACGGTGGCCATTACGGCCGTCAGAACCAAAAGAAAGCGCAGCTTCATGAGAACCTCCTTAGAGAGCGCGTGGATCGGGTAGCGATTCTACCCGGGTGTGCAGAATGGGGAGTTGATTCCCGCGGTAACTATGAATTCAATGCCCGCTGTTCGGACAACTTAGAACGTTGGCTGGTGCTAAACCATTCAAAAGAAAGTGTCAACAGAGTCCCGTGTTCGGGGTGACCCGAGGCGTCAGATTTCCTGCCACTTGCTGCTGTTTTTGGAACGATGGCCACAATAGCGCCGACGAACCGAACTGCCAAGCCTTTCACAACATTTCGTTGAAAACCGGATCACCATGAAATGCAGAGCCAGCATTGGCGCTGCTTTCGAGACTCACAATGGCAAACGAAACGAAGGAGACCGCCGGTCAATTCCCTTCTTTTTCAAGAACCGATCCTGGTCTCGAAAGACCCCCATCCAACGTCAACAAATCGACGCATGACTCTGAAATTGCAGGCGAATAAATTCCCCTCCGCGGGTCCGCTGAGGGCCTCTCCGTGCGCGTCGATTCAAAAGCATGACATTCCTGTCGCTCGCACCGGAGTACGGATACTCCAGACTCGAAAACACGCCGGGGTCTTTGCTTGGACCAGTCGGTGGCTTCGGCCCACGCGAGACGCTAGCAAACGTCTTTCGCAGCGACATGCCAGTCTCGAGGAGGCGGAGTGGTCGTGAACGCAGTGCGACGAACTCTGACATTGCGATCGCGCTCAGGCCGACGGCAACCACTCGAGGGTAGCGCTCTCCACTGCCTCTGTGGACACTCCCATCGCGACCACCAGACGACCTTGTTCATCGATGGCGACGGCGTCGCCCTCCCGGCCGTCGGGCAGGCGCACTCTTCTGGGCAAATTGCACCACGACCTCCAGTCTCGCCGGATTGCCGACAAGACCGAGTCTGCGCTCTGTCCGTCGACGAGGGTCACGAGCCGCTCGACGAAGGCGGCCGCAAGCGCGACCCGCTGCGCCTCTGAGAGGGACTGTCCGGTAGAGGCTTCCATCGTCGTCACGAGGGGACGCAACGGCTCGGGAAAGGCGCTGGCGTCGCCGTTGAGGTTCAGGCCGAGGCCGACCACGGCACCCACGAGCTCTTCGCCACGAATCACGCCCTCGCAGAGGATGCCGGCGAGCTTGCGGTCGCCAACCTGCACGTCGTTGGGCCACTTGAGCTTGACCTCGAGGCCGTGCAGGTCGCGCAGGACCTGGGCGACGGCGACTCCGGCGGCCAGCGTGAGCTGTGCAATCTGGACGATGGGCCAGTCTAGCTTCAGCACGAGGCTCAGGTAGAGGTGCTGCTCCAGGGGCGAGTGCCAGCGCTTCCCTGTGCGTCCTCGCCCCATTGTTTGCCCGCTGGCGAGAAAGCTCTCGCCGTGGCTTGCGCCTCGCGAGAGGGCTTCTTTGGCGAGGTCGTTCGTGGAGGTGACCAAGCCGAGTATGTGCATTGGGGCGGGCAACGGCTTCTCGTCGCTGGAGTCGGCCCTGCTCATGAGCTTCTGCGACTCGATGGAACGGCTCGATAGCCACGCCCCAAGACCAGCCAGTGCAACACGATCAAGCCCCCCGCGACGGCATTGCAGTAGAAGGCGACCCACAGGTAGGTCGCGAAGGTATCGCTGATTTGAGCTTTGACTCTAGCGATGCTCGGCGGGTTCGCGACCATGTCCAGCAGCATCCAGTCGACGAACACGACGAGCCCAGTGATGAATACGGTCTGGCGAAAGACCAGGAAGCGCCGCTGGGTGCGGTACCCGAGGTGGTAGGTCCAGACGTGTCCGAAGAAGATCAAGTGGGCGATGGCGAAGGCCAGGAGATACTCCTTCGCGTACTGCAGCGAGAAGGAGATCGAGGCGATCAGGGCGACGGCGCTCACCGCGACAGCCGCCATGCTGATGGGGGCGAGGGGCACCATGCCAGGAAGCAGCCTCTTCCCCGACGGAGGGTCGTCTTTGACGCCGACTTGCTTGATGGGATCGAGGGACTCCAGCACCCACGCAGCCGAGGCGACGACGCCGTCCTCTTCGCCTTCGTCGGGCGGTTCGGGAAGGATGAGGTCGTCGTGGTCGTCGAGGTAGAGGTGCAGCTCACGGTCCGCCACGCCTTGCGATGGGGTGCTGGGCGCGTCGGAGCCGGCCTCGGCCGACTCAGGGTCCTTCTTTGGGCTTTTCGGTCTTTTGCTCATCAGTCTTGGCCGCTGAGGAAAGCCATTTCTTTTGCGGGCCGTTGACCGCTAGACAAGAATATCTACGTGGCCGGCCGCATAGCGAACTTAGTTGACCCTTGATTGGTGACGAATTGACCAACGGTAAAGGACCTGGCGACTCGGGAACGTGGGGCGGTCGCGCAGGCGGGCAAGGCGTCGCGGGACGATACCTCAACTCCTCCCAAACGCCTATGTGTGTCGTCGTGTGGTCCTGGGCCAAGAAACGAGGAGGGCAGCCGTTGGCTGCCCTCCTCGTTTCTGGCCTCAGAGACTCAAACCTTGACTGCCTTCTTGGCGAAGGCGATTCGTCCTTCGAAGATCCAGCCGAGGTAACGGTTGCGCTGCAGCAGGCTGGCGAGCCCGACGTAGAGGAAGCCGGACCCGAAGAGGATGAGGAAGGGCACGGCGATCCAGCTGCCCGCGATCATCGCGGTGATGACGCCCCAAGTGAAGTACACGCCGATGGCGGTCTCGATGAAGGGCTGCCACTGGATCTTGAAGCGATACTTGACGTGCTTCCAGGACTGTCCCACGCCGGTCACACCGTACTTGGGGGTGCGCTTGAAGCCGGTCTGGTAGCCGATCAGGGCTTCGACCACGGCGCGGGCGTTGTTGACGCACAGTCCTATACCCAACGACATCACCATAGGCAGGTAGATGCTGCGCTGCAGGAGGGTCGTCGGCCGGGCTTCTTTCTGGGCGAGCATGTAGAAGGAGGCCACCGAGAAGGTTGCGGCGAGGAACATGGGCAGGTCGATCCAGAGGCTCTCGTACCAGCCGCGCTCGATGCGCAGGACGGCAGCGATGGGCATCAGCAAGGAGAGCACGACCATCAACACATAAGCGATGTTGTTGGTGAGGTGCATGATCGCTTCGAACTTGACCTTGAGGGGGAGTTTGCTGCGCAGAAGGGTGGGCAGCAGCTTGCGAGCGACCTGAATGGAGCCCTTTGCCCAGCGATGCTGTTGGCTCTTGAAGGCGGCCATCTCGACGGGGACTTCGGCCGGAGCGACGGCGTCGTTGACGTAGACGAACTGCCATCCGGCGCATTGGGCTCGGTAGGACAGGTCGAGGTCTTCGGTGAGCGTGTCGTGTTGCCAACCGCCAGCGTCGGCGATGGTGCTGCGGCGCCAGATGCCCGCGGTCCCATTGAAGTTGAAGAAGCGGCCGGAGCGGTTGCGCGCGGTGTGCTCGATGACGAAGTGGCCGTCGAGCAAGATGGCCTGGGCCTGCGTGAGCAAGGAGAAGTCGCGGTTGAGGTGTTCCCAGCGAACCTGAACCATGCCGACCTTGTCGTCGGTGAAGAACTGCACGGTCCGCTCGAGGAAGTCGGGCTTGGGGACGAAGTCGGCGTCGAACACGGCGATGAAGTCGCCGTGAGCGGTGGCCAGCCCAGCCTCGAGAGCGCCCGCCTTGAAGCCTTCGCGGTTGGTGCGATGGACGTAGCTGATGTCGATGCCGGTCGCCCTCATCTCGGCGACGGCATTGCGGGCGATCTCCACGGTCTCATCGGTGCTGTCGTCGAGGACTTGGATCTGCAGCTTGTCCTTCGGGTAGCGGATCTTACAGACCGCCTCGACGAGCCGCTCGACCACATACAGCTCGTTGTAGATGGGCAGCTGGATCGTGACCTTCGGCAGCTCGGCGAACTCACCTTTGGCGGTGGGGACGTCTTTACGGTGTCGGCGGTATAGATAGGACATCACGTAGCGATGGCTACCGTAGAAGCCCAGCGAAACCAGGACCAAAAAATAGAAAGCGAGGAACGCGTAGTCGAACGCAACCATATGCCAACCTCTTCACCGTCGCAGTCGTGACGATTCTGGTCACCTAGCGACAGGGTTGTTGCCACCCCGAAAGCCGCGGGACTATAAAAAGCCGCCACAGGGGTGTCAAGCCCTGATTGGCAGCCGATGATGCTCTCCTAGCCCGTGCGAACCGCCTCACAGCGCCCTTGCGGTGTGCCGCGGTCCACTGCAAATGCGCCCAATAATCCGAAATTATCTGACCGCAGTTCAGACCGAGTGGGCTTTGCCTGCCCGCTGGACCCGCTGCCCTCCTCCTGAGCTGCTCGTCGCTGGGTTCGCGAAGCTGTGACGTTCGCTTGACCCCGACGGCTGGCAACAAGTAACTATCCACCGCCCTGTCGAGGAGCATCCCCTCGTTTGCCAGACCCCGTCCGTCCGGCCGTCGTCTCGGCGTTCGCTCCCCTCTTGTTGTGTCGTCGCGAGCAAACCCATGTCGGAGCCGAACATCCGCCCACCGAAGAGTCCGGGCCTCTCGCTGGCCAAGGGTCTGCTCGAAAGCATGCGGCCCCACCAATGGGTCAAGAACGCGTTCGTCTTGGCGCCAGTGATTTTCTCGCTCAACTTCGAGCACCCTGCGTTGCTCTTGCGCGCCGCCCTCGCGACCGTACTCTTCTGTGTGCTCTCCGGCGCCGTCTATCTTCTCAACGACGTGCTCGACGTCGACGCCGACCGAGCGCACCCCATCAAACGCAACCGGCCGGTCGCCAGCGGCCGGGTTCCGGTTGGCTTCGCCAAGCTCACTTGCGGCATCCTGACCGTCCTCGCCCTCTTGTCGATGTTCCTGCTCAGCCCCTGGGCTGGCCTCGTCGCTGCGGCCTACTTCGTGATGAACGTCGCCTACTCCGTGCGACTCAAGCACGTCGCGTTCATTGATGTCGGCATCATCGCGACGGGCTTCTTGCTGCGGATATTGGCAGGCTCCCTGGCCATCGACGTAGCGGTCTCGACCTGGCTCATCGCGTGTACCTTCCTGCTCGCCCTTTACCTCGCGCTCGGCAAGCGCAAGCACGAGCTTCGCTCGTCTGGCAATGCCAGGAAGCAACGCGCCGTCCTTGGTCGCTACGATCCAAACCACGTCCACCTCGCCATGCTCGTTGTCGGCACTCTGACGGTCGGAACCTACATCGCTTATACGCTCGCCCCGACCACCCAACACTATTTTGACCTCTCCTGGCCCCAGTTGACCTTGACCATTCCGTTCACCGCTTTTGGCGTCGCCCGCTTCTTCTGGCTCGCCAGCGAGGGAGACGTGGGCGTGAGCCCGACCGAGCACATGCTCAAGGACAAGCTCTTCCTGCTCAATCTCGTAGCCTGGATCGCCGTCGTCATGGCGGTCGTCTACTTCAATTGATGGTCGCCAAGAGCCAACAGAATCCGAATGACGGCGAACGCGCCACGAAAGTTCCCTGACTTTTCGCGAATTCTCGACTCCTCATCGCCCGGTGGTCAGCAGCTCTAGCTCGACACGCAGAACCCCTGGTTCCACCAGGCCGAGGTCGTACGCGGCGCCATAGGACAGGTCGATGACTCGCCCGTCGACGTAGGGTCCACGGTCGTTGATCCGAACCACCACTTGCTGCCGGGTGTCTGGCCTCCAGACGCGCACCAAGGAGCCGAACGGCAAGGAGCGGTGCGCCGCCGTGAAGCCATACATGTCGTAGGCCTCGCCGTTGGCGGTCTGGCGTCCCTGAAAGCCCGGTCCGTACCACGAAGCCTTACCCTCGAGGGTGTGTTTCTTCGCTACCGCGGCCGGCACGCGCGGCTCGCCCTCCTGGTGCCAACGTGCATAGGCCGCGTCTGCCTCTGCGTCGCCGTGGATCCGGGCGGGGTCGAGGGCAGCGCTGCCGGCGCAACTCACCGCAGCGAGGCCTACCGCCAGCGCGAGCCAGAGCAGACCCGTTCGCCAACTGCGGCTCATGGCGCCACCTCTGGCCCCAAGGCCTCGAGTCGGTTCTTGATGCTCTCGACCAAGACGCCTTTCCCCCAGACGCTGGCCCGCTCAACGGTGCAACCGGCGCAGACCTCGATCTCGCCTTGGAGCGCGGCGTAAGGACCGACGGTCGCGCCGCGGCGGACGGTCACGGCGCCCTCGAGCCTGACGGGCGCGAGGAGCTTGGCTCCCGGCTCGATCTGGACGCTCTCGTCGAGGTAGAGACCAGGCTCGCGTTGGGTTGGCCAGTGGACGCCGCCCAGGCGAGCAGGACCCTCGAAGACGGCGCTCTGGGCCTCGAGATAACGTGGATAGGTCCCGAGGTCCGCATAGAAAGCGGTCGTCAGGAAGGCGTGGAGGGGACGGTCGGCGGCGAGAAGCTTGGGGTAGATTTCGTTCACCAGGCAGCACGGGCCGCTCTTTGGAAGCTGCCCGAAGACCTCTGGCGAGAGCACTTGGATGCCGGTGAACGCGTGCTCGAAGAGGGGTTCGACGCGTGCCGGCCGCTCGTGGGTGAGGATGCGGGCGACCTGTCCCGAGGCATCCGTGAACACGCCTCGGAGGCTCGTGCTGCCGTCGCGCAGCTTCAGCACGAGGGTCGCTGCGGCGCGGCTGGCCTGGTGCGCCGCGATGATGGGGGCGAGGTCGACGCCGAGGACGACGTCGCCGTGGGCCATGACGATGGGCTTGTCAGGCCCGAGTTGGC
>PFUG01000362.1 GCA_002789955.1 Deltaproteobacteria bacterium CG_4_9_14_3_um_filter_63_12 | reverse complement strand
CATGTCCTCGAGTCCATCCTCGTCGGTATCCGCCAAGTAGGGATCGGTCGTGAGCGCCGCCTCCAAGGCATTACTCGCGCCGTCGCCGTCGCTGTCGTTGATGTGAACGTCGTCGTCCCACATGTATGTGGTCGAAGCGTCGGTCGTAAGATAGCGCTGACCCACAAGGATCTTGCAGTTCGACGTACACGCGACGGGCGTATGTATCCAAGACATCGCGCCCACACCATCGTCGTCATCAAAGGCAATGGCGTTGGCAGCAGTCCCCGAAAGGGCGAGGATGATCGTGTTGTTCGACCCGCCCTGCTCCTCGACGGTGAAGAAATGGGAACCGGGCTGATAGGTTTTGTAGTTGACGGTCCCAGCCTTGACGGCGATCTGGTAGGCGATCGTCGAGCCAACCGTCGGGTCGATCTCGAGAGTCGCGATGCCCTCGTAGACGTTACTGTATGCGCGCACGACGATCCAGATGTCTCGGGCGTAGCCCACAGCTGGAATCGTTACGGAGGATGACCGCGTGCCGTTGTAGTCGTCGTTTCCAGCCAGGAAGTCGCCAGAAGGTCTGGACTGAACGTGAAGTACGGGATCCGAGGCTCCAGAGGCCGTAGCCCGGATCGTGTAACCGACATTGGCTGCCAATGTGTAGGTTCTGCTGTACATATAGCGCGCGCTCTGGCCCGGTACCCGTCCGCCCGTTCCAGCCATCGCCCCGCTCGTGCTCAGGGCGATGACGACAACACTCGCCAGGGAGGCCACGAACACTTTACTGAAGTGGTTCATCATTGCCTCCAAGCATAGATTGTTTGAGGTCTGCGATGGACTGCGCTCGCTCAGCGGCAGGCAGAGCATCGAACTCCACCGCGCGCTTAGCGACGGCGGCCGCGAATTCCTCTTGTTGCCGGACAACCTCCGCCGGGACCTCGCGGGTGGCCAACTCGCTGATCAGCGCGGCCATTGCCCTGGCCTCCTCAGGCGACTCAGCCTGCTCGCGCTCGTTGGCTTGCTTGCTCGCCTGCAGCTCCGCCCAATCCGCCCGTTGCGGTTTGTCGTTGGGGCACAGATCAGGGAAGTAGTTTCGCCGGGGCGCCGGCACCTCGGGCCCGTCGATTGGGGGCAGCTCGAAGGGCACCCGACTCTCATCAACCGGCCGAGCCGCCAGCTCCGCCGTCAATTCCGCCTCGAGCGCCGCCGTGTCCAACCCCACATCCTCGCCGACGCCGATGCCGATGCCGATGCCGACGCTGGCGCCGATGCCGACGCCGACGCCGATGCCGATGCCGATGCCGATGCCGATGCCGATGCCGATGCCGATGCCGACGCCGATGCCGATGCCGACGCCGATGCCGACGCCGATGCCGACGCTGGCGCCGATGTCGATGCCGATGCCGATGCCGATGCCGCGCAGGTCGGGCCCTGAGGCCTGAGGCTGAGAACCGCGTCCGACCGCCCGAACGGGGCGAAACCCCCTTTTTTTGCAGCCCCACGCAATCCACGGCAAGGTGCGGTGGATGTAAGTGAGAGCCTGTCGAAGCAAGCGAGACACGGCGCGCACTCGACCGACGACCAAGGAGGGTTTGTCATGCTTTGCCCCCACTGCCGGCAAGAGTCTAGAACCGGAGCCCCATTCTGCACGAACTGTGGTCGTGTCAACGAGCTCTATGACGACGCTGAGTTCGAAGTCAGCGACCGCCACGTGATCACTCAACCTGACGCTCGCCACGAGGATCACCCCGTCCCGCGGCTGCCGCAGGCCGCGCCGAGCATCGCTGGCGAGGCCCCGCTGCGCAGCGGCCAACACGCTCCCATCGCCAAAGGGGCCGTCCTCTTCGAGCAGGGACACGAACACGAGATCGACATGGACTTCGACGAAGACGCGCAGATCGACCTTTTCGCCCATCGCGACGACGATGTTGGCTTTGACGACGAGCCCATCGATTCCGAGCGCTCTGAAGAGCTCGAGGCGATCCTCTCCCAGCTCCAAGTCGACGACCTCGACGACGAAGAGGACGCTCCGCGCTTGCTCGCCGGCACTGAGAACGACGAGGCCGAGCCCGAGGAGGAGGAGGAGGAGGAGAGTTTCTCCATTGGGAACCTCCACGAAGGCGGCGTGGAGTTCGCTTTTGGGGACGACGACGACGACTCTGGGCCCATCCCGGTCCTGCCTAACGGCGACGACGAGACCCAGGTCCCCACGCACCAACGAAGAGCTTCGACGAGGACGGCGGCGGTGCTGATGAGCACCTTCAAGGCCAAATTTGCGTCAATTAGAGCCTCAACGGCGCGCTCCGTGCGCAAACAGCGCAAGCGTCCCGTCGTCGAAAAGCAAAAAGCCTTCCTGGCGCTTATCCTCTTGATGGCCGTCTTCGGCATCGGCTACGCCATCTTCGCAGGCGGCGACGGCAGCGAATCCGACGACAGCAAAACCACCGCGGCGGCCGCGTCAGAGACCGTACAAGAAACGACCTCCGAAGCGCCCACCAGCGCCGAGCCCTCTTACGAGCTCGTCCGCCTGACCACCGGCGGCAATGAGATGGCTTCGAGCGACACGACTCCTCACGCGCAAGCGGCGACCGCAAAGGCCGAAACCAAACCCACCAAGTCGGCGAAAGCTGGGGTCAAGTTCTCCGAGCAGAACGTGCTCTTGGCTGCCTCGAAGAACCAGAAGAAGCACACGCTCACCCGCACCTGCGTGCTGCGAGAGGGGCCGGCGAGCCGCTTCGCTCAGATTCGGCCACTCAACGAGAACGAGGCGCTCACCATTCTCGAAGAGTCCGCTGAGGACTGGCAGACCGTCGAGCAGAATGGCCTCTACGGCTGGACCAAGAAGTCCGACCCCTGCACAGGCGCCGCGTGCGTCGTCCGCATGGGGCCAGGCGAGAACTTCCGGCCAGCGGCCAAGGGCGACTCCATGCCCAGGCCCACGAGCCGCGTGGTTTCGAGCAGTCGCTGGCAGTACGTCCAGGCCAAAGACCGCTTCGGCTGGCTCGGGCCGGCGTGCTTCAAGTAGCCAGAAGGTTTAGAGAAAATGACGAGAGCCCGAGCGAATCCGCTCGGGCTCACGTCGTTTGCTGGTCCAGAGATTCGAGATTCCCTGCGCTCAATGCTTCGTGTATGCTCCGCCCGCCTCGAAAGGTGAGTTCTCGACGCGGTCGCCGGCTCGGATCAACGCGGGTCGGAGGAAAGTCCGGGCTCCATAGGGAAAGATGGTCGTTAACAGCGACCGGGGGTAACCCCAGGGCCAGTGCCACAGAAAGCAAACCGCCGCCCTTCGGGACGGTAAGGGTGAAAGGGTGAGGTAAGAGCTCACCGGATGACTGGTGACAGTCATCGCATGGTAAACCCCATCTGGAGCAAGATCGAACAGAGGGCGTCCCCTTCGGGGGGCAGGGGTGTCCCGCCTCGAACCCAGCTCTCGGGTTAGATCGCTCGAGCGAGTCGGCAACGGCTCGCCTAGATGAATGACCGCACACGGTTCTCCGTGTACAGGACCCGGCTTATCAGGGGACTTCCCTTTCGAGGCATTGTTTGCGCGCCTTCGGCGCGCAAACGGCCCCGATGAAAGTCGGGGCCCCGGCGCGGAGCGCCGGCACAGCATTAGCCCCCGGCAGCTTGCTGCCGGGGGTCTGGAGTTTGTACACTTGTGGGATCGCGCGGGCGGGCGTCGGTTGCCCAAGGTTGCACCTTGGGCTGGTGAATGTTCGGCCCCCGAGGGGCCGATGCCTCGGGCTATGCCCTCGGCGGCTTCGACCTCGCTCGGAGTATGGCTGTGAAGCTCTGGGCTGCGTTCAA
>PFUG01000352.1 GCA_002789955.1 Deltaproteobacteria bacterium CG_4_9_14_3_um_filter_63_12 | reverse complement strand
TCCGAACGCACGAACCCACCACGGTGAACCGCATCCGAACGCACGAACCCACCACGGCGAACCGCATCCGGCCGCTCGAACCCACGATGTCGAACCGCGTCCGAACGACCGCCCGAACCCACAACCTCTCTGGCTGACCACTGGAAAATCTGCCGAGGGCTTGATAGGAACAAGTCCAATCTTGAGGTGTGGCCAGGTCACAATCTCTCTAAACCCTTTGCGGACGAAACCCAACGATGAATCCACCTTTCATGTGCAGAGAGCCCTCGTGCTCTTCTGCCCGTCGGAACCCACCGACCGTCTTGTTTTTGCTGTTGGTTGGCGTGTTTTCCTTGGTGCTCGCGTCACCAGGCCAGGCGCAGACCGTCGTCGGTGTGCTTGAAGTCCAAACGGAGGACGGTGCGACGGAGGTCGCCGGCCGAGTCGAGGCCCTCCTGGACCGCTCGCTCGTGCTCATGCACAGCAGCGAAGCTCGCAGCGCGTTGAGCGGCGGGCAAGTGTTGACTGGCACAGCCAAGAAGGCCGACGCCGCCGTGTCCAAGCTGCAGGCTGGCGTCGACGCCTTCTACGACGACCGCATGGACGAGGCCGAGCGGTTGCTCACCGAAGGCATCAACGACGCCCTCGAGCAGCCCATGCTCCTAACCCTCGACGCGCGCCTCGTGGAGCAAGCCCGCACCGGCATGCTGACGCTCCCGTCGGTGCTCTTGTCCGAGGCCCACTTCGACGAAGCCGCCCAAGTCACGACCCGCGTCGTGGAGACGTTCCCGACCTACTCCCCGAGTCGCAAGCTCTTTCCGCCCGGCGTCGTCGATATGGTCGAGCAGAGCCGGGTGCACGCCAGCACCTCTGGCCGGCGGCTGCTGCTCAAGCCCGCCTCGGGCGAGACCTGCGTCGTGAACCTCAACGGCGACCAGATCGTGCTCTCGTCCGAGCGCGAGGTCCCGGTCACCACTGCCAGTTACGGCCTCTTGTTCACCTGCGACGCCTTGCAAGCAGGACCCTTCCTGACCTCCATGAACTACAGCCACCAGACCCTGGTCATCAGCCCGGCCATCGTCGCGGCCCTCGCCCAGGCCGCCGAGAACAAGCCCATCGACTGGCCGGCCGATTTCGAAGCCCAGCACGGGCTCGCCACGACCCTGAAGACCTTGCTCGGCGTCGAGGTCCTCTACGTGACCGCCCACGGCGCCGATGGGGTCTTGCTGGCTCGAGCTGACGAAGCCGGCTATCGCGCCGCCCGCACCGCGATCGACAGCGACGATGACCTCGATCTCGCCGTCTCCGCCTTGCTCCCCGCACTCGAGAGGGGCGCACCAGAGGGCGACGTCGAGGTCAACAACGGCTTGGGCTGGGAGCGCCTCGAGGCGAAGAGCTATTGGGTCGAGACCATCGTCATCGGGACCGGCGGAGCGACCCTCGTCGCTGGCGCCGTCTTCGCGGGCATCGCCGCGTCCCAAGCCGACGTCGTCGAGCAGTGCAAACGGCCCGAGCTGTGCACCCTGCAGGGCTCCAAAGAGAACCTCGACCTCTACGCCCAGGACGTCTTTGCGTCCCAACTGTTGTTCGGGATCGGCAGCGCCATCGTCGTCACGGGCGCCACGATCCTCGTCGTCCGAATGTTGAGCGGCTCCGCCACAGAGGTCGCCGACACCCAATGGAATCTAGCGGTGACCGGCGATTCGGCCCTCGGCACCTGCACGTGGAGGTGGTGAGCATGTCCTCGAAGCTTGTTTCTTGTTGGCTCTTGGTGCTCGCGCTGACTCTCGCCTTCGTGGCCACGGCCGCCTGCAATCGCTTCGACGAGTGCAACAGCGACAACGACTGCGGCGCCGGCTTCAAGTGCGTCAAAGGTGAGTCGGCGGGCGTGGTGTCGGCGGCGTGTGTGCCGACCAATGCGCCGGAGGACGCGGTGTTGCTGCCCGAGCTTCTCGACGGCATCGATGTCGATGTGGAGTTGCCTGATACTTGTGAGTATGAGTGCGGCCCCGAGGTCGTGGGGCCGTACTCCGCCTGCTATCCGGGCGGAGCGGTCTGCTTCTTAGATTGTGGAGATGAGCTTGAAAGCTGCGACCGGCGCCCGGACAACGGCTGTGAGGTCGACCTCAGGACCCCCGTCAACTGTGGTGGGTGCGGTGTCGTCTGCGCCGACGAGCTTGCGGAGGTCGGCACGTTCGGGGTCTGCGAGAAGCTCAACGAAAAGCTCCAATGCGTGCCTCGGGGGTGTCTGCCGAATTGGGTCGACCTCGGCAATGACATCAAAAACGGGTGCAGCTTCGAGGTCGTGAATGGGCCAGAAGGGACTGTCTCTACAAATGCTGTTGGACGCATTGGGCGAGCCAACGCAGAGCTGCTCTTTGCAGAACGGTATGAGAGTTCAACGGCCCACGAAATCATGGCTATCCGCCCGGCTGGCGTGGCGAGCATCATGGTCGACCGTGGCAACAACACCACCAAAGTGTCGAGCTTACGACAAGCTGAGAACGCTGCAGGAACGCACCTCGTTGCTGTGGCCGCTGGCGACCGCCCGAGCTTTCTGACCTACACGGAGTTGGCCGGCTTTGTCGAACACGACGCCAGCGGCTTGGTCAGTGCAAGCTCCGCCCCCCTGTCCGTCGCCGTCTCGGGAATGCCCGCCACGAGCGAGTCGAGCGGCGAGTTTTTCAGCTTGGAGGGCAACGTCTTGCGGTGGTACTCCCTTCGTCCGGATGGCTTCGACCCTGGGGCCTTTGCGTGTGGCTCGACGCTGGCCGACTCGCTCAAACTCTGTCTCAGCGGAGAGGCTTACCTGAATGATGTCTCCGGTATGGCGGAGCCCCTGTCCATCAACGCAGGCTTTGGGCCAGCGGACACGCTCATCGTCTGGCTCTCGAGCGTGGAGCGCCTCGTCGAGTTTGCTCCGCAGGCGGGCGGGTTTTCTGAGTTGTTCATCCCCAACAGTTCGCCCACCCAGTCGACTGGAGCCGTGGAGATCGAACCTTACGAGGGGGGCAGTTCGGCGAGCTTTGCGCTGCTCCACACGACGGGGGTCGAGTTTTTCAGCTACGTTGCCAACTCCAGTCCCTATCGCAACCGCCTCGGCGGATTCGATTTTCCAGCACAGATCCCAGCCAACATTAAAGACCTTGTGCCCATGGACAACGGGCAATTCATGCTCGTTGCCGACAATGGGCTGTACTTCTTCAGCGCTCTCAACGGCAGCGACCTCTTTTACCTCGAGCTGATCGCCGCGCCAAGTGGTTGGCGTTATGGTGCCTACAAAGCCGGAATGCTCGACGTCGTACGAGACCGGACGATCTATCACTTCGAGCAGAAGGCCCTGCCGACACAATAGTCGGAACACCACTGGGCGATTTTTATCCGATAACATCCATCCAAGGAACGGAACCATTGACAGGGAGGCTCCCATGAGATCGACTGCAAAGACCCTTATTCTCCTCGCCTTCTGCACGGCGCTCTGGGCCGTGACCTTACCCAGCTGCGACGACGCCCCAGCCAAGTCGACGCCCGATACTCAGTCCAGCGACAGTATTGGAGACAGCGACATCGCGGGCGACACGGCCGAGCTGCCCGATGTCACCGACCAACCCGACCAGACCGATTCGACCGATTCGACCGACCAGACCGACCTCGTCGCCGACACCGAGGTCATCGAGGACACCACGCCTGACACTGAGCCCGTCGACATCGCCGACGAGGAGCTCCCCACCTGCGAGCCCGCTTGCGGCAGCCACTCGACCTGCGAGAACCTAGTCTGTGTCTGCACAGAAGGCTTTGGCGACTGCGACGCTGACGCCACCAACGGCTGCGAAGAGACGTTGGACATTCCCACGCATTGCGGCACCTGCGCTCCGGGCGGCGGCTGCGATTTGTTTGGCATCGACCCATTCTGCACGGTCCCCATCGTGGGCCAGGTCGGTTTCTGCGCCCCAACGTGCCTGCCCACCCACCTAGACCTTGACGGCGACACCCTCACCATCCCCACCAACGGCTGCGAAACCGGCCTCGTCCAACTCGCCGCACAAAACCTGTCCGT
>PFUG01000271.1 GCA_002789955.1 Deltaproteobacteria bacterium CG_4_9_14_3_um_filter_63_12 | reverse complement strand
TTGCTGCGCGGCAATCCGTGCATGCAGGCCGGCGGGCCGCCGGCGCTCCCAGTTGCTGTCCTTAGCCTCGGCCAGGGAATCGTGTTCCGAACCCACAAGTGTGCAAACTCCTGTATTTGGGGCGCGGGGGGGCGGTTGGCGTGCGCGGATGGCGGCGGGCGGTTGGCGAGCGCGGGGGGCGAGCGCGGGGGGCGTGCGCGTTTGGCGGTTGGCTGGCTGATTACGCCCGGACCAGCTCATCGAGGGCGTGCAGCCGGTAAATGGCCCCGCACTCGTCGCACTCGAAGCGTGGCTCGCTCTCCGTGCCCAAGACGACGCCACACACGCAGACCCACCCGGTCTGCCGCGCGGGGTTGCCGAGGACCAAGGCGTAGGCGGGCACGTCGTGGGTCACTACGGCGCCAGCGCCGACAAACGCCCAAGGTCCGACGGTGTGGCCACAGAGCACCGTGGCGTTGGCGCCCAAGGTCGCGCCGTGGCCGATGCGGGTTTCGGCGTACTCTTCGACGCCGCGCGGGAACGCGGCCCTCGGCGTGCGGACGTTGGTGAAAACCACGCTCGGGCCGCAGAAGACGTCGTCTTCGAGGATGACTCCACGATAGACCGAGACGTTGTTCTGCAGCTTGCACCCGTCGCCGATGACCACGCCGTCTGCGACGAAGACGTTCTGACCGAGGTTGCAGCCCTTCCCGATCACGGCGCCGCCCATCACATGGCTGAAATGCCAGATCTTGGTGCCCTCTCCGATGGTGGCACCGTCATCGATCACGGCCGTCTCATGGCTGAAGGTGTTCATAACCTCTCCCAGCTCCAAGCATTTGGCAGTTCATTGTCCGCTGAGTCACGACAGCATACCGAGAGACCCGAACTTCCGACCGACGCGTCAATGCCGCCCTGCTATGCAAATCGCTGGAATCTGGAGGCATGTCGCTGATATTGCTTCCGAGCTTACCTAACGAATAGCGGTTTGTGCCATCAGATGGCCCTGAGAGGTCTGCGCTGCACTGACGGGACAAACCGCTATTCGTTGGTGTAGCTGCCATCCCCAATCGTCAACACCCAGCGGTCGTGCTGCCCAGTGGCGTCCAAGTGTTCGCGCAGGTGAGCGAACTGCTGCACGGCAATTTTGCTCAAGTTCTGCTGATTCTTGCACTCTTTGTGGTCGACCAGTTGCTGGTCGGTCGCTTTCTTGCCGGGATTCTTTACCGATGGCGCTGGCACAAACGCTTTGGAGATGGCGCGTGGATCGACGTCCTGCTCGTATAGCGGCAGGATGGCTGCGAGGTGCACATAGCGTAATCCCCATTGCAGGTTGATCTGAAATGCTGGCGACAGCGGGTCGCGCATTCAACGAGCTGACTTGATCGCCTTGCCGGACTTCGGCAGCCCAGTATCGTCCACGGCGACAAGCAAATAGCTGCCATTTGGGCAAATACTATCCAGCGTGTCGATGGTGGCGTCGACCCCCGCATCAAGCAGCCCAGCGACCAGCCAGGGGGCCCTGGAAGAGGCGAGGAAATCCGGAGCCCAACTTGCGAACTGTCGGCCGCGTGCAGCAATCGAGGGAGTGAGCGTGCGACGACCACTGGCAATGAGCAACCCAAGCAGCACTCAGACCACGCGAAACCACGTGATGTGACGAGGAAATATTGGCCGTCACAGTACGAGCAGACGAGCGAGCTCGGTCAGCATGTCACACCTCAACGTCGTCGCGGCCGGCAAGACCGAACGTGTTAGGGCCAGTGCGAACGAAAGCCCCTAAAGGCTTGAGTTTTTTGCTGATCGCCGACACCAGAGACTCCCGTGTCGTCTGGACGCCATTTGTCTCCAGGGCGGTAAGCAGGGCGCCAATGTGCAAAGGCCGTCCAGCTTCCTTGAGTATGTGAGTACACAATGAAGTTTGCGACTTATGCACACCATCGGGTGCGACAACCTCAACCGGTTGAGCGACCATGGGCTGCCTTGCGCGCGCATTGCGAACCTCGCGGAGCGCGGCGCTGAGCACGCGGTCCATGACTTCCAGGATGTCGACACCTTCACTCTTTGCCATGCAAACCTCCAGGTGTGGCGGGGGCTTGCTTCTAACTTAGGTTTGCGTGTACGTCAATGTTTTGTGTATGTTGACTCCAAAAAATGCAGAGCTGTACAAACTCCAGGCCTCCTTCGGGGGCTGCCTTGGGACTTTCTCACCTCTTGGGTGACGTGCAGCGTCTCAAATGACGGCTACGAAAATCGGGAGGGATTGGGCGCTCCGCGGCGAAATCGGGCTCGCCAGGGGTCGAACCCCCTGGCTACATGCCCGTCGCCCCCTTCGGGGGCTGCCTTGGGACTTTCTCATCTCTTGGATGACGCGCAGCGTCTCAAATGACTGTGATAAAGCTCAGAACCCGACCGACCACAATTGGGTTTTTTGGCCACGCTGACCACGAACGATTTTCGCTTCGATGGAGGCGAGTTGTACCGCGAAAATCGGACGTCCGCTCGGCAATCCCCTAGAATTTCCCTTGCTCTCCCTATACCTTGCGGCGTCTTTTGCCCCGGAGACCAAGGTGAAGCTCCCCTTCAGAGACCTCAGCCTCGAGAATCAATCCATCCGCGACGAGCTCTTGCAGGCCCTAACCGAGACGCTGGACTCGGGGACCTTCATCTTGGGGCCCAAGGTGGCGGCGTTCGAGGCGGCGGTTGCCGAGCGGGTGGGGACGAGGGTTGCGGTGGGCGTGGCGTCGGGGAGCGACGCGCTGGTCATCGGGCTGCGGGCGCTGGGCGTGGGGCCTGGCGACGAGGTGATCACCAGCCCGTTCACCTTCGTGGCCACCCCCGAGGCCATCGTTCGGGTGGGGGCGAGGCCGGTGTTCGTGGACATCGACCAAGAAACCCTGGCCCTGGATCCGCAGCGGGTCGAAGACGCCATCACCCCGCGCACCCGAGCCTTGCTGCCCGTCCACGTCTTCGGGCGCGTCGCCGACATGGCCTCCATCATGGACCTCGCCCGTCGCCACGGCCTTGTCGTGCTGGAGGACGCGGCCCAGGCCATGGGCGCGAAGCTCGACGGTCGGTCGGCGGGCTCGCTGGGGCATGCGGCGGCTTTTTCGTTCTTCCCGACCAAAAACCTGGGCGCGCTGGGCGACGGCGGCATGCTGACTACCGACAGCCTGCAGGTCGCCGAAATCGCCCGGTCGTTGCGACAGCACGGCAAGGTGGGGCCTGGCTTCGAGGAGGTCGGCTACAACTCGCGGCTCGACGCCCTGCAGGCCGCCGTGCTGCTGGCCAAGCTGCCGCACCTGGAGCGCTGGACGGCCGAGCGCCGCGCCATCGCGGCCCAATACGCCGAAGCGTTTCGCGGCATGGACGGGGTGACCTGCCCGTTGGACCCAGGCGGCGACGCCCACGTGTTTCATCAGTACGCGGTGCGGGTCGCGGGCGGCCGGCGTGAGGTGCTGGCGGCGTGGCTAGCATCGCGAGGCGTGGAGACGAAGGTCTACTACTCGCCGTTGGCCAGTCAGTTTGCCGGGTATGGGGTGGGGGCCGGCGCGCTGCCGGTGGCGGAGAGGGCGGCTGCGGAGCTGTTGTGTCTGCCGGTTTACGGCGGGATGGCTGGTGGGGTGCTCGGGGAGCTCTTGCGAGCCTGAATGGGCGGGGCGGTTTTCAACGCAAAGACGCAAGGAGTGCGACAGGCGAAGTGGTTTTGGGCGGTCGGATGCAGTTCGGCGTCGTGGATTCGGGCGGTCGGATGCAGTTCGACGTCGTGGTTTTGGGCGGTCGGCCGCGCGACCCAGCGCTCCGCACTGGGCTACTTCCTGGGACGGCCCCTTCAGGGCCGACGCCCAGGGTTGGGGTGCGCGGGAAGGTCTGATGGCCACAAACCTGGGCGGGCCGCACACGTCGAACCGTGTCGAAGCTGCCGAGGGCAAAGCCCGAGGCATCGGCCCCTCGGGGGCCGAACATTCCCCAGCCCAAGGTGTAACCTTGGGCTCTGGAGTTTGTACACATCTCGTCGATCTTCATCGTCGAGGTGTGAACCTAGCGTTTCTTCTGGCGGTCGAGCGCGAATCA
>PFUG01000615.1 GCA_002789955.1 Deltaproteobacteria bacterium CG_4_9_14_3_um_filter_63_12 | reverse complement strand
GTCTTGCGGAAGACGGCGTGCTCTATGTGTTGCGTACAGTGTACAACACCCCAAACGTCCATTTGGAGCTCACGGCCATTCAAACCGCCAGCCCCGGGCTCGCCAACACGGCCTACCCGACCTTCAGGACCACCAACCGCCGTACAGGCTGGATCGGTGGCCCCCTATGAGTCGGCTGGCGGAGGGGAGTGTTGGGCGTCAGATGCTCACGCGGACGCCACGAAGCCACCGAGGGCGAAGCCCGAGGAATCTGTCCTCAGGGGCCGAACACTCCCTGTGTCGCCGAGGGCGGTCGGACCGTTCGGGGCGGTCGATCGAGAGCCGCCGGAGGCGGTCGGACCGTTCCCCGGCATCGCTCCCTGACCTCCCACGCAGGCTTCGGCCGAGTTCCTTCGCAGCCAACCAACAAGAACCCCCAGCGTGCTCACCCCCCCCACCGAGCCGATGATGCCAAGATGCAGAATGCGCGCCCCCGTTGTCGCCGCCGGGTTGGTCGCCTTGCCGATCACAATTCCGTCCACCGGAGCGTGATAGGTCCGCAGGGCGTCGGCATCGGCATCGGCATCGGCATCGACATCGACATCGGCGCCAGCGTCGGCATCGGCGTCGGCATCGGCGTCGGCGTCGGCATCGGCATCGGCATCGGCATCGGCGTCGGCATCGGCATCGGCATCGGCATCGGCATCGGCCTTGGGTTCGGGCGGTCGGAGGCGCGGCCCAGCGCTCCGCGCTGGGCTACTTCCTGTGGCCGACCACGTCAGGCCGATGACCGCCGGAACCCACGACTAGCGTGGAATGTTGTCCCACTCTCGTTTTAGCTGTGGTACGCTGCTTGCCTCTGGACATCCCAAAGTCCGTCCCCCAACCGCATAGGCGAGCTAGAGAGTAGAAGCCACAAGTGTTCCAAGAGCGCCCCTTCGACACTTGATAGGCTCGAAGCTTCGAGATGGCTGACAGCGAGCACAACCTCATCGCCGCCGTTGCAGAACGACCCGTTCGGCGCCCCAGCACCGACCCATTGGCTCGTTTGGCGGAATACGAGAGTGAGATCGCGCGCCTCGAAGGGCTGGTCGCCGAGCGCGACGACCGGCTGATCGCCATCCAAGAGATCGGACGCGCCATCGGCTCCACGTCAGCGCTCGATGAGGTGCTCAACCTCATCATGGACAAGATCACCTACCTCATGCACGCCGACCGTTCGACGCTCTTTCTGCTCGATGAGAACGGGGAGCTCTGGTCAAAAATCTTGCAGGGGACGCGCGTCAGTGAGATCCGGCTGCGTATCGGCGAGGGCATAGCCGGATGGGTCGCTAAGACCGGTAAGAGCCTCAACATCAAAGATGCCTATCGAGACTCTAGATTCAACCGCAACGTTGACGACCAGACCGGCTTCCAGACGCGCAGCTGCCTCTGCCAGCCCATCCGCAACCAGCATCGCAAGATCATCGGCGTCGTGCAGGTCCTCAACAAGCGCGACGGCTACTTCACCGTCGAGGACGAGACGCTGTTGAGCGCCATTGCCGGCCAGGCGGCGGTCTCCATCGAGAACTCCAAGCTCTACCTCTCGGTGCTGGCGAAGAATTATGAGCTCGAGGAGTACCGCGAGCGCCTCGAACACAAGGTGCGCGAGCTCGACCTGCTCTACGAGATCGAGCGCGAGGCGGCGCAGGCCCTCGACCTCGACTCGCTCCTCTCGAGCGTCGGGCAGAAGTGCCTCGAGGCCGTCGAGGCGCAGGTCTGCGGCATCACGCTGCTGCGCGAGGGGGCGACGCTCTATTCGAGCCGGCGCATCCGGAAGAACGACTACGAGTTCGATGTGAGCAGCCTCGACCCCATCAACGACAAGCTCTCGGAGGTGATCTCGACAGGCCGTCCGCACCTCTCCAACCGGGGGACCGATCCCGAATCCGCCCTGCCCAAAGCGCTGGCCAAGCTCGGCGTCGCGGCGAGCTCCCTCATCTCGGTTCCGCTCATCGCCGACGACGAGATGATCGGCGCGGTCGAGGTCGTCAACAAGATGGGCTTCGACGACCAAGGCGGCCGCTCTCGCTTCGACGATACCGACCTGAAACTCATCACCCTCATCGCCTCGCACATCTCGACCGCGTTGGTGACGCAAATCTATCGAGAGCGACGCGAAAAGGCCCAACGGCTCTCGGCCATCGGACAGATGGTCTCGGGCGTGCTGCACGACCTCAAGACGCCCATCTCCATCGTCAGCGGCTATGTCCAGTTGATGGCCCGACAGGACAGCCGCGAGGCGCGCGACCAGTACGCCGAGGCCGTGCTCAAGCAGTTCGACACCCTCGACCGCATGACTCGCGAGATCCTGGGCTTCGCACGCGGCGAGTCCACCATCCTCATCCGCAAGGTTCTGCTCAACAACTTCATGGATGAGGCCGAGCAGATGCTGCAGAACGAGCTGATGGGCAAAGGCATCGAGCTCGTCGTCGACGCCAAGTACCGCGGCATCGCCCGCTTCGACGAGGTCAAGCTCAAGCGAGTCTTCGCCAACCTCGCCCGCAACGCCGCCGACGCCATGCCGCACGGGGGACGCCTACACGTCTCGACCGCCTCGGACGACGACAACCTCGTCTTTACGTTCAAGGACACGGGGCAAGGAGTGCCTCGCGAGATCCAGGGCCGGCTCTTCGAGAGCTTCGTCACCCGTGGGAAGAAGAACGGCACCGGTCTCGGCCTCGCCATCGTCAAGAAGATCGTCGACGAGCACGGCGGGTCGATCGACTACGACACCGGCGAGAGCGGCACGACCTTCACCGTCAAATTGCCGCTCATGGGCGCTGTGGAAGCTTGAGGAATGAACCGAGAATGAAGAACGTGCCCGCTACTCCAGTTTTCGCCGCGCTGATGTTCAGCGTCCTGCTTTTCGTAGCCTGCCAGAAGCCCGTCGACGTGAGAGACGAGTCGCCCCAAGCGGCCGCCGAGGCGAAGCCGGCGGCGAAACCCTCTGCTCCGCAGGAGGCGGACGTGGCCACAGCGCCCGAGGGCAAGCCACAGGCCCCGGCCGCGTTGGCCGCCGGAACCGACGAGCAGAAGAAGCTCTTGAAGGCTGCGCTGGAGCAGGTCCAAAACAACGAGCTCGACGCCGCGGCCATGGGCCTCTTGGTCCTCATCAAGGACGGGCCCGACAGCCTCGAAAAGCTCATCTCCTTCATTGTTTTGGCCGAGATCTACCTCACCGAGGAGCGCTTCGACCGCGGCATCGAGCGCCTCGAGGAGCACCGCAGCGCCTTCCCACCCACGGCCGAGTACGACGACGCGCTCTCGAGGCTCTACGTCGGCGCGAATCGCCTGGACGAGGGCATCGTCGCCCTGCGCCGGGCCGTCGACTCCGACCCCGCGCGCCTCGACCTCCTCGCCCGTCTCACCCAGCTCCTGCACGACCACGGCGACGACGCTGGCGCCAAGGCAGCGGCCACGCGCTACGACCAGTCGCTCGAGGTGAGCTTCGCGCTGTTGCGCGGCAAGGACACCCCCATCGAGGCTCGCCTGGGCACGCTCGAGCTCTTCGGCACGCTGCGCGACCCACGCATCAGCACGGTGCTCGTCGAGATGCTCGGGGCCGAGGACCTCTCCATCGTCTCGGCGGCGCTCGAGTCGATCGTCAACTCGGGCAGCAAGGACGCGGTCCCTGGCTTGAGGGCGCGGGCCGAGAGCGAGGAGCGGGCGCAGGTGAAAGAGGGGCTTTTGGATGCCGCAAATTATTTGGAGGCGATGGAGGGGGTGCCGGAGCTGCCGATGATGCCGCTGGCGCTCTGAGCTGGGGCTTGGGCGTCGTTGCTGCGAAGCGGGCTCGGGGGGTGCTGAGGCTGGTGCGGTCCTAGGGGGGCATCGGCATTGGCATTGGCATTGGCATCGGCATCGGCATTGGCATCGGCATCGGAATCGGCATCGACATCGGCATCGGCATCGGCATCGGCATCGGCGTCGGCGTAGGGGCGCCCCTTGTGGGCGCCCGCAATGCGAGACGCGGGCGGGCACAAGGCCCGCCCCTACGGGTCCAACGGCATGTAGGGGCGCCC
>PFUG01000189.1:935-4844 GCA_002789955.1 Deltaproteobacteria bacterium CG_4_9_14_3_um_filter_63_12 | reverse complement strand
GATGACCACTGGGCCAGGCCCGGAGCTCAAGAGAGCTTTGTGGGACTCGAAGAGCTGGACTTGTGGGTATTGGCGGGCGAGCTGCTCGCGGTGGGTGGCGTCGGAGTCGACGATGGCGTGTAGGGCGCGCAGGTCTGACAGGTTGGCGATCAGCTTGTTGCCCCAGGCGCCGGCGCCGATGACGGAGACCGATTGGCTTCGAGTGGAGGTCATCTTCTTGGTTGTCTTTCGTTTTCTGAGGTGACGGAGGCGGCCAGAACTCACCACAGAGAGCACAGAGAGCACAGAGCGGGGAGCTTTTCTTCTGGGTTCAGCGTTCTGCAGTGAGCCTTCCCTCCGGAGCTCACCACAGAGAGCACAGAGAGCACAGAGCTGGGAGCTTCTTGGTTTCAGTGTTCTGAAGTGAGCCCTACTCTGGAGCTCACCACAGAGAACACAGAGAGCACAGAGAGGAGAGCTAGGTTTCTTCTTGGTGGTTCGTGTGTTTTGAAGTGAGCCCTGCGTCTGGAGCTCACCACAGAGAGCACAGAGAGCACAGAGAGGAGAGCTTGGGTTCTTCTTGGTGGTTCGTGTGTTTTGAAGTGAGCCTCGCGTCCGCAGCTCACCACAGAGAGCACCGAGAGTTGGTCTACTAGTTTCCTCTCTGTGTTCTCTGTGTTCTCTGTGGTGAACCTGAGCTCGAATCCACGACAGTCTTCCTTATCTACTTCTCCAGATCGCGGCCATCGCCCAGCCCAGTGTTCATGGGGTTGGACAGCCGCTTCGACGGGGCGGCCTTGACCTCGGCGTCCAGGCGACGCAGCAGCTCGGCGGTCTCGTCTTTGGAGACCACCTTCGACAGCTTCTGGATCATGGTCTCGGCGCGGTCGAGCTCGCCCAGCTTCAGGTCCATGTCGACGATCATGCGCATGGCGGCGAGGTTGTTGCGGGCGAGCTGGTGGGCGCTCTCGAAGGCGGTGAGGGCGGCGCGGTACTCTTCGACCATGGCGAGGAAGCGGCCGCGGGTGAATTGGTACTGGAAGCGCACGGCGGTGTTCGACAGCGGCGTGGAGCGCAGGCCGACGAAGGTGACCTCGACGTTGTGGCGCCAGGTGATGTCGTCGTCGAAGAGATGGCGGCCGGGGCCGAGGAGGAGGTCGACGCGGGCGAGGAGCAGTTGGGTGTCGCCGGGGTGGTGCTCGAGGCCCTCCTCGAGGGCGGCGTCGGCCGCGCGGTAGTCCTTGCGCGTCAAGGCCAGCTCGGCTTTGCGTTTGAAGGTGGCGGGCAGGTCGCCGAAGCGTTCGACCATGTCGTCGATGAGGTCCGCGGCGCCCTCGGGGATGCCTAGGGCGACGAGGGTGCGGATCTGCAGGTCGATGCCCTCGGGGTGGTCGGGGTGCTCGCGGTCGAGGAAGTCGCCGAGCTCGAGGGCCTCGGCGAAGCGGCGGCCGCGGATGAGCTCGGCGCCCAGCAGGGTCCACTCTGCGGGGTCCTCGGTGAGGCTCAGCTCTAGGTTCTTGACGGTCGGCAACACCTCGGCGGCTGACTTCAAGACGTCGCGGGACACGCCGCGATGGAGCGCGGCGGCAGCGGCGAAGGATTTGGCCGCCGCGTCGAAGCGTCCTTGCGTCGCGAGGACGCGGCCCAGCAGGAGGTGGACGCGGTAGTCGGCGGGGGTGAGGGTGCGGGCGGTCTCGAGCCAAGGCTCGGCGACCTCGGCGCCGCCGTGACCGGTGCGGAGCAGGCCCAGGCCGACGAGGAAGGTGAGGTGTCCGTCGACGGGGCGGCTGATGAGGACGGCTCTGGCCGTGGCCAAAAACTCTTTGCGGGCTTGCTCGGGGTTGAAGGTGGGCTCCATCTTGTCGACGACGAGGCGGAGCGCGACGACGTCGTCGTCGTTGGCGCCGCGTTTGGCGTTGGAGATGTTGCCCAGGGCGACGAAGGTCGAGAGGCCGACGACGGCCAAGGTGACGACCATGGTGGGGAAGGAGAACTGTTCGAGGAGGGTTTTGGGGATCTGGCTCTCTTCGTCGCCGCGAGCCATTTTGCGGGTGCGGTGCTCGCGTCGGACCTGCAGGTACCGGGTTCGGCGCCCCGCAACGACGCCGGCGCACAGGGCGAACAAGAACCCGAGCCCGATGTAGCGAAGGTTGAAGTCGAAGAGGTTCTGGACGGTGAGAAAGGTCAGCGCGGTGAGGAGGCCGGCGGCCAGGGGGCGCTCGGCTTCGCGCCAGTCGGACTGGGTGAGCCAGCGCACCAGGGTGAGGCCCATTATAATGAGGAAGAGGAGGCCGAAGAAGACGCCGTATTCGACGAGGAGCTCGAGGGGTTCGTTCTCGACGTGGCGGAAGGTGCCGGGGAGGCCTTGGGTCGAGTAGGCCGGGTAGAGGTCGCCGAAGGCGCCGCGGCCGATGCCGACCAGGGGGTAGTCGGAAAGAATGCGGGGGAGGTCTCGGTAGACGGCGACTTTTTCGAGTCGGACCGTGGACTTGGCCTGGGCGATGTTGGCCTCGAGGATGTCGATGGCTTCGGTTCCGTCGGTGTCTCGCTCGAGCTCGTTGGTGACGCCCTCGACGCCGTTGGCGAAGTCTTGCACGCGGACGTCGAGCTCGCGGTGTCCGACGTAGGCTGCGGCGGCGATGGCCAGGAGCATGCCCAGGACGACGACGATGCTGACGAGGCGGCTCTGGTTGGCTTTGTCGCGGCTGACGAACCAGAACACGAGGTGGCTCAGGAGCCAGGCGAGCATGGCGCCGCGGCTCTCGCACATGAACATGAAGCCGGAGAGGAGGATGTAGAAGACGATGAAGGTCGCTCGCCGCCAGGTGTTGTTGGAGGCCAGGGCCAGGCCGAGGGCGATGGGCGACATGGCGCCGAAGAAGGCGGCGGCGTGGTTGGAGTTGAGGAGCGGGGTCTTGAGTCGGGTGGCGGCGAGGTGGTCGATGGGGAAGAAGCCCAGGATGGAGGTCTTGTAGAGGCCGGTCTGCAGGAGGCTGGCGAAGCCGAAGAGGAGGGCGACGGCGAGGAGGCCTTCGAGGACCCAGGCGAAGCGGTGTCGGGTGCGGAAGTGCAGGAACGCGGTGACGTAGACGGCGAAGAGTCCGAGGACGGTCCACAGGGCGATGGCGGTGCGGGAGGGGGAGACGGAGAGGGGGACCCAGCCCGGGGATTCGCCCAGCAGGCCGTAGGTCTGTTGGTAGCTGGCGGCGGCGTTGGGGGAGAGGGTCTGCACGAGTCCGAAGGGCAGCGGGACGAGCTGCAGGGCGGTGACGAGGACCCAGGCGCCGAGGAGCACGCCGACCAGGCCGAGGTGCAGGCCTTTTTCCCAGTGGCAGTGGAGGGCGTAGGTGGCCAGGGCGAGGGCGAGGAGGGGGAGGAGGAGGGCGGGCAGAAAGTGGACGCCGCCCATGGTGAGGGGGGCGAAGAGGACGAGGGCGAGGAGGCCGAAGCGCAGGAGGCGATCGTTTCCTGGGGATTCGGCTTTGGACTTGCCGA
This sequence comes from Deltaproteobacteria bacterium CG_4_9_14_3_um_filter_63_12, assembly GCA_002789955.1. GTDB lineage: Bacteria > Myxococcota_A > Bradymonadia > UBA4248 > UM-FILTER-63-12 > UM-FILTER-63-12. The sequence continues at coordinate 1,370 of PFUG01000189.1, read as the reverse complement.
GGGCGCGTCGCTTCCAGCTGCCGCGCTGTCGCCGAGGTTCGGGTTCTTGCTCGGCCGACATCGCGAGGCGCGCTTCGGCGACGGCGGGCTCGGAGGAGGGCGCCGGGGGCGCGGTCTCGAGCTCGGGGGTGTCGGTGATCTCTTGCTCTGTCATCGGCGTTGGGTCGTCCGGGAGGCGTCCGCGAGGAGTCTTGTTGTGGCGCCGCGCACGATGGACCGCAAAGCGGGAGGCAAGGATCCGAAGTTGCACCAGCGTGGAGGGAGACCTATCACAGGCCAGCGCCTGCGGCCAGCCCAAGAGCGCCCGCGGCCAGCCTAAGAATGAGGGCGCAGCGCAGTGCAAGGACTGTGTCTAGGTTTGCGAGATTCGTCCGAATGTGGAACACGGCTTGTTCCAGCAGTGAAGGGGACCGTGACGCTTCCTTCTTGATGATG
>PFUG01000189.1:0-809 GCA_002789955.1 Deltaproteobacteria bacterium CG_4_9_14_3_um_filter_63_12 | reverse complement strand
GGGTTGCGAGTAGTGTGAGCGACATGCTCACCACAGAGAGCACAGAGAGCGAGCGATGGGGAGCGCAGGCGAAATCAACACGAAATCTAAATAAGGCGCCCCAGCGACCTCCGCTCTGTGTTCGCTGTGTTCCCATTCGCTTTGCGATGCAATCTGAGGAGCTGCGAGCGGCTCGAGAGCCCCAGACCCAACGGCGAGAGGAAAAGAGCATCAACGGGAGCGCCGGCGGCTCGCCGGCCTTGGCGCCGCGAGCGGCTTGAGAGCGCCCGACCCAAGGGTGAGAAAAGAGAGCATCAACTGGAGCGCCGGCCTTGGCGCGAGCATGTGCAAACGTCAGCTGGCAAATAGCTGGTCGATCGACTCGACATTGACGCGCGCCGCAACCACCCGTCGAGCTCGAGGTGGCTCGCCGCAGCGATGCGGGAGGCTTGGTCAGGGGTCAGCACGAAGCCCCTCGCGTCGAGGACGATCAACAACGCCTCCTCTCGTCCTTTTTCCAAGCCTTTCCGAACATAAGGTGGCCTCGCGAGAGCAGCTCGAGGCCTACGCCGCGCTCAACGACTGGTACATCGACTGGACCACGACGCTGCGCCCGTCGCTCACCTACGAAGAGCAACTCCAGCTGGGGTTCGTCGGCGGAGCTCGCCGAGGTGACCTCGAGGACGTCGAGGACTCGGACTCCATCGAGTAGATGCCCGCCCCGAGGGGCCGATACCCAGGGCGTTGCCCTGGGCCTGACTCAGAGCTTTCCTCACTTCTTGGGTGACGCGCAGCGTCAGCGGTGGCTACCATGAAAAGCGGCTCTGGCG
>PFUG01000064.1 GCA_002789955.1 Deltaproteobacteria bacterium CG_4_9_14_3_um_filter_63_12 | reverse complement strand
CAGGCAGAGAAGCGGCGTCCCGCCGCTTCTCTGCAGTTTGTAAACATTTGGGTTCGAGCGGTCGGACGCGATTCCACGTCGTGGGTTCGGGCGGTCGGACGCCGATAGTCGGACTGGTCGCCCCATTGGGCGCCCCTTTTGTGTCTAGAATTGACGAACTCAGCCCACGGCGCCGAACTGCGCACGTGCGGTCGCACCGAGGTTGGTGTCGAACAAGTTCCGGCGCAGCAGACGCTCGGCGTGCTTGAGCGTCAGCTCGGTGTCGACGTCCTGCCACAAGGCTTTGCCCACGTCCTCGACGAACATCTCACCGCGGGTGCGCAGGGTCGCGACGCCGTTGCTCAAAGAACAGTCGTCGTTGTGGGAGTTCTCGCGAGCCTCTTCGAGGGCGTCGAAGAGATCCGGCGTGCACATGAACATCCCAGTGTCGATGGCGTTGTAGTGCTCGAGCTCTTTGCCGATCTCGAGGACGCGTTGCCCGTCGGTGACGACCTTGGTGGCGTCTGGGATGTCGAAGACCAGGTTGATCTTGTAGTCGATGCAGAGCGTGGCGCCAGCGACTGGTGCGCCCTTCTGTACGGCGAGGTCGACGATGGCGCGGTCGAAGATGTGATCGGCCATCAAGAGCAGGAAATTGCCGTCGATGTGGGGACGGGCCGCAAGGACCGAGAGCCCATTGGACTTCTGATACTCTGGGTTGTGTGCGAAGACGACCTCGAGGTCGATCTTGGCGGCATCGACTGCGACGCTCTCGGCCAGCTCTTCGCCGCGATGTCCGACGACGATGACGACCTTTTTGACCCCCGCAGCCGCGAGCAGCAGGAGATTGCGCTGAATGAGGCTCGAGCCACCAACTTGGCGAAGGGGCTTGAGCTCACCTTTCTGACGAGCGAGTCGGCTGCCAAAACCTGCCGCGAGAATAACTGCCTGTCTCATTATCGAGCCTCCGATTCCATGGCCATGTCTGGAAACCGAATGGGTGTTTTTGCTTCGCCCAGGCTGACGAGAGAGCGCTGTAGAGCAACTCTCGACGGCTGTCCACCGGCGAGGGGTCGCCGGTGAACAAGTCCAAAGCTCACTCTTCGTCGTTCTCGTAATAGTCCCTGCCGAGGTGGGTGATGAGCTCTTCGCCCATCATGTGCCGCAGCGTGTTCTTGAACTTGGTCTTCTGGATGAAGAGGTCGTGCTCGGGGTAGAGACCGGCCTTGGCCTGGGGGCTCTTGAAGTAGAAGCTGAGCCACTCCTGGATGCCAAAGTAGTCGGTGCGACTTGCGAGGTCCAAAAGCAGGGCAAGGTCGAGGACGACCGGCGCGGCAAGGATGCTGTCCCGGCAGAGGAAGTTGATCTTGATCTGCATGGGGTAGTTCATCCACCCGAAGATATCGATGTTGTCCCAACCCTCTTTGTTGTCGCCGCGGGGTGGGTAGTAGTCGATGCGCACTTTGTGGTGGTAGTTGCCGTAGAGCTCTGGGTAGCGCTTGGGATCGAGGATCCCATCCAGGACGCTGAGCTTCGAGACCTCTTTGCTCTTGAATGAGCCCGGATCGTCGAGGACCTCGCCGTCGCGGTTGCCGAGGATGTTGGTCGAGTACCAACCGGCGAGCCCGATGGCGCGAGCCTTGAGGCCGGGAGCCAAGATGGTCTTCATCAAGGTCTGACCGGTCTTGAAGTCCTTGCCGCAGATCGGGACGCCGCGCTGCTTGGCCAACTTGGTGAGCGCCGGGGTATCGAGGGCGAGGTTGGGAGCGCCGTTGGCGTAGGGGACGTCGCACATGAGGTGGGCGTAGGCGTAGATCATCGCGGGGCTGATGGCCTCGTGATTCTCCTTGAGACCCATCACGAAGCGCTCGGGATCAAGGTGAACATCTTGGATGTCGATGTGGACTTCGGTAGAGCCACACCACACGGCCACGAGACGCTCGCAGCCCTTGGCGATCTTGAACTCTTGGATGTCCTCGATGAGCTGCTGGGCGAGGTCGTACTTGGTCTTGCCGGTCTTGACGTGGTCACCACTCAGACGCTTGACCCACTGCCGATCGAAGACGGCCTTCATGGGGACGAGGGCCTCGAGCTTCTCGCGGATGGGGTCGACGTGCTCGGGCTTCAGCACTCCAGAGCGCTTCACGACCTGATAGGCGTTCTCGCCGTGGAGATCCCAGGAACCAAACTCGAGGTCCTCGAGACCGGTCAACGGCACGAACTCGCGAATCAAGGGAACACGGCCTTCGGTGCGCTTTCCGAGACGGATGGTGCCCATCTGGGTGAGGCTGCCAACGGGCAACGAGGTCCCCTTGAGGATGTTGTGAATCCCGGCGACGAAGGTAGTCGAGACTGCGCCCAACCCGGGGAGCAGGACACCAAGTTTGCCGGTAGCTGCGCGAGGTCGAGTCGGACTGTTTTGAATCGTCATTTGCAACTTCTCACTGTTAGGACGAGAGCAAGGAGCACGTTCATGTGCTCCGATGCCAGAACCCTTTAGCAGGATTCGTTCCACATAATATAATGTTGAATTTACAGCGTTTTCTGATGGTCGGCGGAGGATTATGGAGTGTGTTTCTCCAGGGCGGCTACTCGACTATCCAGGGAGTGGAGTACACCCACTCCACCCCGAGCGATTCGCTGCAAAGCTTGCCGGGCTCGTGTTCTCCCAAAAGACGGACGCGCCTCGCCGAACCCGTCGCCAGCCGTCTTGCGATGAGGACCCAGACCCCATCCAGCCGCACCCTTGTCTCGCGGCACGTGGCTTGATAGGGGGCGTAGCGCTTCTGCGTCCAGCTTTTGACTTCTTTCGAAGCGAACAGGTGAACTCCATGGATGATCAGCAGGCCCCATCAGCAAAGTCGTTCTGGCACGACCTGCTGGTTCTCCCCAACCTCCTCTGCCTCTACCGCATCTTCGGCGTCATGGCGGCCCTCAGCGTCTTCTATTTGGGATATCCGAGCATCGGCCTGGCCATCGGCTGTACCGCCGGCTTGACCGACTACTTCGACGGCTACTACGCCCGCAAGCTGGGTCTCGTCACCGAACTCGGCGCCCTGCTCGATACCCTGGCCGACCTCCTCTTCAACTTCCTGACCCTGATCGTCGCCGTCGATCTGGGCGTATGGCCGGTCTACCTGCTCGTGCTTTGGGGCCTGCGCGACCTCACGGTCCTCGCCTTGCGCGCCAGCGCGGGCCAGCAGGGGTTCACGATCCCGAGCATCTTTCTCGGAAAGCTCGCCTCCAACTTCATCTTCTATTCGCTGGTCCTCATGGGGCTGACCTACATCGAGCCCTTCGGCCCCGGCCACTTCATGACCACTTCCATCTACTGGCTGGGCATGTTCGGCATCCATTCCGGCATTCTCATGCAGTGGCTCACCGCCGCCGTATACCTCAGAACTTACGCGATGAAGTACCAATCAGAGCATGAGAATAAAAAGGGAAAGCAGAACGCTTCGGCCACCGACTCAGACTGACTTCTCCCTCTGCAGCCACTCCTTTTCAACAAGAATCCTATGCAAGCTGTCATTATCGTCGGCAACGACCAGGCCGCAGAGCAAGCGCGGTTCGAGCTCGTCGTCGGCGGCCTCGGACTCCTCCAACGAGCCCTGCGAGCCGTCCAAAGGGCCGGCGCGACCTCTGTCCTCATCGTCGGGCCGCAGAGCCGCACCAAGCCCGTCGTCGAGCACGACCCCACCCTCTCCATACCCGTCACTTGGTGCGAACACGAAGGTCCCTTCGCCGACTCCGGCGCCGCGCTGCGCGCCGCCCGTGACGCGGGGCTCTTGGAGCCGACCTTCTGGCTCACCACCGCCGACCGCCTCGTCAGCCCTCCCCTCTTCCCCAAACTCCCCGTTACCACCGACGTCCTCGTCGTCGAAGACGACGTCGACCCGGTCGGCACCTTTGTCGCCACCCCCGCGTTCACCGAACGGTTCGCGGCTGGCGAGCCTGGGGACTTATTCGGCGGCGTCCGAAGCGACG
>PFUG01000111.1 GCA_002789955.1 Deltaproteobacteria bacterium CG_4_9_14_3_um_filter_63_12 | reverse complement strand
CCAGAGCCTGGTCGGCGACGGGACGCCACGACAACAACCACGAGAGCACCTGGTGGCTCGACGCGTATTGCGACATCGACCCTATTCGGCCCACGCCGTGTGAGAGCGACGCCGACTGCATGCCCGAGGAGGTGTGCAGCAGCTGGAATCAGCTTTGCGAGGTATTACCGCTGAACCCTTGACGTCGGCGAGCTGCGTTTTCCGATGTGCGGACTGTGCCTCATTGCTTGGTTTTGCTGAGTGACTTGAGCAAGTCGAGGTAGGAATCACCCGAATCGATCTCAATGATCCCAAGCGCCGCTTCGTTGAGGCTCTCTTGCTCGTGGATGGCAGCCAAGAGGGGCAGGACTTGACGTGCTACGTTCTCGCCAAATCGCCGAGCGACCTGCTGACAAATGACCTGCTCGATTCCCCGCTCGATTCCCTGCTCGATTCCCTGCTCGATTCCCTCACGTTTCTTGCGCTCACAAAATTCATCGAAGAGGTTCTGGGTTCTCATGAGGTAAGCCTCCATCTCGGTTTCGTCTCCCAACTCTGAAATCTCGAAGCGCAAACAGAGCAGAATGGGCTCGATGAGCACACGCTGCCACGCACCTTGTGGAAGTTGGCACAGCTCGTCGATGGCTCCTTCAAGTGTAGGACCCCGTCCCATCAGCCGCAACGTCAATGTCTCGCGGGTGCGAGGAAGCTGAGGGATCACTACGAGCCATAGGCGTAACGCTGGAGCCGCTTTATAGACGCCTGTACACCAGCCGTGCGCAGGGTGCAGCTCAAACTCCTCAATCACCGTTCTCGGGTCGCCTGCCGCGAACCCCCACAACATCGGCACGTCCGAAGTCCCAACCCTTTCGTTCGACTCCAGAGCGCGGTGCCATGCGAGCTGTTTGCGCAGACAATCGCGAATCTCGCTGACGCTCGGTGCATCGCTGTAGGCTTCGAACATCGAAGTCGTGGATGCCATTCGTCCGAGCAGACCGAGCCGCTCAGCGTCCTCTCTCGAGTCTGGATTCGGGACGAAGACTACGTCGATGGATTGCGGTTCCGTGACGATTTCGTGCTCGGTCTCGACCGAACCGCGAACTTGAAGCAAATGCAACAACAGTTGCTTGGCGAGCCAATCATAGGGAGTACGCATGTGAGCTCCTGAACAGATGTATAGCCTACATCGCTCGCCTGGACACAGAGGTCAACCCCAAACTCGCCCGATGTCGAAATTTTGTGTGAAGCCGCCGCCGTGGCCACAGGCGCCCTCGATCTTGAGGGGCTGAGCACCTGGGAAGGTCGCGAGTTGTAGTTCCTGGAGGCGGCCCTGAAAGAGCATGGGATTCGCCAGCCCTGGGCTCGCCAACACCGCCTATCCAACCGCCGGAGTCAACAATCGCCGCACCGGTTGGAGCGGCTCGCCGCCGTGACCAAGACCTCACGCGAAACCCATCCCCGCACACCCCTTGAGACAGCCGCCCGACTCTGGTTCTCTTCCCCACATCCACTCGATCAGTGCAGCAGACACTGCCTTCAACGCCTTCAACATGGAGGACCCAATATGCCCATCGAAATGAGCGACAGCACCCGCGACCTGCTCATGTCCGTGCCGCCCGCCGACGTCCGGGCCCCGCTGCGGGAACGCCGCTACCTCGATACCGACGCCAAACGGATCACTGCCCTCTTCGAAGACGACGGCCGCCGCGCGCGGTTGGGCAAGACCGGCTACGACCTCAACTTCCTCGACCTCATCAAAGAACTCGCCGAAATCTATAGCAAAAGCCGAGCGGCAACCCTCGGCAGCGATGCGGTGAGCAGCGGCTCGAAACGCGAGGAGGCCATCACCGAGGGCGAAGCAGAGGCCGCCATCATCGTCGCGGCGTGCCGATTCCAGCTTGGACATATTGAAGGGATGAGCCTCAAGCTCGACGCCGCCGCCGTGGCCACAGGCGCCCTCGATCTGGCCATCGACCTCGACGTGCTGGCCGTCATCGTCGAGAACAACATTTCGAAGTTCGCGAGAAACGAGCTCTTCGACGCGCCCAAGCACATCGCGCTCGCCCGAGAGCACGCCAACAAGGTCCGCACGCTCGTCGAAGCCGAAGAGGCGCCCCCAGAGCTCGGGTCGGCCCGCGACATGCGCAACCGCGCGTCGACCCTGCTGTGGAACCGTCTCTTGGAGCTGCGAACGGCGGCGCGCTTTGCGTTCAGCGGCGACGACAAGGTCCTGAGTGCGATTCGAATCCGTCGTCGCTGAGCCTCTTGTGGCTATGAGCGACACCATTTCAGACTGGGTAGAGCAGACCCTCGCGACCCTGAACCCGGAGGAGATCCCTCGGTTTCGGGGTCGTCTGGATTGGTATGTGCCCATGGCCCGTCGGTTCATCTCGCGCTGGACCAAGGTGGACTGCGCGTGCGTCGACGACCCCGCAGTGCTCGCCGATGCCGTCGAGCGACTGGGCGCGCTGTGCGATGCGTTGGAGCTGACGCTCGAGACGCTCGGGGCGCTCGAGCTCTCCGAGCAACGCCAGGTCGGAACGCAAAAGGCGCTGGCCGCAGGGCTCGAGGCGCGAAGCACTATCGTCAACTGGTGGCGATTCACCTTCGGCCGAATCGCCTTGCCAGGCTCCAAAGAGCGCGATGGCTATCGGCGGCGAGATTCCAAGGGAGTTGCGTTCGACCTCCACGAGCTGGTCGCGGCCATTCCTTACGCGATGCAGAAAGCCAACAAGCCAGTGACGTCTCATCTGGAAGCTGTGCTCAGTGAGGCGGCGAGGGCCGCGGATGGGCTCGACCGGCAGCGGGAGGCGGCCCAACGTGCAGCGCAAGAGCAAGAACTGGTGAAGGACCGCCGAGACCGCCTCGCTGCGCTGTTCCACGAGGAGCTCAGGAAGGTGTCGAGGGGGGCGTTGTTCTTGCTGAGTCATCTCCCGGAACAGGGCGGGTACTACCGCATCCAGAAGCCGCCGCGGCGCGTTCCCGTTGTGGGGGAGTAGGGACGTGCGTCGTGTGGACATGCCGTAGCGTAAGCGCAAGGCACCGCAGCGCAGACAGAGAACACCACGGCGCAAACACGAGCCACCTCCGCATAAACTGCGAACACCGCAGCACAAGCGACAGACGCCACGACGCAATCCTGAGGCACCTCAGTATAATCGCTGGGCGCTGTGGGGTATGGGTGATCGGCTGTGGGGTATTGGCGATTTGCGGAGGGGTATGGGCGCTTTGCTTGGATGCATGGGCGATTTGCTGGGGTGTATTGGCGAGTTGCTGAGGTGTATTGGCGAGTTGCTGAGGTGTATTGGCGAGTTGCTGTGGGGGATGGGTGATTTTCTGTGGTGTTTTGGTGTTCTTCTGATTGGATTTCGATTTCCACTCGGCACCGAGCTGGCTAGCGCGTTCGCGCGCGTTCGCTGCGGGAGCAGCCTGCCAGGAGCTGAGCGCGTTCCTTGCCGCTTGCTCACCTTCTACGGCGCCCGTAGTCTGCGAGCCCAACCTCAACTGAGAGTCATTGATGCTAAGCGCGTTTCGAGTCAGGGAATACCGATGCTTCAGGGACTGGACGGAGATCGAGCTGAGGCCTTTGACGTTGTTGTTTGGGTACAATGGCGCGGGGAAGAGCGCGCTGATACGGCTGTTGCCGGCGCTGATGGAATCGGTCCGCGCACAGGGCGCACCGCTGGCTTTGGAAGGCAAGGCGCTGAGGAGGTCATCTTTCACAGATGTCGCGTGGCAAAGACGGCCGGAGACCGAATTTGAGCTTCGATGGAGATGCGAGCGAAAAGGCGAGGTTAGCACCGTCCCCGAGTCGACCGTCAGATGGCTCCTTCGCTACGATCCCAGCACCAACGAGGGGCACGGGATGCTCACCTCACCCTGCTCTGAGTCATCAACTCACTCGGCTTGTCTTTGGGGTTTATTGCCTCGCTTCCACACGACCGATTTTCGCACCCGAGCATAGGTGGATTGCCAGGCTCGCTTCTTGTTTCGCGCGAAAGTGTTTCGGAAAGGCAGTGCCCCTCTTGCTTTGCGAGAGTGCTGAGAACGGCAGAGTTTTTCGCAGT
>PFUG01000014.1:19423-33948 GCA_002789955.1 Deltaproteobacteria bacterium CG_4_9_14_3_um_filter_63_12 | reverse complement strand
GCACGTCCGGATCTGAGGGGGGCCCAGCGGGCAACTGCTGGGTCTACCCGACCGCAGAGAGTTTTCTTGAGGGACTTGCTCGTTGGTTCTTGGGGTCTGTGGTGGATGAGAGCCGCTTTATCGCGTGCAGAGGCGGCCAAACGGTTGTCGCACAGCCTCTTTTCGCCTTCTGAGGCGGCCAAACGGTTTCCGCACGGCCTTTGGGGGGCCTTGCGAGGCGGGCAAACGGTTGTTGCACAGCCTTTTTTTCGCCGCCTGAGGCCTCAGAAGGTCGTCACGTCAGGGCATGTTTTGACGTCGATCGAGACATCCCCTTTGTTCCGAGGCGAGATCCCTTTAGAGTGTTTCCTTGAGTTCAAGTCGACGAAGGTTTCGTCTGCGTCGCTGAGTCGGTCCAAAACCAGAGAAGAGTTCCGACGCCGAAGACCGGGAATTCGAGATACCACCTAGGAGACCAGAATGAGAGCCGAGAATTTCAAATCCAGCAGCCGCCCCTTGGTGGTCTTGGCTGTGATGCTCATGCTCATCTCGACGCTCGGGAGCGCGTGCGACGACGGTTCAAAGAACAACAGTGTAACGGACACTGGGAACACGGCCACCGATGTCAACGGCGACGCCAACGGCGACGCCACCGTCACGAACAGCGATGTCACGAGCAATGGCGATGTTGACACTGTAGGCTGCGGCACCAGCGTTGACACAGACAACGACGGCATCGCCGACGCCTACGAAGATCTCAACCAAGATTGCGTCGTCGATGCAGGAGAGACCGCCTGGAACAACCCCGACACAGACGGTGACACTCTCTCGGATGGGGATGAGGTGGCTGGTGGCTACTTCGATCCCTTGAAGGCCGACACGAACGACGATGGTGTGCCTGACAGCGAAGATCCCATGGCCGCGGTGTGCGTGAAGAGCGTGTTGCGCCCCTATGTAGCCGGGCCTGCTCCGCATGCGCAGAGCACCCTCGCCCTGCCCGAGGGGTTCAAGCCTCTGGCGCAGCAACAGCAGCTTCAAGCTGCGTCGGCGATGGCTTTCGACGATGGCAAGATCTTCGGCTTCGTGACGCGGCGTACGGGTACGAACGCGCAAGTGCTCGCCGAGCACAGCGCGAACCTCGTGGCGCTGAGCGTGGGTGGGTATCCGCCGCTGGTCGAACTGACGGATCCTGAGTTCACGACCTGGAGCGCTCTGGACGCCCCCGCCCGTCGGGCGATTCGCGCGCACGTGCGCTTCGAATTGAGCGCTGCGACCGATGTGGCCCGCGTGCGGGATGGTTTGGTTGGCGCCCTGCAAAAGGTCGCGGTCGACACCTCGGCTGCGGTCACCGGAACCACCTGCGCCAACATCATCTACTGGCAGGTGACTGAGCTGCGCGACGATCTTTCGGTGGTCACGGTCGGCGCGTTGGCCTGTGAGGCCGACTTCGACGACGCGTCGCGACTGACCTTCGACGATTTGACCAACACGACCAACTTCGCGGTCTCTATCTCGCCCAACAAACTCTTCAAAGCCAACGAGGACCCGACCTGCGAGGCCATCGACGCCCGCTCGGGCGGGGGTGCGGTCGACATTCTCTGGGTCATCGACAACTCGGGCTCCATGGCCGACGAGCTCGACAACGTCGCACGCACCGCCGCGACCTTCCTCACCACCCTGCAGAACTCAGGCACCGACTGGCGCTTGGGCGTGACCACGACCGAGGCGTATCTGATCTGGGAGAACCCGGCGAGGCTGAGCATCACCAATGGCGCGCCAGATCCGATGCTCGATATGGTCGACGGGCTTCGCGGTGGGGTCTTCTTGGACAAGAATACCGTCAATGTCGCGGACGCCTTTGACACCTTGGTGACGTTCTGGGACGGTTGCTACAAAGAATTGCTCAACCCACCGCCTCCGGTGGGCACCAACATCTGTGGCTTCGGCCTCGAGAGCGGGCTCAAGTCGGGCCGTGACGTGCTCGCCGCGACTCAGCTCGAGACGGCGGACGATCGCATCCTGCGCGCGGACGCGGCGAAGTTGGTGGTTTGGATCGGCGACGAGGACGACGAGTACACCAAGAGCGAGGGGGACGCTGCGACGATCGCCGCGCCCTACGTCGCCCTGGGCGTCGTCGGCTGCGCCATCGTCGGCGACGGGGGGCCCAGCGCGGGCGGTGTCTGCCAGCCTCTGGGTACGCAGACCTGGGCCGTCACCGGCGCCAATTTGGGTCAAGGCTACATCGACGTGGCTTTGGCCACTGGCGGCCTCTTCGGCAGCCTCTGCAACGACGACTTGACCGAGACCATCGATGGCTGCATCAAGCGAATTCTCATCAAGGCGAATAACTACCAGTTGAGCCATTGGCCGCTCTCGAGCACCATCAAGGTCGCCATCGACGGGGAGATCGTTCCCCGCTCGAAGACCAACGGTTGGGACTACGACATGATCGAGAACGCCTTGGTCTTCACAGGTGACGCGCTGCAGTTGGACTCGGTCATCACCGTCTCGTATCGAGTTTGGGTGAAGAACGAGGGTTAGTCGGCAGGAACCGTACGGAACCAAATCGGGGCGAGCCTTGCGGCTCGCTCCGATTCGGTCCGGCTCGAAGCAAGCTCGTTGGCGTGCCTGCGTTCAACATGAACTCAGCAGCAGAGTTCCTTGAGCTCGCGCAACGCCTCGTGGTCCCCGACGACGAGCAGGTGATCGCCTGCATGCAAGACTGTGTCGCCGCTGGGCTGGTGCTTGATGGTGCCATTGGCGAGCTTGACTCGGATGACGTTGACGCCGACGCGGTCGGGCAGACGAGCCTCTTTGAGGGTTTGATCTTCGAGTGTCGAGCCGGGCTGAATGGTGACGCCGTCCATAATGATCTCGGCATCGTGTCCCTTCATGATGTCGTCGAAGAAGTCGATGACGGCTGGGCGCAAGAGGGCGTCAGCCATCTGCTGGGAGCCGATGCGGTCGGGGCTGATGACCCGAATCGCGCCGGCTCGGCGCAGGCGGTCCTCGGCCTCGGTGCTGTTGGCGCGGGCGACGATGCAGAGGTCGGATCGGAGCTCACGCGCCGTGAGGCAAATGTAGACGTTCTGCGGGTCATTGCCGATGGTGGTGACGAGGCCTTGAGCGCGATCGATCCCAGCCTTGTGCAGTGTCTCTTCCTTGGTCGCATCGCCCTTGACGATGTGCACGCCCACTTCGGCAAGCTGTGCGATCACGACGTCGCTCTGTTCGATGACGACGAAGTTGGCCTTGGCGTCGAGCAGGCGACGAACGATCCGTATCCCAAGTCGGCCGGCGCCGCAGACGATGAAGTGGTCGGTCATTTTTTCGAGGCTTCGAGCCATTGTCCGTGTCTTGAGGAAGAGGCCGAGCTCCTGCTGCACCATGACGTGCATGATCTGCGCGGCCGTGTAAGTGAAGGCGCCGACTCCAAAGAGAATCACGAAGCTGTTGACGAGACGACCCGTCTCGGAGAGCCGGTGAACTTCTCCGTAGCCGATGGTCGTGATGGTGATGAGGCACATATAGAACGCGTCGAAGATGGACCACTCCTCGACAAGGTGGAAGCCCGCAGTGCCCAAGATGAAGACCACCACGAGGAAGAGTGCTCCCAGCTTGAGCTGCCCAAGGGCGCTGATATTTCGTTGGGGGGCGGGCACTAAACGAACTCCTCTCGAGGTGTTGCTCGGCTCTTGTTCGCAACCCTATGGGTTTGCGCGACTCTCCGCCATGCGCCTCGCCGCGTGATGGTCGAGTCGCAGGAGAACCTCACCGATTCGGTCAACACCCAGATTGTTCACATCGCGGGGGCACTCCCAAAGGTCAACTATGAAACGAGACGCGGAGTGGTTAGCATAGGGGGGTTGCCCGACCACGGAGCCGACAGCAAACTTCTCCGAACCTCGATGATTGACAGGAACACCGAGCGACAAACCAAATGAGCCGACAAAGAATCCTCCCTCTCGTCCTTCTCGTCACTGTGTTCTTGCTGCTCGTCGGATGCGCTGAGGACTCTGAGCAGGCCCCGCCGCTCAGAACCCAGGAGCGAGCCATACTGGTCGGGGACCTGCCGCGCATGGGAGGGGACTACCCGCTCGAGCTGATCAATGGGCTGTCCGCCCAGTTGGTCGATGAGGTCAACTGCATTCAACCTGGCGTTCTTCAAGAGTTCGTGGTCTCCCAGACCGCAGGGCACCTCTATACAGACCGCAACATCCCTCACCTTTTGCGACCTGAGGTCGTGGCCGCGGCGGAGGCGGTCGCTGCCCTCAAGGCCGACTGGATCACCATCACGAGCGGCTATCGCGACGTGGGAATGCAGTACTACGACTGGGTTTGGGGGCAAAAGCTCGGGTTCCCCGCGGCGCGACCTGGGGCGAGCTTCCACCAAGGAGGCCAGGCCATGGACCTTGCCTTCCCCAGCTACTGGCGTTCTGATTTGTTGGCCTACGGGGTGGACACCAACGGTGACGGCACGCGCGACGTGTTCTGGGAATGCTACGACATGGTGGCCCCCATCTGCGTCGACGACGCCCCCCACTTCCAATTCGTGCAGACCAGCACCCCCGATCTGATGGTCGAGAGCGTGCGGGCCTTCCAAAGGTTGTGGAACCGCAACAACCCCAATGAGCCTCTTGTCGAAGATGGCGCTTGGGGACCGGGAACCGAGGCGAAAATGGAGAAGACCGACGCCGCAGGGTTCGCCTACGGCGGGTGCGACCTCGACAAAGATGGATACGCCGCGACCACCATCGGCGGAGACGATTGCCGCGACGACAACGCGGCGGTGCATCCAGGTGCGACCGAGGTTTGCGGCAATGGTCTCGACGACAATTGCGATGGCAGCGACCCAACGTGCGATGGGTCGGACACGTCCCCTGGCGACACCTCGCCCGTGGACACCTTCGTGCAGGACACTGTTGTCGACACCTTCCAAGCGGACACGAGCACTTCCCAGGACACCAACACTCAAGTGGACACCTCCACCACGACGCCCACTGACACCTCGGTGGCGGATACTGGAGGTGGGGCGGATGCGACTTCCAGTTCCGACGCCACCGCCATCAGCAACATTGCCCAGACCAAACCGGACGATGGCTGCGGCTGCCGCTTGGGGTCTGGTGGCGACCAGGGCAGTGCTGGGCTGATGCTGTTCGTCGCGTTGATGGGTGGCTTGGCGTGGACTCGAGCGCGTCGGCGGCGTCATTCGAGCTAGGACCGAGTGGCTCGCGTCGCTGGTCCTGCGAACAAGAATCAGAGGGCCTGCTCGAGGAACGCCAGGTTCGGGCGGGCGCTCTCGGGTTCATGCTGCACTCGGTTTGCGAGGATCCGTCTCCAGTCCGGTGAGACCAGCAACTCGAGGCTCTGGGTCGCGATGGCGTTGAGCTCCGGCTCGTGTCCGTGGGCGATGTAGCGGTAGAGATACTCGGCGGCTTCGAAGACCCGGACGCGGCCCATGGTCGCCAGGACTTGCCGCTTGACTGCGAGGTTGTCGTGGGACTCGAGGATTCTCTTGAGCGCATCGAAAGCTTCTGGATAGCCATGCTTGGCGAGCGCCTCGATGGCGGCGGTTTTGACGTCGGCTGCGGGATCTTCGAGGAGCTGCTCGATGAGCACCAGGCCGCTGGGATGCACGACGTGTCCGGCGGAGCGGGCGACCTCGGCCCGGACTTCGGCGTCTTCGTTGGTGATGAGGTTCTTCAGGCCGCGAAACGCGAGCTTCGGGCGCATGTGAGCGAGAGTCTTGGCCACCTCGAGCAGCAGCCGTTTGTCCTTCATCCCCTGGTTGTCTCGGACGTCGAGATAGAAGAGCACCAAGTTGAGGGCCTTTCGCCTTACGGTGTCGTGGTAGTTGAGGTCCCAGATGACCTGGGTGAGGAGGGCGATCGAGTCGTCGCTGCCTTCCCACTCGATGAGGTCCTCGCGCCACAACGGGGGGAGCTTTGGCGCTCGGCGCAAGATCTCACTGGGGGGATAGAGAGGCAGGGCGTCGCGGCGCTCGGTGGCGGCCTGCGCGGCGAGTTTGCCGTAGCGCTGGACCTTCTCGGGCTCGAGGTCGAGCCGACTGAGCTGTTGGTAGCAGTGGACGACATTTGCCCCATCGTCGATTTGGTTGAAGCAATCGAGCGCGGCGAGCAGGGCGTTTTCTGAGAGCTCGGGTGGGACGCCGAGCTCGAGGTTCTGCTGTGCGACGGCGAGCCACGCATCGGCGGCGGCCTTCATGTAGTAGGACGAATAGAGGGTTCCTGCCCGCTGCACGGCTTCGGCCGCTTCGCGGTAGAGTGTCGCGACGGCGTGGGACTCGCCCCAAGCGATTCCGATCTCGCCGATGCCGGCGTAATACCTGAGTGAGGTGAGCAGGCGTCCACGTTCCTGCAGGATGCGAATGGCGTTGATGTAACCCTCGGAGAGATTCTCGAAGGAGTGTTGTTCCTGGGCGATCTGGATCATCAGGTGGTAGCAGTCCAGCGCCTCTTCGAGCAGGCCCTGGTGCTCCCTTTCGTCGGCGACGGCCTCGAGCAGCACGAGGGCTTCGACGAGCGCGCGGCGGATCTTGGTGGGGTCCTCGTTGCATTGCTTGAGGCAGTTGGCCCAGTTTAGCCGCACCAACGCCGCAGCGTAGGGGATTTGGTCGGGGTCCAAGGACTTTTGCAGACCCTCCCAAATGGCGAGCGCGTCCTCGGGCCGTTGGTCCTTCTCGCAGTTGACGGCGGCCCGCACGGGTTTTCGTTCGCGCAGGTAGAGGGTCGCGGCTTCGCCGAAGTTCCCACAGCTCTCGTGACAGAGGGCGAGATCGAGCGGGCTCTGCGCCTTCTTGAAGCACTCGAGCGCCATGTCGAAGTAGTGCAGGTAGAGGTAGACATATCCGGCAGGCAAAGGCTGCTTCAGGGCCTTGTGGCTGTCGGCGAGCCCGCGCAACCAGTCGTCGTACTCGAAGTCGGTGACGTAGGTCTCATGAAGGAGCCTTCGAAGGGCAGGGACGGCCTGCTGGTAGTGCTTGGCAGCGACTAGGGACAGGGCTTCAGCGGCTTTGGCTTGATAGTCCATTGGTGCAAAGTCTTCTGGGACGTGGGTCGAGAGGCAGCCGCGACTCGCTCATCGGGAACTGCATGCGTAGAACAATTGCGCCCTCCAAGCCAGGTGCAGCGAACTCGCGGGGCATCGAGGTGCTTCGTTGGTGGTCCCGAAGACACAGGGCGACACAAGCGCTACACTGCCATCGACGTGTGTGATGTGTTGTGTGGATGGAGTTGTGCGCCCCAAAGGGGAATCGAGGGTATCATGACCACGAGCTTACCCATGAACGTCAGACGCTTTGTGGGGCTCTTCATGATCTCGCTGTTCTGCTCCTGGGCGGTGCTGTCGTGCTCGCTGGGTCTGGACTTCGAGGGCCTCGAGGCCTGTCCTGCGGGACAGATTGCCAGCGGTTCCGGAGACTGCGCCTGCCCAGCGGGCTCGACGATGGAGGGACGCCAGTGCCTCTGTGCGGACGACCGTGGGCCGTTGGGAGCCGATGGCACCTGTGCCTGTGAAGTGGGGAAAGTCTTTGCTGAAGGGGCCTGCCAATGTCCCGCAGGGACGACCTTCTCTGAGGGGAGCTGTCTTTGCGCGGACGGACGGGTCTATTTGCCTCTCGAGGGCGGTGATGTGTGTGGGGCTTGCCCACGTTCTTCCACGGCAAACGCGGCCTATTTTTCAGTTCCTGGGGAAGGGGTGTGGTGCTCCGGGCTCTTGTCTCATGAGCTCACTCTTGGCAACCCCCAACAGTCCGTCAGTGAGGTCTCTCTGATCGAAGACGGAGAAGACCTGGTAGTGGCGTTCATCGAGGTCGATGGTGCCAGCCAGTTCGTCCTCAAGTTCGTGCGAGTGAGCCCAACGGCTGACGGCAAACTGGTGATCGTCTCCTCGCCCATAGAAACCACTCCTGCCAACCTGCCGACGGCCACCGTCCGGCTCGAGTTGGTATCGGTCGACGGGATGATCTGGGCGCTGATCTTCGATGAACAGGGAGGGGTGATCAGCATCAACTCGACCACGGGATTGCCGACTCAGATCACGTGGGCTGCTGACGACCCCTGGAAGACTTTCCAGCCGTGGGTGACGGCTCGATTTGCCCGACCAGATGGGGATCGGGTGGTGGCGATTGGGGCAGCCCCCCAATCAGCCGACCCCGACGATCTCGCCTTGGCCCAAGGTACGATCGAGTTTACGGTCGTCGTTCAGGCAACGGGTATTTCTGTTCTTGCGGCCGATAGTTCGGTAGAATGGCTCTTGGCCTCGGACCCGGACAGGAATTCCCTGAGCCCATGGGAGTTCAACCCCATCAGTGGAGGCGACGGAACGTTCATTGCCTCGGGCTTCGCGACGAACGTCGTTCTCGACGGAGGCGGTGCCTACCGACTAGAGAACTCGATACCGCTGCTCCTGGAGCTGACCTATCCTGCAGATGCGAGCGCGGTAATATCCCGTCAGGCCTCACTGGGAGCCATTGCGGAACCGATGGCGGTGTGGAAGCAAGCCATTGTTGACCTCGTGAATGAGGGCAGGGGAACCCAGTTCCTCGCGGACGACATCGGCTTCGCGGCTATCTCGTCTACCGCACAAGCCAAAGAGGTGAGTTCGATATTGGCCCCCTTCCTCACGAGGTGCGAGGCTGATGTTTGTCAGGCCGGAGATGCCGAGATCATCGAGGTCTTGTTCGATTTTCCAGTCTTCTTGTCTCGTTGGCGTCGAGACTCCTCGGAGTTTTCGGGGACTTCGCTCATCCAGCTCGATCTTCTTGCGCCCGATGTGACCGCGATCGCCCCGCAGAGCGTTGGAGTTCCCGCCGACAGCAGAGTCTTTGTGATGACGACAATCGCAGCTGAGGGGCAGACGCTTTCCGTTATCCTGGCGGACTCGCTCGACCAGGTGAGCACGTTGGTCAGCTTACCAATCCAGCTCTCGGAAGCGACGTCGAATACGCTCCACGTCGCCCCTCCCTACGTGGTCGTTCCCAGCGATGTAGGGGTAGAGCTGTACCTCCTGAGCCAACGCGAACTCTGAGCACAGGGTCGGGAAACTCTGAGCCGAAGGGGGGTCGCGTAACCCGAGTGATTACACGACCTCCGAGCTTTGACCAGCGAGCTCGTTGCTACTTCTTCTTGCTCTTCTCGATGTCCTTGAGCAGGTTTTTTGTGTCGGACCACTCGGCTCGTCGGGTGGGCTCGTCGGCAAACGGCTCGTCGATGTCCAGCGTCCCTTCTTCCATGAAGGGATTGTTGACCACAGCGGCCAAGTCGGTCGTCGGCGGATCGCCGGGGCGGGACCTGGGCTTGCCGACGGCTCCGAATTCGTTGGCGTCGTGTTCTGGGGTCACGCTGCCACGGGCATGCGTTCTGGCTCCGCGACCGACACGGGGACGGTCGGCATCCCAGCCCGGTTGCTCGACGGCTTCTTGCTCGCCGGTTCTGCGCCGCATGGGGTGTTCGCCCGAGGGCGACGGGGCTTGGTGGCGATTGCCGCGGCTCGCGCGGATGCTCGCCGCGTCGTTTCTTGCGGTGTCGGCGTTGTAGCGACTGGCGGGCTGACTGGGTCGTGAGGCCTGGTGAGTAGGGGCGTCATCGTCCAGGTCACCCATGACATCGTCGAAATCGCCTGGGCCAAACATCCCCGACGAGCTGGTCACGGCGGGGGCTGCCTCGGCCTCAACCTCGTCATCGAGAGCGAAGACCTCACTGAAATCGTCGAAGGCCGATGAAACCGCTCGACTCAATCCGGAATCGATGACCTCGCCTTCTCCGGTCGGGGGGTCTGGGTAGGGGGTGGGTGGGCGAGACGCAGTCGCAGCGGGGGCAGGTGTCCTTGGACGCACGGGTCTTGCTGGCTCGTCGTCCAGGCTGAAGTCGGGGGTCACGCTGAAGTCCGGTTCCACGTCATCCATGACTGGAGCGGGAGTCGGGACTCGCTTGAACTCACCCGTTCTCGGCCTGAGCAACCCCATCTTTGGAGAGTCGTTGTTCCCGTCCGGCTCGACCTGGGCGTCGGCGAGAGGGTTGTAGACCTCGGGCCGCGGTCGGACCACAGAGGTCTGCGCGGCAGGAGCGACTTCGCGGCGAGCGTGGCCAGGTTGCGTCGCCATGGTCGGGGAGCTCGCGCGCTCCTCCTCTCGTGGAGTCGGAACCGGCCTCGACTTGGGCATCGCGAGGTTGTTGCTGGGCCTGCCGGGGGAGCTCGGGAGGCCTGGGGAGCTCGCATGTGCGGGGCTCAAGCTGGGACTGCTCGCGGGGCTCAAGCTGGGACTGCTCGCGGGGCTCGAGCTGGGGAGACTCACGGGGCTCGGGCTCGGAACGTTCACCGCATGAGAGAGCCCCGGACTGCTGCTGGACGATGGGGGCTTCGTGCGGCCCTGCGAGGCCAAGTACTCACTGACCTCGAGGAGCTGCATGGCGTTGGGTCGACCTGGCCTGAGGTGCTCGATGAAGAGCACATAGTCGACGCTCTGAGGGTCGATGTCCCCCATGCCGTTGAGTTCACGGTACAGGTCACGCAGCTGCCGAAGGGCGACCTCTGGAGTCGCCGCGCCGGAGGCGGCGACGCGTCCTCGGGCGTGTGAGTCGCCGCCCATCCACCAATAGAGATCGCGGCTCGAAGCGAGGCGTTCAGAGAAAATCCAACGGGCGTGGCGCAGGGACTCGACGAGAGACTCCATGCCGACCGGTGTCAGCCGCTCGATCAGCGTGCGATCGAGGATGCTGGTGTTGAGGTCCTCTGCATCGACTCGCCGCGAATCGCCGATATAGAACGAGAGATAGCCAGGAGAGGTCAACACGAGGAGCGAATCGAGAACCGTGACCGCGTTGTGATACTCTGGCGAGGCGATCAGCAGGTTCTGACACGAGCGGACGCTGCGCACCAAAGCCTGCGCGATCTCGCTGGTCATCAAGTCGTCTTCGACGAACTCGCCGAGCGTTCGACGTCTCCTGGGGACGCGTTTCCCGACGAGCATGACCTCCAAGCTCACCGGCGGACGGACGACTCTCCAGAGCACATTGCTGACCAACACCTCAAACGCATGGTCGTCGTAATCCCCGCCCGACATCTGCGAGAAGAGGTCGGCGAGTCCGAGCACGTCCTCGGGCTGCAGGGTGTGGCTGTGAGGACGGCGGCTCGAATCGCTCCCAAAGTAGATGTCGCCACTTGGCAGCACGAGCACGTCATCGATCTCCGTGTCACCGAAGATGGCGTTGATCTCCGCGATGATGTTGTGGGCTGAGCCCATCTATTGCGCTCCTCTGTTTCCGGCGGACTGCGCCGAGAACCACTTACTCGTATTGCCACACCAAAGAGACATCCAGCTGATAGGAGCTTCCATCCTGGAGACGCAGGTCGCGCTTGTGGGGATAGTATCCCTCCGCCCTCAACTCCAGCCGTTTGGCGTCCGCGGGCACTGGGATCGTCCATTCACGCCATCGCTGCAGCTCTCCGAGATACACGCCATCCACAAAGACCTTGGGATTCGGCGGGTCGGAGTGGATCGTCAACGAGGCCACCCCCCGCTCTGCTCCCTGCCCTGGACCTCCACAGCTCGCCGCAAACAACGAAATCACCCCGAATAGACCAACCAGGAAAATTACGGCGCGCATCGGTTTGCAAGACCCCCGAACTGCATGGACACGACGACCGCTCGAAGCTATCACAAGCGAAGGGAATCACTCAATCATTGAAAACAATTCTCTGTTGAGTCTGTACCCTCGCTCTTCTAGCCGAACCGTCGGGACCTCGTGAAGCTTTCATTCAGTGCTGACCCCATTCTCCTGATGCTGCAACAAGCCGCCGAGTCGCTGGAGCTCGAGTGGCCCGAGGCCTTGTCGCCCAGCACTCGCCTCTCTCAGCTCGACTTGGACTCCATCGATATGTTCGCGCTGCTGGGTTGCGTCGAGACCCAAATCGGGCGAACGCTCCCCGACCCGACTCCGCGACCCGAGACCCTCGGAGAGCTGATCGCTTGGATCGCCAGCAGCACACCCCCCTGAGACGCTCCGTTTGGGGTTTCTTGCCTCGCTTGCCACGACCGATTTTGCGCGTTATTTCATACGGTTGAACCGTCAAGATCGGTCGTCTGCTCGGCAATTCAGTGCTCGAGAAAGAGCAATAATGTCCCGCTCATCTCGACATCCCCCTCGAAGCGCACGTCGACCCCAATCCCATGCTCCGTGAGCTGGGGCTCTGCGATGAAGGGCGGGACGAGAAAGTCCACCAGCTCGAGCACCGGTTGATACTGGATCCTGAAACGCCGGTAGCGGATCCCTTCCCGCTCTAGGTCTGCGCTGATCAGAGCGTTGAGCTTGTCGCCGTCGAACCCCGAGCGGGCCGCCACCTCAGCCGCCCGCTGGGCGATGCGATCCAGGTCGCCGCGCCGCCTGAGCGGGGCAGCCCCCGCCTCTGTGCGCGACCGAATCAAAGTGTCGGAGACGTGCCGCCGCAGTGACTCGTCGCTGGGTCGCTCGATGGGCAGCGCGAACTCTTGAGTGAGGAACCAAGCCCGCTCACCGGCCGGGCCGCGACCCAACACCGCGCCGATGCCGAGGTGGGTGAGCCGAGCGCTCAAGATGTTCGCTCGGTGCCCGAGGCTCTCCATCAACCCCGACTCTGCATCGTAGATGCGTGGGTTTCTCGCGATGTTCTCGGCCACAATCCGCGCCTGATAGCCGAAGGGGCTGAGGCGGTCGGAGAGCCCGCCCCGAGTCGGCGAAATGTGGGCGAAGAATTGGTGGTCCCGCATGTCCGCGCTGTGCGCCCGGGCCGCCTGCCTGAGCGTCTCGTCGAGCTGCAGCTCCGGCAGCCCGAATTGCGCTCGGTCTCTATTGACCAACGTCAACATCAGCGCTTCCGCGTCGGCTTCGGCCTCTATCCAGTCCTCGTCTGGCGGCACGAACCCCTCCCAGGCGGTGGGCAGGGCTTGGTTCACATAGACGGGGAGCTGAATGACGACCTCGGGCCCCAGGACCCCCTCCGCCAGGACCTCGACCCAGTGAACTCCTGGCTGGTCGAAGAGGATGTTCGCGCTCCAGGTCTCCCCGTTTTCTTGCACCTCGACGGGGTCGATGGACCCGCCCGGAGCCATCGACAGCACCGAGGGCGCGGTCAGGCCTTCGCCGAGACGAAACTCGAGGCGCTGCTGGTCACCCAAACCGACCTGCCGAGGGAATGGCGCCATATCGAAGTTTCGTACGACCAAGAATATGGCCCAGGTCCAGCGGTAAGGGTCGCCGCCTCCACGGGCTCGGCCCACTCCGTAGTGCGTGAAGCGCGCGTCCTGAGTCAGTGCGGTCTCGAGGTGCTCGAGCAGCCCGCTCGTGTCGTCCTCGGTCGTATAATAGAGCCGAACCGCCGCGGAGCTGTCGGGGCAACCGGCCCACTGCAACGTCCCTTCGACGAAGGCTCTCGGGGGGGACACTTTGGGTTCGAAAGGGTGGTAGGACGCGTAGAGTTCGGCCGCCCGCGATAGACATTGTGAGACTTGGAGGTCGGGCGCGAACTGCGCCGTTTTGCGCTCGAGGTCTCGGCTCGTCCCGACCACCGGCTCCGAAGAGCGGTACACCGTCGTGGGCGTGGCTCCCAGCTCGAAGCGCGCCCGGTCGCGCCACTCCCCAGTGTCCGCCTCGGCGAGGGTGACCTTGGGTTGCGGCAGCTCCGGCCCAGGGGCGGCCTCGAGGGTCGCCTTGGGCTTGCTGTCACACGCCGCAAAGAGCGCGACGAGCACGAGCGCAGCGAGCCACAGTGGCGTCCCTGCGCTCGCTCGGTTAGATTTCGCTCGCTTCCCGGCACGGCGCTCGCTCGAAGTGAGCGAGCTGGGTTGCCTGCGCTCGCGAAGGCCCGAAGTTGATCTTGCACCTAACATGTGAACACCGTATCAGGTCTCCTGAGACAGCACGACTCTCCCTGCGCCGGTAGCCCAAATCACCGCCGAGCCCCCAACGCAACGCCATGTACGTCCTGAAAAAGTCCGATCTGAACGCCCCACAATACGAGGCCGCAGTGCACCTCGAAGGCCCCATGCTCGTGTTGGCCGGCGCCGGCAGCGGCAAGACGCGGGTGATCACGCGGCGCATCGCCTACCTCGTCTCGAAGGGCGTGCCCCCCGAGCAGATCGTCGCCGTCAGCTTCACCAACAAGGCCGCCAACGAGATGCAGACCCGCGTCTCCGAGCTCATCGGCAGTCCGCTCGCCAAGCAGTGCATCCTGAGCACCTTCCACTCGCTCGGCGCCCAGATCCTGCGCAAGGACATCAAGCACCTCGGCTACCGCAACCCCTTCGCCATCCTCGACGTCAACGACCAAAAGTCCGTCCTCAAGGACCTCCTCAAAGAGATGAAGCTCGGCGGAGCGGCCGCCGACCTCGACAAGGTCCTCGGCACCCTGTCGAAGGCCAAGAACGTGGGCGGCCTCCCCTCCAAGCTGCCCGGCATGCGCCTGGACCCGAACCGCTTCATCGTCGACAAGATCTTCCAGCGCTACACCTCCACCCTCATGGCCCTCAACGCCGTCGACTTCGACGACCT
>PFUG01000014.1:0-19406 GCA_002789955.1 Deltaproteobacteria bacterium CG_4_9_14_3_um_filter_63_12 | reverse complement strand
AGCTCTTCACTGAGCACCCCGAGGTGCTCGCCCGCTACCAAGCGTCCTGGCTCTACCTCATGGTCGACGAGTACCAGGACACCAACCACACCCAGTTCGTCCTCCTCCAGCAGCTCGCCGGTGAGCGCAAGAACGTCGTCGTGGTCGGCGACGACGACCAGTCGATCTACGCCTTCCGCGGCGCCGTCTCCGACCACATCCTCTCGTTCGAAAAACACTTCGCTGGCGCCCGCGTCGTCGCCCTCGAGCAAAACTACCGCTCGACCCAGACCATCCTCGAGGCCTCCAACGCCGTCATCGCCGGCAACCGCAAGCGGCGCGACAAGAAGCTCTGGAGCGCCGGCGAGGTGGGCAAGAAGCTGCGGCACTTCAACTGTAGGGACGAGGTCGAGGAGGCGGCGTTCGTGGCCGACCGCATCCTGCTCATGCGCGCAGAGCTGAACCTCAAGTACCAAGACTTCGCCATCCTCTACCGCATCAACCCCCAGAGCCGCGTCTTCGAAGAGGCCCTGCGCGAGCGCAGCATCCCCTACCGCATGATCGGCGGCACCAAGTTCTTCGACCGCCGCGAGGTCAAGGACATCGTCTTCTACCTGCGCGTCTGCGTGAACCCCAGCGACGAGCTGGCCCTGCGCCGCATCGTCAACATCCCTCGCCGCGGCGTCGGCCCCGGCACCATCGCCGACATCGACGAGCTCGCCCGCGCCAAGAGTATTTCCTTCTTCCAAGCCCTCGAAGAAGCCCCCAACAAACTCGAAATCCCCCAGGCCCGGGCGCGCCAGAAGCTGCAAGAATTCACCGCCCTCATCACCGAGTTTCGCGCCAAGTTCCACCAAGGCGGCCAACCCCTACACAAAATTGCCCAGGACCTCATCGAGCGCCTCAACTACATCGACCACATCCGCGCCATGGGCGGCAAAGACGAGCTCACGCGGCAGCGCGTCGACAACGTCCTCGAGGTCATCAACGCCATCGCCAGCTTCGAGAACCGCTCCCACAGCAGCTCGCTGGTGACCTTCCTCGAGCGCATCACGCTGGACCCCAGCACCGACGAGGACGACGAGCAGAACAAGGTCACGATGATGACCCTGCACTCGGCCAAGGGCCTCGAGTTCCCCGCCGTCTTCATGGTCGGCTGCGAAGAGGGCCTGCTGCCCCACTCGCGCTCCATCAAAGAGCGCGGCGGCGTGGAAGAGGAGCGCCGCCTCTGCTACGTCGGCATGACCCGCGCCAAGCGCCACCTGACCCTGAGCTCCTGCCTGACGCGCCTGCGCCGCGGCGAGACCTATGAGCAGGAGGTCTCGCGTTTTTTGACCGAGATCCCCGAGCGCACCATCGAGCGCTCGGACGACGTCAACTCCAAAGCCGCCGTGGCCCTCAAGGAGGTCCAGCAGACGCGGGATCGGGGGCATCTGGCGGCGTTGCGGGCGGCGATTTTCAAGGATTGAGGCGCGGTTTGGGTGGGGGTTTGGGTTCTTGGTCGCCGGGGAGCGCGAGATCGTGTTCGGGGGACGCCTTCTAGTGTCGCTTGAAGCTGCCCCCTTGCCGAATCTCAAAGATGAACGGCTTTGCGGTGTCGTTGGCAACCCGCTTCATCTCCGGCCAGCTCTTGTAGAGCGCCTGTATCCGCTTACACATCGTCCATTGGTTTGGAAGTAGGAAGGAACACTCCCAAACCACTTCGAAGCAGTGCGTCTCGCTCTGCTGAAGACTGCATCCTGCCTGACGCGCCTGCGCCGCGGCGAGACCTACGAGCAGGAGGTCTCGCGTTTTTTGACCGAGATCCCCGAGCGCACCATCGAGCGCTCGGACGACGTCAACTCGAAGGCGGCCGTGGCCCTCAAGGAGGTCCAGCAGACGCGGGATCGGGGGCATCTGGCGGCGTTGCGGGCGGCGATTTTCAAGGATTGATGGGGGCAGCGGTGGGGCGTGAACCCCTCATAGGGGCGCAGCGTGCTGCGCCCTCCCTGTCCGATTGCGACCCAGCGGGTATTCGGCCGGGTTTCTTGGTCGCCGAGGACGAGCGATCGTGCTCAGGGTGGCGGTGTCGGGCTGGGTGGCGTCGGGCAATCGGCCGATCGGGCGTCGTCCCGAATTGCCCACGGCGGCGGCCGGGCCCCAGGGCCCCAGGGCGTTGCCCTGGGCTGGTATGGCTTGGGGCTTACGCGGACCTCAATCCGTACCAAGGGACCGCGACGCCCACTTCGGGCGGACTACCGACAAGTCCCAACGCTCTAGTCTAGTACTCGCCATGCTGAGCCCTGAGCTCGACGAGGTTGGCCTGAACTTCACCACCGAGTGCCAAGTAGTGGCTCGGCAAAATGACTATGGATGGAGTCTTCACAATTGATGTATGGGAAGCCAGACCGTTGCTAAAGGTAAGAAGACTCTCGGTAGGAAGCACTACGAGTATGCCTGTGCTCTTTACACTTGTGAAAGTTGCTGCTGATTATCAGAAAACTGAGAAGCACCATCGCGCAGGGGATGGAATGGTGCGCTCAAATTCATATCACCGGTGGGGTTTGGTTGAGGCGCGGACCGACAACCTCCTCGAACCTTGTGGGTAAATTTAGAAATGAAACGAAAGCTCTGCTTATTATGCATCGCTCTTGCTCTAGGGATCTTCGCGCTGAGTGGCTGCGACGATGAGACGAAGCACACGGCAACGCAAGACGTCGACGCGGTCGAGGACACGAACGGCACCGCCGACGCCGAGGTCACCGAACCCGACACGAGCGCCGACGCCGAGGTCGCCGAGGTCGCCGAGGTCGCCGAGGTCGCCGAGGTCGCCGAGGAAGTCAGCGAAGACACCATGGTGGACACCGACGCCCTCGCAGAGACCGACGTCGCTCCCACCCCGACCTTGGTCGATTGGCTCGTAGAACAGTCCCATTTCGGCTACGTCGCCGGAACCTATGGTAAGGGCACGTACTGCGGCGCCTTGGAGAAGGGCGCGATCCCCGGCTTCGAAGACGTACGCTGCACCGACGGCGGTGGCTACCGCTTCTTCATCGAGGGAGGCGTTCTCAAGCTGCAGGACCTGGTCTACCTCTATCGCATCAGCGCCCAAGACCCGACCGCCGACACGCCATGGTGGGTCGACAACGGCTTTGCTGGAGCCATCACCTACGCGCTCGTGCCAACCGAGACTGCTTTGCCGGCGGTAGACGCCGCCGACGCCATGGAGTTCGAAGCGACCATCGAGTCTGGCTACGGCCCCGATCCGTGGTTCACCGACCTGGGACAGAGTGGAATGAAGAGCCGCATGGTCCTCGGTCGCGGAACAGCCGACGATACACTCATCGATTGGACCAGCGCCGACTACGACTCGGACACCGACGTGTGGACGGAGCGCGGGTCGCTGTTCCCCGGTTGGTTCATCCAACGCTACCCGGCCGGCGCGTTCCTTAGCCGCCACTGCAGCACGTTGACCGATGGCGCCACCATTAGTGACGGTGCTGGCGGCACCCTCGAGGCCGGCCCCGGTTACTGTCCTCCCACCTGCCGAATGTACACCGCGCTCGACCCGACCGGCGCCAACGGACTGCCCGTCTGCGACGCCACCGTGCTCGCCGAGCGTCCGCGCGCAGCCGCCCTGCTCTCTACTGAGCAGAGCGTCGCCGAGTGGTTGGTCGCCCAAGGGCAGTTCGCGTACGCCCACGGCTCTTACGGCAAGGGCACCTACTGCGGCGCCTTCGAGAAGGGAGCCATCCCCGGATACGAGGACGTGCGTTGTACCGACACCAGCAACTACCTGTTCAGCGCCAACAGCGACGGGACCTTGCGCATGGAGGAGGCGCTCTACACCCACAAGATCACCACGCCCAACCCCGACGGCTCGATGCCCTACTTGGTCGATGACGGCTACGCCGGCTCCCTGGTCTGGACCCTCACCCCGACTGACCCTAGCCTCCTGACCGACCCCGCCGACGCCATGGAGTTCGTCGCCGTCATGACCGAAGGATTTGGGCCGGACCCCTACTGGGAGTGGCTCGGCTCGACGGGCGGCACGCAGCGGATGATCCTCACCCGTGGCCAGGACGACGGCGTGCTGCTCGACTGGGCCACCGCCGACTACGACACCGACACGAGCACTTGGCTCGACAAGGGCGATGGGTTCCCTGGCTGGTATGTTCAGCGCTATCCCATTGGTGCCTTCCACGGCACGGTCTGCCCCACCGCCGACCGCATCGCCGGCGCCACCATCGACGACGGCGCTGGCGGCACGCTCGCTAAAGGTCCCGGTTACTGCCCCCCGACGTGCCGTATGTACACCCCTGCGGATCCAAGTGGCGCCAACGGCCTACCGGTCTGTGAGGGCGCGGTCTTCGACGAGGCCCCGCGCGCTCCAGCGCTGATGCTGCCCGGCGAGCCCAGCGTCGCCGATTGGCTCACCCGTCAGGGCTTCTTCGCCTTCGTTCACGGCAACTACGGCAAGGGCTCCTACTGCGGCGCGTTCGAGATGGGCGCCATCCCTGGCTTCGAAACCGTGCGCTGCACCGACACCGGCACCTACGTCTTCAGCGACAACGGCGACGGCACCATCCGCATGGAGGAGGCGGTCTATGTGTACGACATCAGCGTCGACAACCCAGACGGCACCTTCCCCTGGTTCGTGGCCGGTGGTTACTCCGGTTCCATCGTCTTCACCCTGACGCCGACCGACCCTGCCCTGAACGTGAACCCCGCCGACGCCATGGAGTTCGAGGCCACCGTGATCGACGGGTTCGGGCCGGACAGCTTCTGGGCCCAGCTCGCCGCTGACGGCGCCCAGACGCGGATGGTTTTCGCTCGTGGCCAGGGCGACGCTGCGCTCTTGGACTGGACGACCGCTAACTTCGATGCCACCGCAAACACCTGGACCGAGAGTGGTGACGCGTTCCCAGGTTGGTTCATCGATCTCTACCCCGATGGAGCGTTCTACGAGAAGGTCTGCGCCGAGGCCGACCGGCTCGCTGGAGCGCAGATCTCCGACGGCGCTGGTGGCTTCCTCGAGCAGGGGCCTGGTTACTGCGTCCCCGAGTGCCGAATGTACACGGACAACGACCCGACGGGCGCCAACAACCTGCCGGTCTGCGCGGGCGCTGCGGTGGACGAGTGGCCGCGCGCTTCGGCTCTCTAGGCCATGTGAAGCCTCCGTTCGGGGGCCTACCTAAGAACGTCGAAGAGGGAACCCATGGCTCCCTCTTCGGCGTTCTTGGATGCAGCTTGGCTCCAATCAGAGACTCGGTCCGCGTGTCCTTAGGTCGCCATTGCGCCGCGTCCAGCTCAAACGGTCGAGGTACTCGACGAGCGGGATCAGGTGCTTGCGGCTCAAGCCGGTGAGCTCCCTCAGCTCGGGAATGGCGAGCTCATCGGCGGCCTTGAAGTGCGCGTCGAGAACCCCCCGCAGGCGGTCGAGCTCGCTCTGCAACATGAAAAAGTCCGGCTTCACCTTGACCAGCACATGCAGGTCCAAGAGCCTTCGGCCGGCCGCCCGAATCAACGTGCGGTTGCGGCCCAGCGGGACCTCTAGCTCCTCGATGGCGAAGCCGGCCCAGCCTGCCTTTCGGTAGGCCTCCTCGATCGCCGCGTCGAGCGCGTCGTCTTTGGGCGGGATGAAGCTCTCGAGGCGAATGAGCTCGGCGTCTCGGGCCACCTTCTTCTGCTGGACCAGCGACTCGAGGAGCACGTCGTAGAGCTTCGGGCTGGCTTGGCTCAGGACCCCACGGCCTTGCTCCTTCTGCATGCCGTTCTCGTCAGGGTGCTCGCGATGGTAGGCCTCCAAGGCTTCGACCAGGCGACGTTCCGCGTCATCGAGCACCGCCCGTGAGAACACCCGCCCCGGCACCTCGGCCACCTTCATTACGCTGCCGGCGCCGCCCAAGCCGTCCAACGCGCTGTGCGTCGTCGGGATGGCGAAGGGCACGCGGATCGCGATCTCTTCGCGGGTGATGCCCGCCAAACCTGCCTCTTCTACGCGTTTGGCTACGGCGACCGAGGCGTCTGGGCTGTCGAGCGCCTCGAGTCGAGCCAAGTGCGGCGCGCGATGACGCTGTCGGAAATGCGGCGAGTCAGGGTCGAGCACCCGGCCGCCGGCCAGGGTGCGGCCGTGGTCGCGGACGTTTTCGAAGCCGCGCAAGACGAAGTGGTCACCCGAGATCACCGCCACCGGCTCTTCGGTGCGGAGCTGCACGTAGGCCATCTCGCCAGGGGCGACCAGCTCGTCGGCCAGCACCACCACCCGCGCGACCACGTGCTGCGTCAAAGTGTGCAGGAGCACCGAGGCGCGATCGGCGACGCCCCCTTCGACGTGCTCCAGAACCTGCAGGCTGGCGTCGAAACAGCGGGTCTCGAGGACGCGGTTGGGGGGCGCGACGACCTGCCCACGGCGCACCTCGTCACGGCCCACACCCGCCAGATTGATGGCAGTGCGTGAGCCAGGGCCGACCTTCTCCATCTCTTCGCCGTGGACCTGCAGCGTGCGCACTTTGCTGCGCGTTCCGCCAGGGATCAGCTCCACCTCCTCACCCACCTCGAAGCGTCCGCCAAGCAATGTCCCCGTGACGACGGTACCAAACCCTTTCACCGTGAAGACGCGATCGATGGGCAGGCGAGGCACGTTCAACCTCGACGAGCTCTGCAGTGCCTGGCGCGCCGTCTTGAGCTCGGTGCGCAGGGCGGCGATGACGTTTTGGGCGCTGCCCTCGACCATGGCGGAGAAGGGGACCACGGTGCAGCCCTCGAGGAACGTGCCCTCGAGCTCGCTGCGCACGTCGTCCTCGACCATGGCCACCCACTCTTCCTCGACCAGGTCGGTTTTGGTGAGCACCACGAAGCCCTGGGTGACGCCCATGAGCTGGCAGATCTCGAGGTGCTCTCGGGTCTGCGGCATGACGCCTTCGTCGGCGGCGATGATCATCATGATGAGGTCGATGCCACCCGCGCCGGCCACCATGTGCCTGACGAAGCGCTCGTGGCCGGGCACATCGACGACTCCCAGGCGCTCGCCGTCCAGATCGAGGTGCGCGAAGCCGAGCTCGATGGTGATCCCCCGCTCTTTCTCTTCCTTGAGGCGGTCGGGGTTGATGCCGGTGATCGCCTCGACGAGCGTGGTCTTACCGTGATCGATGTGTCCTGCGGTCCCGAGGATCATCTGCGCTCCGAGGTTGCGAATTGTTTTGCCGCTGACCGCTGCAATCGTCCCCCTCCCTCCAACCCGATAGACGCTAGGATAGTCTCTAAGCTTCGGGTGATTTCTTGGAGCCCAGACTCACCACAGAGAACACAGAGAACACAGAGCGGAGGTTGCTGGCACGACGCACTCGGATTTCGTGTGGACTTCGCCTATAGGTCTCATCCAACGCTTTCATGCCTCACTCTCTGTGCTCTCTGTGCTCTCTGTGGTGAGCATTGAGCATCACTACCCGCAAACATCCGATTTTCGACCTTCTGCACCATTCCCGCCTGAGCGTTCTTGCTGCGCGCAACCAGCTATTCTTGCGCCAATGACTCCACGATGAAGATCATGAGCGGCAATCCGTTGGCCTGCGGCGGATCGGCGATGAGCATTTGCACATTGGTGTCGGCCTCCAAGTGCAACGAGCTCGGCGCGACCGCGGCAAGCGAGACGCCGCTGGAGTCGACCAGCAAGAGCTCGTAGTCGCCTGGGGAGACGACCTGCGGCTGGTGCAGGTGCGACACGCCGAAAGACAAGTCGGCCCACTGGGCTTGGTCGGCGCCGCCGTCGAGGCGTCGGATGGCCATGTCGAATGTCGGGACGGACTGCGCGGCGTGGAACACGGAGACTCGCACTTGGCCATCGGCGACGGCGTCGACGGGCGGCGAGTAGCCCTCGAGGAGCTCGACGCCCGTCTGGCCTGCGGACTCGACCAGAACGGCCAAGTAGGAGCGGTTGGCTTCGAGCGTCAAGGTCTCTTCGAAGAGGACGGTGTCGCCGCTGCTTACGTTGAGCCGGGCCTCGGGAGTCGGCGCATACTGGGCCTTCGGAGAGTAGCCGGTGTAGAGAACGGCGGCCGGGCTCATGGCTTGCAAGGTCGGTGGCCCCTGGACAGGGTCTCCGCCTCCGTCAGGCTCGACGAGCTCGCTCGACGGCCGATCGAGCTCCGCGGTCACAGGGCCGAGGCTGCTGGCAACGTGCACCAGTCGGACGGTCGCGGCGTTGACGTTGGGGTCGAACGGTGGGCCCGGCTCGACGGTCTTCACTGGGTCGTCCGAGCAAGACACTGCGCATGAAACGCAGAGCGCCAAGCCCAACGCCCACATCCAAGCTCTCGTTCCCCTGTTCCGCTGCATTTGCCACCTCTGCATTTCGTCCTCTGTCCCCGAGGCCGCAGGGCAGCCCGAAAGGTGGCCTGCAAGATACGAAACCTGACCCCGGAACGCCAGCAGTCTGAGACCGCATCGCAGCGTCGATTCAAAACCATGACATCTCAATGGGTTGGCGGGCGGCCGCGCGGGGAGGTCGCCAGTTGTCCTTTAGATTCGCAGCACGCTGCGTCATCCGTCACGAGTTCGCGCGGCGTGAGTGTTGACACCGCACTCTGCGCAGGTTTGATTCAGCAGCGCGAAAGAAGCCGTCGCGAAAGTCGGGTGGGGAGTCGACCCGGTCGACGAGGCCGGACATTTCCTTTGTCGACGGTCTCGGCCCCGATCCCGTATTCTCCCTTCACTCAGCGAACCCCGCGGAGCAGCACTGATGCCACGTTCTCTTCGATCAAGCCTTCCTCCGAGGCTCACAGGACACTCGAGCGCTCACCGTTGGCGGCTCTTTGCCATGGCGAGCCTCTTGTGCGCGAGCCTTTCATCTCCAGCGGCTTGGGCCGAAGAGGGGAGTGGGGGGCTTGCTCCACAACTGAGTGAGAGCGCGGCACCAGACACCGTTCCAGCAGTCAGCGTGAGCGCAGACGAGAGCGGCGTCGAGTGGACCGTCGACGGGGAATACCGCCTTTGGATGGAGAGCCGCGACGGCTTCCCCATTGGCGCCGACGGCGAGGCGTTGACCGCCGACGCCTTCGCCAATCAGATCGCGCAGCTCGGCGGCACTATCACCTTCGACAAATGGCTCAAGGCGACCCTCGCCGTGCGTGTCCTGTCCGGAGCCTACTTCGCGCCGCAGCCTTGCCTCACGAATGCGCCCGCGAACTGTGTTTCCGGGCCTGGCGGCGACGCCTACCCTCGGATGACCAAGGTCGGCGACTCGACGCCATGGACCAATGTGGTGTTGCCTCGGGACATCGAGGTGGACCTCGACACGGGCGCCGGACTCCTGAGGATCGGCCACCAGACCAGCAGCTGGGGTCTTGGGATCATGGCGAACGACGGCCGCGAAGACCCCAATAACCCGCTGCAGGCGTTCAACGATCGCGTCAACGGGGACCTCGTCGAGCGCGTGATGTTCATCACCCGACCTGGTCGTGCCCTGGACGCGAAACCGCACACAGTGGCGGACGCCTTCGTCCTCGGCCTTGGCGCTGACCTCGTGTTCCTGGATGAGAACGCCTCCCTGGTCGATGGAGACGTGGCTTTCCAGGGCATTCTCGTGGCCGCCATGCGACCCGAGAGGGCCAAAGATGCCAAACGCGGCGATCGCGAGTGGGAGCTCGGCACCTACTCGGTCTTCCGCCGCCAAGACGACGCCGACGGCGCCTACCTGACGGTGGGGGCCTTCGACCTCTACGGGCGGTTGGCTGGCACGATTCCGAAGTTGAAAGGGCAGGTTCTCGGGTCGATCGCGGGCGAGGCGGCCTGGACCGTCGGTTGGACCGACCGAACCGTCTCGGAGGGCGGCCCCACCGAGCTCTTCGTGAACGGTTTCGGCTACGCAGTAGAGGGCTTGTTGGAGTTCCCCAAGCCGGAGGTCAAGCTCGGGATTCGGCTGGGTATGGCGACCGGCGACGCCAACTCGGACGACGACACCCTGTACCGCTTCACCTTCGACCGCGATTTCAAGGCTGGGCTGGTGCTCTTCGACACCGTGTTGGCCGAGACCAGCGCCATCTCCGTCGACCGCGCATCGGACCCGGAGCGCAGCGCCTACCCGCCCAAAGGCATCGACCATCTCCCCACGAATGGCGCCATCACCGGCGCGTTCTTTGTCAATCCGGTGCTCACCTACGAGCCCTTGGAGGGCATGATGTTGGCGCTCGGTGGGCTCTGGGCCCGCGCCTCTGCACCCCTCATGGACCCCGTCGAGACCTTCGCCAATGGCGGCGTTCCGGCCAACGTCTACGGCGTCGAGACCGATGAGCGCGCTCTCGGCATGGAGCTCGACACGATGCTGCGTTACCGCTTCCCGCTCTTCGACGGCCTCGAGCTCGAGGCCCGCGCCGAATACGGCATCTTCATGTTCGGAGGGGCCTTCCAGGGACCTCATGGCGACCGCCCCGAAGCGATTCACACCACCTCTGGTCGAATGGGGTTGTACTGGTGAGAACTCAAATGCGCATTCTTCTCCCTGTACTCGTGTTCTTCACCGCCTTGTCGCTCGGTGGCTGCCACCTCGACAACACTTCCCCCGAGGGGCTCGAGCTCAATCTCGAGACCAAGGGGCCACAGGTGGTCTTCGACCTCGACGCCGAGCCCCTGCCCGAGATCCCCTTCCCCAACGATTTGGCGACTCGCCTCGACGCCACCAGCCCCACAGGACGGCGGCTCAACATCAGCACCATGGCGCCCACCAAGCTCGAGTCCGAGCTTCGCGGCTTTGCCGACAAGATCGATGGCTGGGGCACCTTCTCGCAAATCTCGGTTCGCTTCGACGCCGAGATCGACGCCACCGACGTGTGGAACCGCCAACAGACTCGAGACCTCGGCGACGACGCCCTCTACGTCGTCAACGTCGACCCCACGAGCCCGGGCTTCGGCGAATACGTCCCTCTCGATGTGGGCGGCGGTCGCTTCCCGTTTGCTCTCGAGAACCGCAGCAACTACTTCCCGAACGACACCCGCAAAGGCGAGTCGAACCTGATCTTCGAGACCGTGAACGAGGACCTCAACGGCGACGGCATCCTGCAGCCCGAAGAGGACACCGACTTTGACGGCGTCCTCGACCACGCCAACCTGTTCCCAGGAGGCACCAACACCGTCGACGACCTCATGACCTTCTACGAAAGCCAGACCCACACGCTCATCGTCCGCCCCGTGCGGCCGCTGCGTGAGCGCACGACCTACGCGGTGGTCTTGACCAAACGCATCGTCGGCGTCGACGAGGAGCCCAACGACGGGATCCCCGCCAGCCCCATCCGCTCTCCCTTCCGCTACATCAACCACACTCGGCAGACCGAGGCGCTGGCTCCTCTCGAGGGGATCCTCGCCGATCTGGGCGTGAAGCTGGAGCTGGTCGCGTTCACCTGGACCTTCACCACACAGTCAACGACTCACGACCTCGAGATGATCCGCCGCGGAATGTACGGAGATGGGCCTATGGCCTGGCTAGAAGCGGCCTACCCGCCGGACATGACCCACATCGACGCGGTCCGTGGTCCCAAGAGCAAGCGCCCGCGCCACATGGCCTACGGAGAGGACGTCGCCAACATCGTCGAGTTCGCCCTGGGCGCCGTCTTCGACGGGGTCAGCGAGGAGTCGAAGACGGTCATGCGCGAGGGCATGCTCAACGTCGACTACATCGTCGCCGGCTCGTTCGACACCCCGTACTTCCTGACCGACACCGACGGCCTGGCCAACGCCGACAATCCGCAAGACGACGACGAGGTCTGGGACCTCGACCCGGTCACTGGGGCGACTCGCCATGCACCCCAGCGGGTGACCTGGTGGTGCGCAGTGCCGCGCAAGGAGCTCAACGCGAACCCAGACCACCCCTTCCCCGTCGTCATCTACGGTCACGGTTACACCTCGGCTCGCCTCGAGATGCTCGGCTTCGCCGGCTCTCACGCGCGGGCTGGGTTGGCGACCTGCGCGTTCGATGCGCAAGGCCACGGGCTGGTGCTCGACAAGAGCATCTCGGAGAACCCGCTCGTCAACATCCTCATGGACACCTACGACCTGCAGATGATCCTGACCTCGCTGACCCACGGCCGTGCGCGGGATCTCAACAACGACACCGTGCTCGACGCCGGCGGCGACTATTGGTCGGCCAACACCTTCCACACCCGAGATGTGGTGCGCCAGTCCGTCGTCGACTGGATGATGATGGTGCGCATCCTGCGCTCGTTCGACGGCACCCGGCAGTGGAAGCTCACCAAAGACGACGACAGCGTCTTGCTTGATGTCGATGGCATCGCT
Source organism: Deltaproteobacteria bacterium CG_4_9_14_3_um_filter_63_12 (assembly GCA_002789955.1). Taxonomy (GTDB): domain Bacteria; phylum Myxococcota_A; class Bradymonadia; order UBA4248; family UM-FILTER-63-12; genus UM-FILTER-63-12. Next base: position 7,163 of record PFUG01000014.1, on the reverse strand, counting down.
GGCATCGCTGGCGACTTCGATGGCGATGGGAAAGTGGACATCGGCGGCTGGGACAACGACTACTACGCCTGGGGGCAGTCCTTGGGGGGGTTCTTGGCGACCATCGCGCTCGCCGTCGAGCCGGCGATCACCGCTGGCGCGCCAGTGGCGGGGGGCGGCGGGCTGCTCGACGTCTCGACGCGAACCACCCAAGGCGGCGTCGTGCAGGCCGTCTGGCTGCGCCTCCTCGGGCCGCTCATCGTCGCCCAGCCCAACCCCGAAAAAACCGGCTACACCGACCTCTTCTGGTGGGCCATCGACGTCAACGACGACCGCGGCCTCTACATCGCCACCCTCGGACCCAACGAGCTGGCTCCTGGCGACACGCTCCGCGCCACCAACTTGCGCTCCGGCGAGCACGACACCGTGCGACTCGACGAGAACCACCAAGCTCGACTCGCCGTCGCCGCAGACGCCATGAGCCCGACCGAGAAGCGCGCCCGGCTCAAGCTCCCTGAGCTCACCGAGCGCTTCATCTTCGAGGGCCGGATGGCGCTCGACATGGAGCTGGGAGATCCCTTCGAGATCGAGGTCTTTGACGGTGAAACCGCAGAGCGCAAGCGGGTGGTTCAGAGCTTCGAGGGCGAAGAGCCCGTCAAGTGGCAGGGGACTTTCTTCGGCAAGGGCTCATCCCTGGTGGCGCCGTCCGAGGGCTTCGGCTTCAAACGTCAGTCCCCCGATCTGCGGCGCTTCTTGGGTCTCGGCCAAGCCATCGTCGACGCGGCGGACCCCGCCAACTACGCGGCCCTCTTCCAGCGGCCGATCGACTACAGCGACATTGAGCCGGAACGGAGCATGCAGCGCCGCGCGCTGGTGATCGCCACCCTCGGCGACTCCAACGTCCCGGTCAGCACCGGTATCGCCATCGCCCGAGCGGCGGGTTACATCGGGCAAGAGGTCGATCCCCGCTACGGCAAGAGCCAGGACGAGCTCCTCATCGACAACTACGTCGTGGAGGGCATCGCCGAATCCAAGCGCTTCGGCGAGGACGTCGGGGTCATGCTCTACGACGCCGACGATCTGGATAACGACACCGACGGCTACGACGCGCCGAGCCCGGCGGACCCGCTGCGCATCACCGTCACCAATCCCGACGGCAGCATGAGTGGGCTGCGCTTGCCCTTCATCTTCCCCAAAGGGGAGCACGGCTTCATGGTGCAGTCCCCCGAGAAGCCCTTCGACATCGACACCTTCATGGTCAACCAGATCACCTGGTACTTCCAGAGCAAGGGTCGGGTCTTGAGCGACGAGCCGTGTCTGGCGACGAGCACTTGTGACTTCTTCAAGCCGACGCCTCAGCCGCGAGAGGGTCTCTAGACGAACTCCGGACTGGATTCTGCGGTTCGACAGGTCCGACTCTGGACTCCGGACTGGATTCTGCGGTTCGACAGGTCCGACGGGCCGGTCGAGCTTCGGTTCTGGGCCAGCCTGGAGTCTGGAGCTCCTGCGGTTGCTGGCTGGCTGCGGCCGAATCCGACGGACTGCAGAAGCCAGCTCCGGACTCCGGACTGGATTCTGCGGTTCGACAGGTCTGCCTTAGAGATCGTTGAGGTCCAGGCCACCCGGATACCAATACGAGGTCCACTGGCCGTAGCCGTAGACCTCGATGCCCGCGCCTTGGTTGCCGGTGACGGAGTGGTTGCCGATGTTGTTGAGCAAGACCTTGGCTACGGAGTAACCGGAGCTGCCGATGGCGACGAAGTTGCTCACCGCAACCCCGTCGAGGTCCACCGTCGAACCCGTCGGGGCTGTGATGTTGACGTAGTTGGCTTCGTAGTTCGTGGGGGCGTGGAAGAGGTAGCTGGAGCGGTACTGTTGGATGGGTACGGCGAGGGTCATGGCCGGGTCACCCGTGCCTCCGCCCGCCTCTAGGCCGAGCATGTACTGTGCAATCAGCACCTTCTTGTCCGCCGTGAGCAGGAAGTCCTGCGCGCTCTGTGGAAGCTCCACCCAGTCGCCAACGTTGGCCAACGAGCTGGGAGCTCCACCGACCGGAGGATCGTAGGTCAACAGCGTTCCAGCCTCAGTGGCGATGATCCGCACCAACATGGCTTTGGTGGTAGAGGCGTTGATCAGCGGCGAGGTGACGAGGTAGGTAGTGCCCACCGCACTCAACGGAGGCATCGATTCCTCCATGTGATCGCAGGCCGTGATGCCATCAGGAACGTTGGTGCAGGTGTGTCCGCCGATGACTTGGATGGGCTTGTTGGAGGTGATGCGGGTGCCCGTCAGGTCACCGCCAGCGTCGGCGACGTGCAGCACGTCGCCGGCGTTCAAGGCCGCACTGCCGGTGCCGTTGCCACCGATGCCATACCCTGGAGTCGTCGCCCAGCCCGTCGCAGACGGGGTGGTGACGATGGTGGTTCCATCCTGCTGAGCGGTGATGGCGTAGAACCCTGGGTAGCCGATCCAGTTGTTGTCGGCGGAGATGAAAAAGTCGGTTCCCCAGGTGTTGGTGGGCAGGAGAAGTGAGGCGTCGTTGGTGTAGGTGTATTGACCGCCCGCCACATAGTCGAGAGGGTTGTACTGGTAGACGGTGACGGGCTGATCGGAGCGGACGCGATAGGCTCCTCCAGACAAGAGCAAAGTCCTGGCCGACTTGAGCTCGTAGATCCAGGGTAGGCGCAAGACGGCGATGTCGTTCGAGGCAACGACGGTGGTCGTGACCGTAGCGCCCCCCCGAGTGACCAGGACGTTGGCGGTGACCAGGCCGGTGTTGGCCACGGTGACCGCAAAGTCGGCTGGTGCCGTGAGGAGCTCGTTGTTGGTGATGGTCGGGTAGTAGTCGCAGCCGATGTAGCTGTGGCCCAAGGACGAGAGGGAGCAAACGCCGTCGCAACGGCCTGCGACGTCACAGGTCGAGCCCTGAAAGGGATCGCAGTACTCGGTTGCCACATAAAGATTCCCTAGATTGTCGAAGTCGCAGTAGAGGGAGGTGTCACCATTACAAGCGGACAGGCCTGGAACACAGAGGCGCTGACAGTCCCCGGCGCAGGTCAGGTCGTCGACCTGGTTGCCGTCATCACAGACCTCTCCCGGCTCCAGCACGCCGTTTCCGCAGGTGAAGCAGCTGCTGATGTCGACGTTGGTGCAGTCGGGGAGGCAGCCCAACGTGCCGCCGTTGAACCCCGCACCGAGGGTGGTGCAGGTGAAGGTGCCGACGTCCGTTCCATCGCAGATCTCGGTGTCCTCGGTGACGCTGTTGCCGCACACAGCGGGATCGGTGTGGCAGCTGGAGCGATCGAAGGTGCAGGAGCTCTGACAGCGCAGCGTTCCCCAAGCGTAAGAGAGCGCCTCGCAGCCCTGCTGGCGCAGATCGGTGCCGTCGCACTCCTCGTAGCCTGGATCTGCCGGACCGATGCCCTCTGCCGTCCCATTGCCACAACCTGTGCACAGACTCTTGTTGAAAGAACAGTCAGGCTGGCAGCTCAAAAGCCCCGCCGTCATCCCGACGGATTCGCAGGTCGCGTTGGCCATCAGCGTGCCTTCGCAGTCCTCGTTGCTGTCGATCAGGCCGTCGCCACAGCGCGCATTGGTGCAGTCCATGCGGCAGGCGTCGCGCGTGAGGTTCGAGTTGTTCGGGCCGTCGTCACACTGCTCGCCGGTGTCCACTGTGGCATCGCCGCAACGAGCCCTTCTGCAATTCGGCCGGCACGCATCCGGGATACCGTCCACATTGAGAGAGCCATCGTCACACTCCTCGCCGAGGTCGACGACCTTGTCTCCGCACCTTGCTCGCTGACAGCTCGTTCGGCACGCCCCCACCTCGGTGTCCGAGTTGGCGGGACCGTTGTCGCACTCTTCGCCCGGATCAAGCTGACCGTCGCCACACGTGAGGCTCACGACGTCTGGCGGAGTCAGGTCCTCGCGGTCCTGGCCCCCCGTGTCGCCGAACGCGTCGCCAGCGGTCTCGCTGGCTTTCCTGTGGCCACTGACCGTGGTGTCACCACACCCAACCATGAACGAGAACGCCAAGACCAAGGCCAAGACGACCCAGCGATTCGACATTTCGACCTCGACGCCAAGGAGAAGTGAACCTCCATAGGGTGAGGCAAATCCGCCGACGAATCCAGAGTGAACACGGCCAGCAGCAACACGCTCGGCAGAAACACTCAGGACGCGTCAGCAGCGCTATTATTCGGGTACTGCCGGCTTGGCCACGGGCAGATCGGGCGCAGGCAGCGGCACCAGCAGCTCCACGTGCTCTGGATCGGTGGAGCGCAGGGCATCGAGCTCCGCCAACTTCTGGTTCCACTCGATGATGGCGGTCTCCTCGGCGTCGAAGAGGGTGGGGTCGTTCAGATAGGTGCGGAGCCGATTCATGCGCTCCTCCGTGCGCCGGACCCAGGGGTTGTCGAGCCCGATCTGGGTGCTCACCGCCGAGGTCTTCTCGTACGACTCCAACGCCCGCTCGAGCAGCGGACGCAGGTCCTCCCGCAGCGCGTAGAAGTAGGACTTGACCTCGTCGTCGGTCAAATCGCGCGGGATCTCGGAGGCCAAGATGTCGTAGTAGAAGTCTTCGAAGATCTTGCCCACCATATAGCCCGAGAGGATGCTCCAGTACTGGTTCTTGTGCCGTATGGTCGCGATATAATAGCTGTAAGCCTGCTGGGCCAGTTCCTTCTTGGTGGTCATGTCCTCTTGCATCTTCTCTTCGGGGAGTCGGAACTTCACGTCGGAGAACATCAGGTGGTAGACCAGCGCACGGCCGTATGCCGCGCCGGCCACGAAGTAATTCTTGTCAGGGAGTTTGGAGGTGCCGGCCACGCGATTCTCCTTGATGGCCGTCTTGAACGCCTCATCGGCCTCAGTGAGCTTGCGCAACGCGACCTGCGCCATCCCCAACCGATAGCGCCCCTCGGTGCGGTCCATGTGGCGCGTGTCCTCGCGCGCCAAGGTGGCGGTCATGTTCTCCTCGACGCGGCTCCAGTTGCTCAGGTTGGCGTCGCACTCCGCCAAGCGAAAGCGAGCGTCCAAGCCGTCGCGCGTCCCATCGTCCACCTTGATCAGATGCAGGTAGCGCTCGGCCGCGTCGGACCAGAGCTCGAGCCGCTCGCGACAGAGGCCGGCGTTGTAGAGGCTGGGCACGAAATACTCGGTCCCCTCCAGGTTCTGCCACAGCAGGTCGAAGTTGCGTGCGCACTGCGCGTACTCCTGTGCCTTGAGCTGCTGCGAGGCCAGCTTGAAAAGCTCCACCGGCGACATCGAGTGGACGTCTTCGCCCTGTTTGACGATGAGCTCGATGTCCATGAGGAGTTTTGACTCGGGGACTGGATTGTGGACCGCGGGCGGCGGGCCGCAAGCCACCATCATCGCGCCCAAAAAGCCCAGCAACATCCTTACTCCCAGCCCATTCATGACCCGCATCCTTTCCTCCCGCGTGCCCCGAAGCCATTCAGAGTCACTCTGACGCGCGAATCCGCGACTTCTTACGCAAAACCCGCGCACATCGTGGCTAGAGTAGAGTAGTGGAGGTCGAGTCGGACCGCCACGTCGGGCGGCTTGCTCCCAAGAAACTCGGCCGCCCCGCTCAATTTGCCGAGAAGTCTCGAGAGACATGCGGTCTCGCACTTGGACGCGAGGGGCTCCGCGCGGGACGGCCTGCAAAAGACTCCAGGGCGGAACGTCGGAATGTTTCCCCACCTTCATGCCGTTGCGGGCAGCAAACCACAGGCGTAGGTTGGCAGCACTCGCGACCAGGGCGCCCCTCGCCAGAACCAGAAAAACCACGCGATTGGCCGCGTTGGCGAGCCCCCCTGCTCGCTGGGCGGACCATGAGCGAACAGTGAATTTGGGAGAACATCATGAAGATTGGCGTGATCGGAGGCGGCTCGTGGGGAACGGCGCTGGCCAAGCTCGTGGCGGATCAGGGGCACAAGACCACGATCTGGTGCCACAGTCCGAACAGGGCCGCGGAAATCAACGAGTACCATGAGAACAAGACCTATCTACCAGGCGCCAAGCTCCCAGAGACGCTCTCGGCCACCAACGAGCTCGCCCAGGCCTGCGCCGACGCGAGCCTGATCATCTCCGTCGTGCCCAGCCACACGCTGCGCAAGGTCATGGGCGCCGCCGCCCAGTACATCCCCTTCGGAGTGCCCATCCTGAGCGCCACCAAGGGCATCGAGAACGACTCGCTCATGACCATGAGCGAGGTCATCGAAGACGTGCTCCCGGTCCACTGCCATCCCTACATCGCCTACCTCGGCGGCCCCTCCTTCGCCAAAGAGGTCGCCGCCCGGCTGCCCACCGCCGTCGTCGTCGCCGCCCACTCTGAAAAGCTCGCTCGCAACGTGCAAGAGATCATCAGCGCCGATTTCTTCCGCGTCTACACCAGCATCGACGTCGTCGGCGTCGAGTTCGGCGGTGCCCTCAAGAACGTCATCGCCATCGCCGCCGGAGCCGCCGACGGCATGGGCCTGGGCACGAACTCGCGGGCCGGTATGGTCACTCGCGGGCTGGCCGAGATCAGCCGCCTCGCCGTGCGCCGCGGCGCCAATCCACTCACCCTCTCCGGCCTCTCCGGCATGGGCGACCTCGTCCTCACCTGCTACGGCGCCCTCTCCCGTAACCGTACCGTCGGGTACAAGCTCGGCACCGGCATGAAGCTCGCCGACATCCTCGCCGAAATGAAAATGGTCGCCGAGGGCGTCAAGACCGCCAAGAGCGCCCATGACCTGGCCAAGAAACTCAACTGCGAGACGCCCATCACCGACCAGGTCTACGAGGTCCTTTACCACGACAAATCCGCAGTCGAAGCCGTCACCGACCTCATGTCCAGAGACCTCAAACGCGAACGCGAGCCCTACTGAAGCCGACAAGAGGGGTTGACTTGGGTCTTGTGCGTGGGGCACACCCCGGGGGGCTCAGGAGTCGCTCGCTATTCTCGAGGGCGAGAGCACTCCAGCGACCGCCTCCCATCGGTCTATCAACCGCCAAAACCGCTCTTTCTATTTGATGGGTCAGTCGAACAACCCCCTTCGGCCGGTCCGTCGATTAGATCCGGCACTCTGTCGATTAGATCCGGCACTCTGTCGATAGATCCGGCACTCTGTCGATTAGATCCGGCACTCTGTCGATTAGATCCGGCACTCTGTCGATTAGATCCGGCACTCTGTCGATTA
>PFUG01000068.1 GCA_002789955.1 Deltaproteobacteria bacterium CG_4_9_14_3_um_filter_63_12 | reverse complement strand
TCGAGGTCCTGCGAGCGGAAGGGTGCGCGGTGGAGGACAAGGTCGACGAGTCTGAGTTCGGCAAGTTCGGCTGGGTGATGGATCCAGAGGGGAACCGAGTCGAGCTGTGGCAGGCTCCGGAGACGCCGAAGGCTTGAGGCCAACGGTGACGGTCTGCTTTGGGTCTGGGTCCTGGCCTTTGACGCATAGACGCAGAGAGTTTTCTTGGAAAGGGCGTGGCCAACAGCCAGGCATCGAGTTCGTGCGCAGCGAACTGCAATGTTGAGCGATGGGGACGGTAGCCCGCAGAATCATGGCTGCGACGCATCGGCCAGCGCTTGACCTATCCCCTCTCCGGTGGGGCGCCGGTGGGGTGAGAAACAAGAATTTCCCGAACTCTAAATACCCCACCTCGTGAGTTGGGAGAGCGCAGGGCGCTGAGCAGAGGCCGTCACACGAAGGGTCAGTATGACCCGTTCCCTACAACAAACTTATCGATAGGTCAAAATGGCTACAGAATCCCTAAAATAAGCTTGAGGTGACTTCGAAATGCGGTTCGATTCCCTAAAATATCTGAAGCGCAGCTCCAAGAGGCTGCACAACAGCCTTGCGGAAGCTTCGCGCAGCTTCCCAAGGCTACAGAATCCCTAAAAGAAGCTTGAGGTAACTTCGAAATGCGGTTCGATTCCCTAAAATATCTGAAGCGCAGCTCCAAAAGGCTGCACAACAGCCTTGCGGAAGCTTCGCGCAGCTTCCCGAGGCTACCGAATCCCTAAACAGAGCTTGCGGTAAGTGCAAAATGGGGGTCGATTCCGCCGGGTGCAGTCTGCGGCGGAGTCTTCAACGGTTTGGTCGCCTTCGACCCAGACGCTGCCGGAGTCCTCGCAGCCCAGCAGAGCGGCCAGCAGGAGGAGGGACAGCCAGGGTTTGAGGGAGCGGCGCATGGAAGTCTCCATCGCGCAGCGGATTGGGGCCGCCACGGGGTGTCCGACTCGGTGATGACAGATCTACCAGTAAAGCAGATTGCTCCCTTCTCGTACATCGGACATTTTCATTCACATTCCTGACGAGAGGGCCGATAATTCTCCGAAAGCTCAGAGCACCCCTCACTTCCATGTCGAATGCGACACCACGACGTGGGCCCGCTCCAGGTCTATCCCCGGAAAGACGATGGCGTCGGTCGCTCGGTCGTAATTCCAACCGAGGGTGTGGCTCCTCTCGACGACCTCGCCGTCGAATAGCACCTGAATCGACGGGCCGATGGGAAGCCCGGTCAGCGGAGCCCTTAGTGGTGGTGACTCGTTCTGAATTCGGTTGTCCGTGAACGAGAACGGCGCGCAAAGGTTTCCAACGCCTCCGCCTGATGCGTAGGCAACCTCCGCATAGCTCCAGTCGGACGGGTGCCAATAGGGGTTCACATCCACCCCGCACACTCCCGACTCTTCGCTGATGACTGCGAAGCCTCTGGCGTTCAGAGCGTCATAGCGCTCGACATAGCCCTCGATGATTGGGGCCCAGCCTGGGTCGGTGGGGGTTAGGCCTGCGACCGCTCGGCTCTCCCTGTTGCTCACCCACACGACGACGTGCAGGGAGTCGGGCCGAAGCCTGTAGGACTCCCGCGGGTCGGCGAGGATGCGTTCGAGCACGAGCGCGCCGCTCTCGAGCCCATCCGGGCTGTCGGAACCGCAGAGGTTGGCGTGCTGGGGGCCGGCGGGGAGGCCGTTGGCGTCCAGCGCTTCGCAGTCTTGGTCCCAAGTCACATATTGCTCGAAGAAGGCGCGCGAATCTGGCGTAGAGGGGGAGAGAAAGCCCAGACCACGCAGCCCACTCTGGCGATCCAGGAGCTCGTCGTGGTCCAGTGTGGCGGCCAGAGGCGAGCCTTCGATGAGCCCGTAGGCCTCGGTCGTGGTGACCGCCACGCGGATGTCGCCGCCCGAGTCGGCCAGAGAGTGGTAGAACGCCGCTGCGGATTCGGCCACTTCAGTCTGCACGCTCGCCATGGCGCTGGAGTTATCGACGACCCAGAGGAAGTCGATCTTGCCGTGCTCAAAGACAAAGGGACCCAGCTCCTCGCAGTGGGAGCCCAGAGCGAGCACCGGAGCGACAGTGTTGTTGAAGAGGTCCTCGAAAACGAAGCGCAGGCGCTCGTCCGCGTCGAAGTTCGCCGCGCAGGTGAAGACCGCCGAGGTGCTCAACATCCCGTCCGGCCGCAGCTGGGCCAGCCAGGACGCCTGAACCCGTTCGCAAGACAAACTGGACTCACCAGTGGACACCTCCTGACCCGAAATGGTGCTCACGATTTCGTCTCGAAGCGCTGCCGGGTCCTTCGAGGGCACGCCCGGATTCATGCCCTCTCCGTAGCTGAAGAAAATCCGCGCCCGAACGCCTGTGGCCCTGAGCTCGTCCGGGAGCGACTCGAGCGCGCTCCAAAGGGCATCGGGCGTCGTGAACAACTGGCTGAAGGCGACCGTAGGGAGGTTCCCTGCTTTGGCTACGGCGATGAGGTGCAGGGAGTTCTCCTGCTCTGCATTCAATGACCCGGCTTTCGTCAGAATCGTGAACCCAAACACCCCATCGCTCGCCTTCGAGAACGTCGCCGCCGAGGCCGCCTCCTGCTGGGTCATCGTGTAACCGAGCGGCAGAGCCACCTTCGTCTGCGCGAACTCGGCCGGGTGCACCGAACCCCAGTCGTGGGGCGGGCCGCAGTTCAGCTGGCAGCCGCAGTCGCCGCACTCTTCGTGCGGCGCGCAGCTGGCGGCGCAGGTTTTCTCTGGCTCGGAGAGGCTGCAAGTGGGGGCGACGTCCAGCGGAGGTTGAGTGTCGGCGAGGTCTGCGAGGGACTCGTCTGTGGCGGAGTCTATGGTTTGGTCGTCTTCGACCCAGACGTTGGCGGAGTCCTCGCAGCCCAGCAGAGCGGCCAGCAGGAGGAGGGCGGCGAGTGGGGAGGAGGTCTTGGTGGCAAGGAGGTTGATCATCCGTCAAACTTCTCCCACATCCAATAGGACACCACGAGGTGTGACGCCGACGTAATGTTCACGCCATAGAAGACGATCGAGTTCGTCGCCGGGTCATAGTTCCAGCCGTAGGTGTGACTCCTCGGAATGGGCACTCCGTCGATGTCCACCGCAATCGTTGGGCTGATGGGGTAGCCAGAGAGCTGCCGGTGCATTCCGGACTCTAGCTCATCACAATGGAAGTCTGTTGCTCGCAAGGCGGGGGGGACTACGGTCGTCCCACTGAGGAGGTCTTCGAAGGTAAACTGAAGCGGTTCGTTTTTCCTCTCGAGATTCGCAGCACAGGTCAGCAGGACAGCGGTGATCAGGGAATTGTCCGCCCGCAGCTCGGTCAGCCAAACCGCCTGAATCTCCTCACACGACGCGCTGGACTCACCGGTGGACACTGGCTGCCCGGAGAGCGCGCTCACGAGCTCGTCGCGCAGCACCTCTGGCTCCTTCGACGACACAGACTCATTGGGGCTGCCCGCCCCGTAGGCAAAGGTGACTTGCGAGCGAACGCCTGTGACCTCGAGCTCGACAGGAAAGGACTCGAGCCGGTCCCACTGTGCGTCGGGTAGGGTGAACAGCTGACTGAAGTTGACGATCGGGACGTTCCCTGCAACCAAGGCCGCGACCAGCTTGTCGCTGAACTCCTTCTCAGGGTTTGCTCCACCGGCTTCGCTCAGGACGATGAAGCCATAAGCAGCCGCTGCGCTGTTGGAGAACGTCGCCGCCCTAGCGGCTTGGTGCTGTGTGATCGTGAAGCCTTGGGGCATCGCCAGGTTTGTTGCCGCGAACTGTGCGGGCGTTGGCGTGATGCTGTCGAGCAGATCACGGGTGCAAATCGGCCCTGGCTCGCAACCGGCCACGCCACACACTTTGTTGGGCCCACAGACGACCCCACACGACCCACAATAATCCGAAGTGTACGTCTCGCAGCCCTCAACCTCGGGCCTGCAGTCGCTGAGCCCCTCGAGGCAGCTCACCACGGTGCACACCCCGTCGACGAGCTGGGCCTCCGCTGCGCCTGGGAGCTTGCAGGTGGTGACAATGTCGACGAGCACCTCGTCGTCGGCCTGGTCCTCAGCCACCTCGAGGGTGTCCGACACCGAGGTTTTCGCGCTGTCGTCGCAGCCCCCGAGCAAGAAAACAA
>PFUG01000343.1 GCA_002789955.1 Deltaproteobacteria bacterium CG_4_9_14_3_um_filter_63_12 | reverse complement strand
GGGACATCAACACAGGAATTTCGGCGCGGAGCGCCGACACTTCGCCAGGCTTCGGCGCTTCAGCGCCAGCCGCACACCGCCACGCGACAACAGCGCCGCGCGCGATCGCAACCCCCGTTTCATTCCCTGTGGGTGGCCGCAGGCCATGGTGGGGCTCACATGGGAAAAGGTCCGGCACGGACCCCATCCGCTCTAGGGCAAATGGACACTCAACAGCTCATGGGTCGCCGGTGAGACGATGAGCAACTCACCTTCTCGCCCCCGGACCATCGCCGGAGAGCTCGCGGTCTCCACGTCGATGGAACGAACCGTGCCGTCATCTAGCTGTAGCTCGCCGTCCTGGGCCAGCACCACGATCTTGCCTTGCTCGTCGAGCGCGAAGAGCTCGCGGCCTGTCAGCACCGCGAAGCCATCGGCGTCAGCGACGACCGCTCTGATCTCTCCGAGCGAGACCTCTTCAGGGCTGCGGTTGTTCGCGACCGGAGCGGCTCCCCCTCCCGCAACGACCTCGAGCGCTCGGCCCTTGATGGCGTAAACCATGGTCGCGCTCGACGCCCAGACTCGACCTCCAGACGCCGCCAGCGCTCTCGGACCTCGACCATTCTGGAAGAGGGGGGGGCCGTGCCAGAGCAGCCGGGCTGCATCGTTTGGACCCACCACACCGTCGTCTCCAGCGTCCAACGCCCACAACGTCCCCGTGTCCGCCATGGCGACGTAGAGCGTTCGGGTCACCGCGTCGAGTGCGATGGACTCGGGACGAAGCCCGTAGGCAACATCCCAGACCTTTCCCTCGGAGGGAAGCGCGAGCCCCCCACCCGCGGCGACCCGCAGCGAGGGCAGCGGCAAGGACGCGCTCGCCCCGTCCGGCGCACCTTCGAGCAAGCGAATCCCCCCTTGTGCGTCGATCGTGGTGAGGGACACCATCTGACCGTCGTCGCTGACGGTCATGCTGGAGACCTCTGTGTCGAGGTCGAGGTCGAGGTCGACGCGTCGCGACGCCGTCGCGACGCTGCCGATGGCGTCGAACCAGAGCGTGTGCAGACCACGGTATCTCCGGTAGCGCACGAGCTCGTGCGTGTCCCGCGCGAGGTGCGGCCGCAGCGTGCTGTCCCAACCACTCAGCTCGAGCCACTGATTGGGGACCAGCGCAGTGGAGCCGATGAACTGCCCGGCGACGTCCGTGCACGCAAACGCTCGGCCGTCGGCGAGGCCCAGCAGCGCGGCTCGGGGTGGCCACGACTCGGCAGGGAGCGCGACGAGCCAGCCGATGTCCGGCGCCGGCGCGAAGGAGCAAGTGCTGCCCACGCCGCCCAGCGGCTGTACCGCGCCGTCTCCATCAAGAACAAAGAGCCTGACGACCTCGGAGCCATCGTCCGCAGCGACCAGCACGCTGTCGAACTCGACGCCCCATTGGGGACCGGCGAGGTAGGCCAGGGCGTTGACCTCCTTCAAGCGCAGGTCCTGCGCGGGGAGGTCGGTCTGAAGAGGCAGCACGCCACCACCGATGACGCCGAGCCACGACTTGCGCTCGATGGTGGCGGCGCCAAAGCGCATTCCGTCCCCCGAGTGCCCAGCCGCGATGAGGTCGTCACCGCCGATGGGGTCTTTCAGCGCCGCGACGCGCCCCTGCAGCGAGCCGCTGTCGAGGCTGCGGGCATACTCGAGGTTGAGCGACATGAAGGGGACGGTCAGGCCCTCGGAGTCGAGCGTGGAGACCCCGAAATCGCGGGCGATCTCGAGCTCGACCCAGCCATCTGCTGGCTGATAGCGCAGGACGGCATTCTCGTCGGACTGGAAGAGGAGCACGTCCTCGCCGGCCGTCGACAGAGAGAAGGGGGCGAGAAACGCGACGTTGCGTCCGGCCCCCGGAACGCCAGAGTGCAGCGGCCTCTTGAAGCGAAAGACGTTGCCTCCCTGCAAGGCCTGGGAGTCCTGGGTTCGTGGGATTGGCAGGCGCTGCATGAGCGCGCCTTGCACGATGTACATCAGCTCATTGCCGTCCGAGGTGGCGGGGCCGAAGCCGTTGGGGAGCGCGCTGGCGCCCCAAAACGGCATCGCCAGGTCGGCCTCGCGATTGACGGCCGAAATCATCCTGGCTAGGGGCTGGTTGACGAGCAAATAATCCCCGCCCCAAAGGGAGATGAGGGACTGCGGCAGCAAAAGGTCGTCCGAGCGATAGCGGGCGATTTGGGCGCTCAGCTCGGGCTCCAAGGTGCCATCGTCGATGAAGTAGCGGAACAGGGCCTCTTCGAGGGCGGGGCCGTATTCGAGCTGGAACTCCCCGGGTGTGCGCACGCTGAGGAGAGAGCCTCCGAGCCCGTAGGTCAAGGTGAGGTCCCCCTGCGCGTCGAGGTCGATCCCGCCTATCTCCGAGAGGCCAAAGGGGACGACCTTATAGACCGTCCCAGTGGCGCTCCCGGCGGCGAAATCGAGAGAGTCGATCTCGAAGCGTCGAACCATCAGGTTGTCGACGAAGGTGAGTCCATCCTCGGCCCAGAAGCCATGGCTGATGTCCCGGAAGGCGCCGTGGTACTCCTCGAAGGAGTAAGTCGCGGCCCCTGTGAGGAAGCCCTCTCCCGTGAGGGTGAGGACTCGACCATCGCGAATGCAGCGCAGGCGATTGCCCTCGACGACGATCAAGGTCCCCTCGGGATCGACGGCCATGCCGACCCAGGCTCCGAGCTCGAAGGGCATCTGCGCATCGCCAACGGTGGGCCCTCGACCACGTGTCCCGTCTCCGGCGACGAGGTCGAGCGGGCGTTGGGCCATCGGCAGGCCGTTGTCAGCGACACGCCAGAAGCGATTGTCGAGGCAGAGGAAGAGGACGTCGGAGTCGGGTTGTTTTTGGATGCCGCAGAGGGAGGAGAGAACGGCGTCGCCGAGGAGGACGCCCGGCGCTGGGGGGTGGACGTTGGAGTTGCCCAGGACTTGGGCAGGGAGTTGTCCGTCGGGATCAAACAGGACCAGGGGTCCGCCTCTGTTGGCGAGAAGGAGCGTGCCATCGCCGAGCTGGAGGAGCTCCATGCCGAAGTCGAGGTCGAAGTCTGCGCTTTGCAAGAGGGGGAGGCCTCGGCGGGGATCGACGTCGAGGATGGTCTCGAGCTCGCCGGATGGGCGGAGCGCGCGGACCCGGTGCGAGGCCTGCTCGGCGATGAAGACGCGGCCGTCTTGGGCGACGCGAAGGGCGGCGGGCCTCCACAGCGCAGGGATTTTTTCTCCAGGGGCCGTGCGAGAGAGCAATGCCTCGCTGCGGTATGGGCTCGAGTCGTCACAAGCGCTGTAAATAGGCAGCAGCACGAAGAGAAGGATGGCCTGCAGGGCGAGGGAGCGTGTGGGCATGAGTGTTCCGGGCTGGGTTTCGTGGTTCCGAGCGAGGTTAACTTGAGAGAATGTTGTGGTAACATCAAGGCCCTCTCGAGCCTCTGTGTTCACCTGTTGCTTCTTGGACAGGTGAGGGCGACTGATCGACCGAGGGGATTTCGAAGGGTAGCCCTGAAGAGCATGGGCGTCACTGCAATCGTCGCCCTTTCGGGTCTTCGTATGGAGACCGTCTCGTCTTACCACTAAGTTTTGCTACGGCGTTCGCGTTTGCAGCGGTTGTTGATGTCCCAGAAAGGATACAAGACTCGACAATTTGGCAAGTACACCCTTCTGGAGCGCATTGGCGCGGGAGGAATGGCCGAGATCTTTCGCGCCAAGATGTACGGCGCGCACGGCTTCGAGAAAGAGGTGGCGATCAAGAAGATCTTGCCGCATCTCACGGACGACGCCGAGTTTGTCGAGATGTTCATCGACGAGGCCAAGATCATGGTCGGCCTCGTCCACAACAACATCGTACAGGTCTTCGATCTCGGAGAGATCGACAACGCCTACTTCATCGGCATGGAGTTCGTGCAGGGCAAGGACCTCCTCGACCTGTTGGCTCGCTGCGCCGAGATGCAGCTCAAGATCCCACTCAAGCTCGGCCTCTTCATCGCGCTCGAGATGCTCAAGGGGTTGGACTACGCCCACAAGGCGACCGACGTCTTCAACAACCCCATCCACATCATTCACCGCGACGTGAGCCCCTCCAACGTGCTGCTCTCCTATGCTGGCGACGTGAAGGTGGGAGACTTTGGCGTCGCCAAGGCCGCGACCCAGCACTCGCAGACCGAGAGCGGCACGCTCAAGGGCAAAGTCGGCTACATGAGCCCCGAGCAGGTTCGTGGCGATGAGATCGACCATCGGTCCGACGTCTTCGCCGCCGGCATCATCCTCTTCGAGATGCTCAACATGCGACGCCTCTTCGTTGGCGGCAGCGATCTCGACGTCATGCTCAGAGTCCGCGACGTCGACGTCGACGAGGAGCTGCGGACCGCCGTCGCGCTGCCCAAAGACCTCGACGCGATCGTGCGAAAAGCGCTGACCCGCGATCCCGCAAGCCGCTACCAGAGCGCCATCGACCTCCACGACGACCTCTTGGAGTTCCTGTTCCGCAACCGCATCCGAGTGTCGAACTCGAACCTGGCGTCATTCCTGTCCAAGGTCTTCGCCAAAGAGATCGAGCAAGACCAGATGCAGCGACTGCAATTCCGCAAGAAGGAAGAGGCGCTGCGCGAGGCCGCTCGCTCCAGCGGTGGAACTTCGGACCTCGACTTGGCGGTCGAGGCCGCCGACACGCCCCCTCCAACCGAGAAGGAAGAGGCCGAGTCCTATCGCTACCGCGACAAGTCCGGCTTGGTCTTCGGCCCCATGAGCGCCAAGACGCTGACCAATCTCTTGGTCGGCGTACCGATCCACGAGGACGACCGAGTCTGTCGCGGAAAGGAAGCTTGGAGGCGAGTCTACAGCGTCAAAGAGATCTTCGACGCCGTCGTCGCCGCCAAACGAGAGTCCGGCGAGGTCATGGCGCTCGGCGCCGCGGAGAAATCCGATAACCCCGCGAAATCCATCGTTCCCCTCTCCCCTGTGCTCGTCGGCGAGCACATCGAACCCGACGAAGACCCCATCGAGAGTGTCATTCAGCCCCCGGAAGGGCAGCTCGCCACCACCTCGATCGCCAGGCTCTTGCACCAGATTTGGCGAGCCAAGACACGCGGTAAGTTGATTCTCGAGCGCGAGGGGATTCGTAAGGAGATCTTCTTCGCCGAGGGCAACCCGACCTCCGTCGTCAGCAACAACGACTCCGAGCTGCTCGGCAACTTCTTGGTTCGCGAGCGCATCCTCTCACCGATGCAGCTCGAGCACGCCCTGAAACGCGCCGACGCTTTCGGCGGGCGGCTCGGTGACGCCTTGGTCGCCGATCGCATCATCCAGAGCCACGTGCTTTTCGAGTACCTCTTCCGCCAGGCCAAGCTCAAGCTCTTTGACCTCTTCACCTGGGAAGACGCCCACTACCTCTTCGAGCCCAACAGCCAAGCGGTTGAGGCCTCCTATCCCCTCGGCATCGACAGCCTCGAGGTCCTCTTGGAGGGCGTCAAACGCTACATGCCCGCCGATCTCCTCAGCGCCCTCTTCGACAAGAAGAGCTTTGTCCCGCTGATTCCAGCGAAAGAGCAGGTCCTGCACCTCGACGCGCTGCGGCTCACCGCCAAACAGTTCCGCATTGCCAGCACCGTGCTGCAAGGCCCAACCAACCTGGACATGCTCGATCGGCGGCTCACGACCACGCCGAAGATCGTCCTCGAAGACATTCACCGAATTGTCTTCCTCCTCTGCGAGCTCGACCTCGTCGCGTTTCAATCGTTCCAAGGCGCCTAAGCCGCGACGAACCAGGAGTTGACGTGTTCCTCGAGTGTTGCGCCAAACCTCTGCTGGTCCTGCACGGTCTCGTCGCTATCGTGCTGGTCGGCTCGACCACCCACAGCGGCTGGCTCGCCGTGCAGGCCCTACGCGGCCGCGAAGCTCCCCTGCGGCGCATGGCACTCTACTGCCGTGTCGGTGGGGTCGCCTACCTCATCACCTTCACCTTCGGGATGCTCATCTACCCCGTCTTTCGAGTCGCCGTCCGAGCCGCCCTCCTCGACTCCCAATTCCCGCTCGCCACCGCCTTCTTCGAAACCAAGGAGCACTGGTCCGCCATCGGGCTGGCGCTCATGACCTACCAGTTCCTGACGACCAGAAGCCTCGCTGACAGCGCGCCCGAGGACCGTCGATTCTTCCTGTGGAGCGTCGTCTGCCTCATGGTCGTCGTCTGGGCCTCGCTCCTCATTGGGCTCTCGCTCACCGCGCTGGAGCCTGTCTGATGCCACGCGACCCTCGCGCAGCGCGCCGAATCGCCGCCGTCCTGGGCTTCACCCTCGCCTATTGTGCCGGGCTCTTCTGCGGCCTTCGACCCTTCTATTACCTACCCGTGACGAGGGTTTGGACGACCACAGCCGTGGAGGGCATCCGCATGGGCTACTTCTCCCTCTTGGTCTTGGGAGCAGGTGGCGCCTTGCTCGCTGTCCTCCTCACCTCCCCGCAGGCGGTTCAGGCGGCGCTGTCGAATCACTTCGTCTGGCTCCAGCGCCTTGGCGTCGTCGTGGTGGTCGGCGCCCTCGCCGCGATCGCCGTGTTCGAGTTGAGCCGCGCCTAGTCACCCCGTCCCACAGGATGCGGGCGCGCGCCCATCAGCGTAAGCTCGCGACTCGTTCCTGAGCGCGACCCGCGCCCTTTTGACCGCAAGAAGCGCATGCTCCAATCCGACGTCGACAACCTAGTCCTGACCCTCTACGTGTTCGCGTTCGCGTTTGGCGCCTCGTGGGGAAGCTTCCTCAACGTGGTCATCTACCGCTTGCCGCTGCACCTCTCGGTCATCTCGCCGCCAAGCCACTGCCCGGCCTGCAAAACCCCCATCCGGGCCTACGACAACATCCCGTTGCTCAGCTGGCTGCTGCTCCGCGCGCGCTGTCGAACTTGCGACGTGAAGATCTCGCCGCGCTACTTTGGCGTCGAGCTCCTGGTGGCGCTGCTCTCTCTTGCGCTGGCCGTGCATGTGCTCGACGGGCGAGTCGCGGCTGTGCTCACTGGGCGCATCGAGTTCATGGCGCTGTTTTTGGCGTGGAGCTTCTTGTTCGTCTTCATCGTCGGCTTAGTGGCTCTCTTCTTCATAGACCTGGACATCACCGAGCTGCCTCCTGAGCTCACCATCCCAGGAATCGTGCTCGGGCTGCTCTACGCTTACCTGCTGCCGACCGAGGGCTTCTTCTTCGACCTGGTCCCGAACCCCACACTGGTCAACTCTTTACTCGGTGCGTCCATAGGGGGCGGGCTGATTCTGGGCCTGATCGTCGTCTACTACCTGCTCACGGGCCGCATCGGCATGGGCGGAGGCGACATCTGGATGATGGCCATGGTCGGTGCGTTCGTCGGCTGGCAAGGCCTCTTCTTCATCTTCCTCGCCAGCAGCGTGCAGGGGATTGTGGTCGCGCTGGGGGCGGTCGGGGTCGCCAAGTTCCGAGGTGAGGAGTCCGGCCTCTTCCGCAATAACGAGGTGGACGCGCTGGAATCTCAGCTGGGTCTGGGCGAGCAAGAATCCGAGCCCCCCCCAGGAAGCGAAACTCCTGAGAGCGAGGCCGCCGACGCGGCGGGCGACGAGGCCATCATTGAAGCTGCTGCCCCCCTCACTGACGCTGACGCTGTCGCTCCTGCCGCAGCCGAGGCGTTGGCAGCGGCGCCGGTTCGCCGCCCAATTGGAAAGTTCGCAATCCCGTTTGGTCCCTTCATCGCCGTCAGTGCCATCGAGTACATGTTTATCGGAGAGTGGTTCTTGTCTCTGCTGACGCATGGCGTCTTGCATCCGAACGGCTGACTAGGGGTTGGGTCTGAGTACGATGGAAGCACTCTTGAACTCACGAGCTGAACGCCGCGGCCTGCCCCTAAAGGCTGTGCTGTTGGTGTCGCTCGTGCTGCTCGTCGTGCTGACCCTGCTCCTCGTCTCGTTTTCGGTGCTTGGCTTGTTCAAGGGGATGGCGGAGCGCGAGCGACGAGCCCGCGGGCTGGCCCTCTTCACGAGCCTGGAGCACAACCCGGAGCCCCAGCCCGTGTTGGAGGACTGGATCGACTCGGAGCTCATCGAAGGTTTCGAGCTGTGGTCACTGCGCGACGGCAGTTGGAGAAAGGGCGACCATCGCGGGAGCCCACCCCATGAGGAGCTCGACGAGGTGTTCGGCGAGGTCCCGATCCTCCGCATCGAGCACTTGCCAGATCATCGCGCCGTCGTGGTGCGGGGAAGGCTCGGTGACGCGGCTACGGCCTTGGTGCTCGTGGTCTCGGTGCGCGATCTGGATGCAGAGATCAGCCACTTCCAGAGTCTGATCCTCCTCTACCTCGTGCTGGTCGGGTTGTTCGTGGTGATCGTGGGATATGTGCTCCTGACGCGAAGCGTCGTCGCTCCGATTCACCGGCTCATGAACGCGACGGACAAAGTGACTCGCGGCGAGCTCGACACTCGCATCGCGGTGGGGGGCGTGGGCGAGGTCGCCGAGCTCTCGCGCCGGTTCAACGTCATGGTCAAGGCCGTTGGCTCGGCTCGCGACGAAGCCAGGCAGAGCCTGGCTGAGCTGCAGCGCTCGAACCGCGAGCTCGCCACGAGCAACGAAGAGCTGGTCGTTGCCCGCGAGGGTCTGGTGCGCTCGGAGAAGTTGGCCAGCATCGGTCGATTGTCGGCCGGTGTGGCGCACGAGATTGGCAACCCGTTGTCCTCGATCCTGGCTTCCCTCGAGAGTCTCCGTGAGCCGGACACCGATGAGGACGAAGCCCGCGAGCTCCTCGACCAGATGCGAGAGGCGACCAAGCGCATCCACATCATCATCCGAGAGCTGTTGGACTACAGCCGCGCAGAGAAGATCGAGGTGTTCGCGAGCACCCCAGCGGTCGCCATTCAGCAGGCGCTGCGGCTCGTCGAGCATCAGCCTCAGATGCGCAAGGTGAAGCTCGAGGTCCGCACGGACAAGGCGGCGCGCGTGCGGCTGGACGAGGGGAAGCTGGTGCAGGTCCTCGTCAATCTGCTGATGAACGCCGCCGACGCCATGAATGGACAAGGGCAGGTCTCGGTGGAGACCGAGGTCTCTGCGTCTGGGGCTCAGGTGCTGTTGCGAGTGATCGACAATGGGCCGGGGATCCCCGAGGAACATCTACGTACGGTGTTCGAACCCTTCTTCACCACCAAGGAGCCGGGGAAGGGTACGGGGCTAGGGCTGGCCATCACCGAGCGGCTGTTGCAGCAGATGGGGGCGCAGATCGACGTGCGCTCAGCGCCAGGCCGCACCTGCTTCGAGCTCATCTTCGACCGAGTCCCCGACGACGACGAGGAGTGAGCGCCCATGTGCACGCGTATGACGTTGAAGACGCCGGCCGAGGCGCTCGCTCGTCAGTTCGGAGTGGACCTCTCGGTGCCGTTTGCCCCGAATTACAACCTCGCTCCCACGGACCCCGTGGCGATCTACCGTCTGACGGCGGATTCGCTCGGCGCTCGCTCGCGTCCCAGAACTGAGGGGGCTCGAAGCGAGCCCCCTCGCGCCCTTGCGCTCGCGCGCGCGCCCGAGACGCTGCAGCCACAGCTCACAGTGGTGCGCTGGGGTTTGGTGCCCTTCTGGTCCAAGGACCTCAGCGGCGGCGCGCGGATGGTCAACGCCCGTGTCGAGACGGTGGCCCAGAAGCCAGCGTTCAAGGAGAGCTTCGAGCGGCGACGCTGCTTGGTCTTGGCGGATGGGTTCTACGAGTGGAAGAAGGAGGGAGACCTCAAGCAGCCCTACTATTTCCGGCGAGTCGACAGGACTCCCTTCGCGTTGGCTGGGTTGTGGGCGCGCTGGTGGCCAAAGGATGTGGAAGACGTCGCGTGCGTCGAGAGTTGCGCGGTGCTCACGCTGGAGGCCGAGCCTCCGTTTTCGCGCATTCACACGCGGATGCCGGCGGTGTTGAGTCCGGAAAACCACGAACGCTGGCTGACGACGTCAGACCCCGTGCGGCTCGAGGGCATCGCCCGCGGAGCCAAGGAGGTGCTCGGGCCGAGCTTCGAGTCGTTTCCTGTGTCGACGTACGTCAACAACGTGCGCAGTGAGGGTCCACGCTGCATCGAACCGCTCGTCGTGCCGCCTACGCAAGGAACGCTTTTCTAAAGACCCTGTGCTCGACCACGGCGGGTGCGCCTCTGCCCATTTGCGAGCGAGTCGCGCCTCTGCTACGGATTCTTCTAGTTTCCAAGAGGACGTGACCTGCCCCAGGATCCAAGATGATGACCTGGATTCGCCAACGCTTCGAGCTCTTCGACCTGGTCCTGCTCGTCACCCACCTTTGTGCGCTGGCGGTCTTGCTCCCGCTGCACGCCGAGCTCGATCATTTCGGCACTGCGCTGTGGCAGTCCAGTGCCCTCATCCTGGCCGATCTCTTTGTCGTTTTTCAGGTGCGGCATCGCCTCAAGCCGGCGATGGTGCTCCGAATGGTCATCCTGATCTTGTCCTGCCCGTGGGGGTACGAGCGGGCCAACGACGTCATCCATGTGCTCAGAGGAACCCCTGAATTCGAGGCGTCGATCCTAGGCGTCGAGGCCTATCTCTTCGGCGGCAACGCCAGCGTCTGGCTGGAAGCGCTCCATCACCCTTTGCTCACCGAGTGGCTGCAGGCCTCCTACATCACCTACTTCTTCATTCCGCTCACGGTCGGCGTGATGATGATGGCCTCGGGTCGGTGGAAGGAGATGGGCATCCTCATGTTCGCGGTGGTGCTCGCCTCTCACCAGAACTTCTTCTTCTATGTCCTGGTCCCCATCCGCAGTCCCTTCCTGGTCGCCGAGTTGCCGGAGTTCGCTGGCCTGATCCACTACAACTTCGACCTGCACGGCCTGTGGCTGACGGACACCATCCGACAGGGGCTGCTGGACAGCACGACCATGCGCTACGACTGCTTCCCCAGCGGTCATACTTGCTTGACGACGACCACCCTTCTGATCGCTTGGCGCTACCACCGCAAGGCCTTCTGGGTCATCTCGCCGCTGGCCTTCTCGCTGATCTTCTCGACGCTCTACCTGCGCTACCACTACCTCATCGATCTGGTGGTAGGGGCCTCATTGGCCTTTGCCTTCGCGTGGTTTGCGCCAAAGGCCGTCGAATGGTGGGAGCGCTTGCGGTTGTCGGAGGCTGGTGACCGAGACCTGGTCGAGCCGCGGCTTGTCGCCAGCGACCGACCCTGAGACAATCAAGATTCATTGTCTCGCTTCCCCACAACCGATTTTTCTCCGCATTTCGATGACTTGCGACTCGAAATCGGAGTCGCTGTTCGCTTCTTCGGAGCCGCGAGCACCAACCTTCGGCGCTGCCAGTGCGCTGATGATTGACCGTCTATCGGAAATGCTCGCGCTGTTCCTGGAGGACCTCGATGAGAATAAGACTGCTCGTTTTCTGCCTCCTGCTCGGCTTGTCCTTCGGCGGCTGCGACGCCAAAGAGCCCGCGAGCGCGCATCGCAGCGAGGACAAGTCCGCGGCGGCCCCCATGTCGGAACCCTCCGGCTACGACCGCCCCCGTGAGAGCGCGCCGGAAGAAGAGGCGCGCGCCGCCTCCGCCTACGAGGCGGGCGCGGAAAGGAAATACGACGGCCGCCCCACCGTTGTCGACGCTCTCAACCAGAAGGCGCCAGAGAAGAAGTCCCCCATCGAGCGGATGATCGTCTACACGGCGATGTTGCGGCTCGCTGTGCACTCGCCCCTCGAGGCGCTCGCGCAGATCGAGGGGGTGGTCGCCGAGCTCGGAGGTTATGTGCAGAGCAGCACTCGCACACGGCGCGTGGTCCGAGTCCCCAGCGCGCGCTACCACGAGGCCGTTCGCAAACTCAAAGGGCTGGGAGTCGTGCGCGACTTCAGCCAGTCGAGCCTGGATGTGACCGAAGAGTTTCAGGACGTGGTCGCCCGCATGGACAACCTCCAGGCCTTGAAGAAACGCTACGAAGAGCTCTTGGTCGCGGCGGTGAACATGGAAGAGCGGCTCGCCATCGAGCGGGAACTGCGCCGCATCTCCACCGAGCTGAGGATCCTCGAGGAACGGCGTCGGGCACTGTCCGACCAAGCCGCCTACGCCACGCTGACCATCGACGTCGAGGCCATCGCGCCCTTCGTCGCAGCCATTCGCTCCCCACAACCCTTTGGTTGGGTCCGCTCCTACGGGCTCGCCAGCCTCTACCAATAGTTGACCATGCACACCACATCCCACCGAGCAGTGCTCGTTCTCTTTGCCGTTCTCGCCTGCGGTGGTCTCGACACCAAGCTTTGCGCAGAGGAACCTCCACCGCTGCCGATTGTGGGCAATGGCATGGAGCCCGAAGTGCTGGTCGAGCCGGTCGAGACGCTGGAGGAGACGGTCGCGCCTCCCGTTGCTCCTACCGCAGACGCGCTGAGCGCGACGACCCGCGCCCGTACGCGGCAGGCGACGATCGCGGTGCGCAGCTTCACGCCAGAGCAAACCCTGGAGGCGATCGTCGCCAACCTCTCGGAGCTCGGAGGGACGGTGCAGTCGAGCAACACCGGCTCGGCTCGCATCTACGTCCCGGACACGGCCTTCGAAGAGGCGCTGGCAACCATCAACAAGCTCGGAGAGGTCGTCGTCGAGGATGTCAGCAGTGAGGACGTCACGCTCGAGAGGGTGACCCTCCAAGCCAGGATTCAAGAGCTCGAGGCCAGCCGACAGCGCGTCAAGGGCATGCTGGCCAAGTCGACGACCGTCACCGACAGCCTCGCCGTCGAGCGCGACCTGCAGCAGGTCACCCAAGAGATCGAGACCAATCAAGGCCGCCTCAACTACCTCGACAGCCGAGTCCGCTCCGCCCCGCTCGATGTGAGCGTCTCGATGCAGGCCCGGCCGCAGGCCGAGACCTTGCGAAGAGGACGTCCCTTCGAGTGGGTCGCCCAGTACGGACTCGAGGCGATTCTGCCGCGCTGACCCCAGACAAGAGAGATATCATGCATCCCAAACTAGAGACCTCGTCCCGACCTCGTTCCGCGCGAAACATCCTCCTCCTCGGGCTGGCGCTGGTGTTTGCCGCCCTCACCAGTCTTGCCGGCCAGTGCGGCGAGCCCAGAGAAGCACCCGTGACTTGGACCGCGACGCCCAAGGGCTTCGTACAATCCCCTGAAGGTCAGTTCGTCTACCGAGCCCTGAGCCCCGACGGCTCGGTCATCGGCATTCGCCATCGCCTCAACGAGCAAGAAGGCGACCTGGACTTCTGGACCGAGGTCTTCGAGCTCGAAATGGTGAATGGCAAAGGCTACAAGGAGCTCGCGAAGAGCGACGTCACCAGCAAGGATGGGGTGAAAGGTCGGCTCATGACCTTCGAATACGCCCAAGGCGACACCCCCTACCACTACGAGCTGGCGCTCTACGTCACGCCCAAGAGCCTGGTCAGCGTCGAAGCCGCCACGGAGCTGGCCAGCCTCGACCGCTACAAGGTTGGTTTCGAGTCGGCGCGCGCCGAGCTCAACGCCAAGCTCGGCGACCCGAAAGACGAACGCTGAGGGCTTGCGCAGAACGGGCTTTGCGTTGAGTCGAAACCACCTGACCGCAGACCCCATCGAGCCCGCTCAGTGGACCTCGTGTTCTTCGGGCTCCTTGGCCTCTTCGAGCTCTTTGGCAAACTCCTTGAGTTCCCGCTCCTCGGCCTGCTGCGTGTCGTCGGCGCTCGAGAAGATGATCTCGCCGATCTTCTGCTTGTCGAGCGCCAACTTCTTTCGAAACGCCTCGCCTTCGGCGTAGGCGCGTCGGATCGTCGGGAAGTCGAAGACGTGTCGTCCGGCGTGGTCGGTGTCGACCTCAGCATCGAAGTCGGCCACTGCCTCCTCCAAGGTCTTGTTGATGACCGAGGTCTCGCCGTTCGTCTTTACCTCGCTCAGCGAGCGCTTCACCTCGCCGACCACGTCGTCGGCAACCAAGGGGCGTTCGGTCTTGGCGGCGGTGTACACCTTCTTGAGCACCAAACGACGGACATTTCGCTCGTGCCGGCGAGAGTTCTCGCGCTTCACGGCGATGGTGCGCAGCAGCGGCACCGCGAAGAACATGAGGCTGAAGATCAGGGGGACAATCACCAGGCCGATGTCGGCGGCCACTCCCGAGATGCGCAAGATGGGGAAGAGCATGACCGGCGAAATCAGGGCAAACAGCAGGTTGAAGCCGTTGAAGCCGCTGATGATGGTGTTCTCTTTCGTGCTGTTTCCCGTGAGCTCTTTGGGCACCTCGAGCTTGTTCCACGCCGCAGTGACGTCCTTGTCTTTTACCGGCCCCTCGGCCGAGAGGAGGAGCTCGGGGAACGAGTAGATGACTTCGCCCTCTTCGCTGACGTGCACGTCGCCGTTGAAGGCGCCGAGCAGCCGCCCCATCTCACTGTCTGCTTCGGCGAAGCTGGTGCCCGTGAACTCGACGAGCTCGGCGGTCGTGATCACGCCACGGCGCCCGCGGATGAACTGGGCGATGGCGCGGTCTCGCTCATGCAGGTCGACCGGCATTTCGTCGGGCCCGAAGACGTAGGCAAAGACCTTCTTGTAGAAGGGGATGGAGGGCGCCTTGCTCTGCCGAGAGCTGCCGTAGGCGCTGTTGCCGTAGTAGTGGTTGTCGCGGTACCGCCAATCGGGGGTCCAGAACAGGTAGAGCAAGAAGTAGAGCCCACCTCCGCCGCCCCCATGTCGACTGCGGCCGAACGAGCTGCTTCGGTTGGAGTCCCGGTTCTGAGACGTGATGGCGATGAAGGCAGCGATGGCCATGGTCACGTAGATGATGAAGTACACCACCAACATCAACATGATCCAGACCTTGAACCCGGCCTTGAACCCATCCCACGCCTTCTCTTTGAACTTCTGCCAGCCGCTGCGGTCGTCGCGGCGCACGAGCTTGGGGTCGAAGAGGTAGACGAGCTCGCCGTCGTCGGAGACCTCGAGGTGCCCTTCGTGCGTGTTGAGCAACGACTTTAGCCCGGTGTCGGCGTCGTCTCGGCTGAGTCCGGACTTGGCGACCACGTCACCGATGGTCACCCTAGCCCCCGAGTTCTTCAGGGCCTTGAGGACGGTCTTGCGGACCTGCTGGTCTTCCTCGCTCAGGGGTCGGTCTTCCAACGTATTCATAGGATTCCCCGTGGTGGGTTTCTAACCGCTTCGAAGGACAAGGTCTCTGCGGGCCGTCCGCTGCTCATCGCAGTGACGTCGAGGCAATTGGGGCACAAAGACTGGGTTGCAAGGGCGAGAAGTCGGCAGAGTCTCTACCTCGCCTCTCTCCTCTCCCAGCGCCCATCGATGAGCACCTCGTGCGGAGTGTAGTTGGCTTTGTAGGCCATGGTGCTCGCTCCTTCAACCCAATAGCCAAGGTAGTAGTAAGGGATTCCCCACCGTTTCGCCAACTCGATCTCCGCGACGACCGAGTAGACTCCCAAGCTGCACTTCTCATAGTCCGGGTCAAAGTAGTGGTAAACACTGGACAACGCGTTCGTGGCGAGGTCCATGATGCTCACCGCGACGAGCTTGCCGTTCTCTGGATTCGTGTAGGAGACCTCGATGGTGTCGATGGGCGAAACGTAGAGGAAGTCCTTGAACCCCTGCTTGTCGTCGCTCTGACGTGAGCCTGGGTGCTGAAACTCCAGGTACCGATTGTAGATTTCGTACTTCTCCTCGCTGAACGTCAACGGGCCCGTCGAGATCACCAGCGCGGCGTTGCGCTTGAACGCCTTGCGTTGCGACCGCGTCGGCCGGAAATCGGCCACGGGGATTCGGATCTGCACGCACCTGCGGCAACCCTCGCAGATCGGCCGGTAGAAGATCTGACCACTGCGCCGAAACCCGCGGTTCATCAACTCCACGTAGGTCTCGCCGCGGATCGACCACTCGCTCAGCCCGAAGGCCTCTTCGACCGCGGTGAGCTCGGACAGATAGGGGCACGCATGAGGCACGGGCGAGCGGCTGAGCAGACCCGAGTCCACCAGGTAGAGCACCCACTCATCCACTGTTCTCACCGCATGCACAGTCAATCCCTGCTAGAGCCGAGTGAGGACGCAGCTTTCTGCAACTAACGCTCGGGGTCGAGCTCGCTCGCGCGACGCAGCGAGAGCCCGCCAAAGCGATCATGAACGGCGTCCAAGGCGGTGTCGAGCCGACGTCGGTGTTCGTCGCTCTGCACGCCGGCCTTGAACAGCTCGAACTGCCGCGATTCTTCCTCCACCAAATCGAAGGCAGCCAGCCCCACCAAACGAAACCGGCGGCTCAAGTCGAACTCGGGGAGCAGGGTCAACGCGGCCTCATAGAGGGACTTAGCCACGTCTGTTGGCTCCACCAGCCGCCGTTGTCGAGTGTGCAGCTCGAATTGCGCGGTCTTGAGCTTCACGCGGATGCCCGCCGCGCGGTAGCCGTGCTTGCGCAAGCGTTGGGCGACGTCGTCCGCGGCCCGCAATAGGTGGGGTCTTACGGCAGCTTCGCCCGAAATGTCCTCGCCCAGCGTCCGTTCGGAGCCCACGCTCTTCGAGGCTCGGTTGGTCACGACCGCGCGTGGGTCTCGCCCGTTGGCCAAGGCAAAGAGGTGGGCGCCCAGCGAGCCCATGCTCGCCGCCAGCGAGGGCTCCAGGCGAGCCACGTCGCCGATGGTCATGAGCCCGAGCTTGTGTAGGCGTTCTTCGCCTTTGGGCCCGACGCCCCACAACCGTCGCACCGGCAGCGGGTGGAGAAAGGCTTCGACCTCCTCCGGCGGCACCACCACCAGCCCGTCGGGCTTCTCGAGGTCGCTGGCCACCTTGGCCACGTACTTGGTCGTCGCTGCGCCCACCGAGACGACCAGGCCGGTCTGTTCGAGCACGGCGCGCTTGAGCGCGGCGCCCATCTCGCGCGGCGACCCGAAGAGCCCCTCCGCGCCAGTCATGTCGAGGAACGCCTCGTCGACGCTCAACGGCTCCACCCTGGGCGAGAAATCCCGAAAGATGTCCATCACCTGGTGGGAGATCTCGGAGTAGCGCGCCATGCGCGGCCGCACGACGACGGCGTGGGGACAGAGCTCCCGCGCCTTCATCATGGACATGGCGCTGCCCACGCCAAAGGGCCGCGCCTCGTAGCTCGCCGTCGTGACCACCCCGCGTCGGCTGGTGCTGCCGATCAGCACAGGCCGACCCTTCAGCTCTGGCCTATCCCGCTGCTCGACAGCCGCGAAGAACGCATCCATGTCGGCGTGGAGGATGATCTGGGGCCACATTCGTTTCTATTGCCTCGCTTCCTCACGCCCGCTCGGCAATCGGCCGTGACGGTCGCTCTCTTCGACAGTTCATCCTACGGGTCATACTCGCTCGCCGAGCGAGAATCA
>PFUG01000217.1 GCA_002789955.1 Deltaproteobacteria bacterium CG_4_9_14_3_um_filter_63_12 | reverse complement strand
GCGTATGCACGCTATGCTCTACCCTGCAGGAGCCGGAAATGAGTCCATCCCTGGCTGGCGCCCGGGACCCTCAGCGGCCGCGGTCAGGCCGTGGCGACCCACTCGAGTCGCGTCCCCAACACAGTCCAGCGCGGTTACGCCGTGGCCGCCGCCAGATACGATGGACGCGCTGGTGTACTTCGACCTGCTTGGGCATGGGGCCATCTCCTTGCCGGGACCCGGCGAAGGCTGGTTGTTGGTGCTCGAGATCCTCGACGGCAGCGCGGAGCTCGAGGTGACTGCAGGGCGCGTCTCACGCAATGATGTCATCAAACCACAGACTCCCTACAAACCTCCGACCCGTGAGAAAAGTATGTACAATTGAGAGCTGCGAAGAAGCTGATTCAAGCGTCGTCGGCTGGCTCTTTCCGTTTTCTCTGTTGCTTTGCAACGAATCAGGGCCACTGGTGGTGCTGTCTCAACAAGCTCGATGGCGTTGTGGTGGCGGGTCCCAAGCCATGATCGAGAATGTCGACGGGCTGATGCCAGAGGGCGAAGACAAGTGGGTGAAGGTCCCTCGCCCGCTTGAGGTAGGAGAGGGGGAAACCCCATCAAAGGCTGGCTCGTCCACCGCTCGATCAACGCCGGACACGGTCTGCGGGCCCAACCAGATGGCTCAGGCTGATGGGTTCGTCTTTCATGGCGGCGGCGACGGCGCCTTGCAACATCGCGCTGTGGATCTGGTCTGGACTGAGCTCGAAGTCCTCGGCCAGAATGTACCACGACAGGTCGTCTTCGACGGGGGCCTCGGCGGGCAACAACGCTTGCCAATACGCCTCGCGCTGCGTCTCGTCGAGCGCCCGAAAGTCGATTCGGTAGAGGATGCGCCGTGCGATGGCGGGGTCGAGGTCGCCCGCGGCGCTGCTGGCAAGGATGAAGAGCCCATCGAACTCGTCGAGGGCCTGCAGCACGAAGTTGACCTGCATCCCCGAGTAGCGGTCGGCCGAGCGCTTGACCTCGGTGCGCTTGCCCAGCAGCCCCTGCGCCTCGTCCAGAAAGAGGCCACAACCGCTGCGCTTGGCCTTCTCGAAGATGGCCGAGAGCTCCTTCTCGGCCTCGCCGATGTAGCGCGACAGGACCTTGGAGACGTCGATCTCGTAGACTGGCTGGCCCCACGCCAGGCCGAGCTCCGAGACCACCTTGCGCTGGACCACCGAGCGCTCCCCCTCCAGCAAGATGACGATGCGCTGCGTGTGCGACTTGGCGCCGACCTCGCCGCGGCGCACTCGGCCACACATCTCGACCGTTCGCCGAGTCTCCTCGAAGGCGTCGCGGGTCGACTCGGCCAGAATCATTGGGCAGCCGGGATCGCGCACGCGCTTGTCCAGCAGCGCGTCCATGTTCGTGACGCGGGCTTCCAAAACGGCGTCGCGCAGCGTCTCGCGCTGCACGACGTCGAGGCTGTGCAGGCGGCCGAGCTGGTGCACGCGCTCGACGGGGTCGTGCACGTCGGTCAGCAGCGAGGTCCAGAGCCCGGCGAGCGCCTGGCCGTGCGCGGGGAGGGCGGCCAGGGCGCGGGTGGTGTTGAACTCCCAGAAGTCGGAGTGGTCGAGGTCGAGGATGGCGGCGTGCTCGAGGTGTTGATGCACCCACTCCACGTCGTCGCGCGGCGTGCTGACGAAGACCTCGCCTTCCTCGACGACCCAGTCCAGAGCGCCCTCGACGAGGTTTTCGGCACAGCCGCGCAGGAGCAACGTGCAGGGCTGCAGGTGGCGCGCGGCCTCGAGCCAACGGGGTGCGTGCGAGCGCTCGGAGCGCCAGATGCGGTCGACGTCGAAGACGAGGATAGCCTGGGGGTTCAACCCCTGGTTCGCGGGGTTCACCGGGTCGGGCGGGGTTCGGCCCCCTCCCCCCCGGCCCCCTCCCCCGAAACGGGAGAGGGGGAGTCCGGCCTCAGCGGCTATTGCGGTGTTTCCGGTGTTTCCCGGCTCCGGCGCGGCTATAGCCGGGGGGTTCAACCCCTGGTTCGCGGGGTTGGCGATCCAGCTGACCATGCGGCGCACGCTCTGCTCCTGGCCGCCCGAGAGCAGCCAATGCTGCGAAGCCGACCGTCGGACCACCTCTGGAAACGCCGCAGCTCCAAGTGCGACGAGGCTGTCGATGGGCTCGGCGGGCCAGAACTCGACGCCGCGCTGCAAGCGCAAGACGCCACGGTCCGCAGCGTGCCTGGGCCTGGCGAGCTCGCAGAGGACCTCGGGGATGCGCCAGGCGCCGCCGAGCTGCTCGCCAGAGCTCTCGAAGAGGCCACGCGCCTCGAGTCGGGCGCTGAGCTCGGGGTCGCCGGTGGCGCCGTCGATGAGGTTCTTGGCCACGCTGGCGTCCGCGGCGGCGTCCGCAGGCCTCAAAACGCCCAGCTGCGCCAAGGTCTCAAAGATGTCCGGGTCGGCCCCGGAGGCCGCGTGGACCAGGTCCACCACCCCGGCCTCCAGCGAGCTCAGGCCCATGGCGGCTTCGAGCCGGCTACCCAACAAAAGCTCGCCCTCGCCGCCCTCGCCGCCCTCGCCGCCCGCGCCAAGCCCGGCCAGGGCCCGACCGGCGCTCTCGATGAGCTCGGAGAGCGTGCTCAGGACGACCTTCTGGGAGCGGTCGCGAGAGCCCTTGGTCAGCCAGCGCACGACACTGGCCTCCTGCATTCTGGAAGGTGTGCCCTCGCGCTCGGAGAGCAACCATGGGCGCACGGCGCAGAGGTAGCGCAGGACCAAGGCACGGACGCGCAGGTCGGCGCAGGTCTTGGCGCCGTGTGGGGCGCCCTGCTCACTGGACGAGAGCACAGCGCGCGCAGCCGCCAGGGACGGCCCCAGCGCCCGGACTAGGCCCTCGAACTGCAGCATCTTACTGGCTCCCCGGGCGCTTGTTGCGCTTGATCGGAGCCAAGCGGCCTAGCTGCCGATACTCGGCGCGCGCCGAACGCTCGAAGTCGGCGGCGCTCAACGAGCGACCCTCGCTGGCCGCGTAAAGGGCAGCCCGCAACACCGCGTTGCGAATCTCACCGCCGCTCAGCTCGTAGGTTTCGGCCAGCTCGTCGAGCTTGAGGTCGTCCTCGCGGGGCGCGTCGGCCGGGAGCATGCGCAGCCACATCTGCAGCCGTTCCTCGGTCTCGGGCCGAGGGAACTCGACGCGGAAGCGCAACCGGCGCAGAAAAGCCTCGTCGATGCTCTTGGGGAAGTTGGAGGTGAGCAAGACGACGCCAGGGTGCTCCTCGACCTGTTGCAGCAGGAAGTTGACCTCGAGGTTGGCATAGCGGTCAGTCGACGAAGAGACCTCGGTGCGCTTGCCGAAGAGCGAGTCGGCCTCGTCGAAGAGCAAGGCGGCGCCGGAGGCCCGGGCCTCTTCGAAGAGCATAGCGAGCTGTTTTTCGGTCTCGCCGATGTACTTCGAGACCATGCGAGAGAGGTCGATGCGATAGAGGTCCATCTTGAGCTCACGGGCGATGAGGCCCGCGACCATGGTCTTGCCGGTCCCAGACGGCCCACTGAAGAGCGCGGTAAGGCCTCGCCCGTAAGAGAGCTTCTTGCCGAAGCCCCACTCGTCGAGGACTTTGCGGGCGAGGCGGCCGTAGCCTAGGACCTCGTCGATCTGCTCGCGGAGGTCCTCGCTCATGATGAGGTCGTTCCACGAGGCCTTGCTCTCTATGCGCACGGCGACCTGTCCGAGTCTGTGTCCGAGCTTGGCCTGACAAGCCCGCTTCAAGGCCTCCAGCGTGAGCGGGGGCAGACCCTCGAGGCCACCTTGCGCGGTATAGACCCGGCCGAGCTCGATGGACTCGACGATCTGGTCGACGCCCAGGGGGAAGGTGCGGACCCCCTCGATGAGGGCGCCCAGGTCGAGCGCCTGCTCGTTTTCGTCCTCTTCTTCCCCGTCCGCATCGGGCTCGGCGCCAAACTGCTCCTCCAAAGCCCAACGCCAGAGCGCCTCGCGGGCGTCCCCGTCGGGCAGCTCCAGGCGCATGGAGATGGTGTCGAGGCGCTCGGAGAGCTGCAGCAGGAGTTGGGTCGAGAGCGCCGGGCCGACGTCGAAGACCATGGCCGAGCGCTCGCGCTCGAGGGCTGTGAGCAGGCGCTCGCGCTTCAGCTCGGACGTCTCCTTGTCGGCCAGGACGTTGACGTGGCGGATGTAGAGCAGCGCGCCCTGCAGCTTGCTCTCGCGAAAGACGGCGCGCCAGCTCTCTTCGGGGCTCGCGACGAGCACCTCGAGGTCGACGGTGGCCACCTTGGCGCTGTTGAAGCCAGCGATGACCCGGGCCAGTGTAAAGGCGCCGGTGCCGCTGGGGCCGTGCACTAGGAAGCGTGTCTTACGCTGGCGGAAGAGCTTGCGCAGCCGTTTGGGCAGCGTGGGGTCGAGCCCTTTGAGCACGGGATCGACGGCGCGGATGTCGGGGCTTTGGTCCAAGCGAATGAGCCCGGCGAGGTCGTCGGGAATGGGCAGAAACTCGCCGGTGGCCAGCAGACGGACGATGCGCGAGGAGGCTCGGTAGGTCTCGCCGCCGTGCGACGCCTCGATGAGGGCGCTTTGGCGCAGGGTGCCCTGTGGGCTCAAGGCCTTTGAGATGGCCGCGGGCGTGACGTCTGGGTCGGTCGACATGGCGACGATCTGCGCCGCCAGCACCAAAGGCAGCGCGCCACGAGTGACGCCGCGGGTCAGGGCGTCGTAGAGCCAGCCGAACTCGGGCGCAAACGACGGTGCCAAGAAGAGCCAGAGGAGGTCTTCCTCCAACGGCGTGAGCGTGAAGAGGTAGACCAGTTCTTGATAGTGAACCTCCGACCCCTCGTCGCAGGGCAGCGGCCGCTCGGCGACGCGCTGCTTGAGCAGGCCCAGGCGTCGCTGGGAGCTCACGTCGAGGGCCTGTGGGGTGAGAAAGCGCTCGACCCAGCGCGCCAAGGCGCGCTGGGCGTCGCTGGGGTCCCACTCCAGCGGTCGGTGTTCGAGGGCGTAGGCGTAGACCAGGCCGCGCACCCGGTCCAAGAAGCGGCTCCAGAGCGCAGCCGGGCCCCCAACGGGGTCGAGGGCGAGCCCCTCGAGCTCGTGCTCGAGGCGCTCGCGCTCTTCGGCGGTGAGCTCGGCGAGGCTGTTCTTGCCGTCGATCTTCAGGTCGCTGAAGAGGGCGTTGACGCGAGCCAGCTCCAACGCGCCTGAGCGCAACAGCGCGGCGCGAAGGCCCAGCTCGGGCGGGAGAGAGTCGAGGTAGGAGGCCATGAGCGAACTCTCAGGTTGGGTGGAGGTGCCTGAAGGGTGCGGACGGAGGAGCCCGAGTTGGCACGCCAACCCGGCCTGTGTCGACTCGGGTGAGCCCGAGTTGGCACGCCAACCCGGCCTGAGTCGATTCGGGTGAGCCCGAGTTGGCACACCAACCCGGCCTGAGTTGATTCGGGTGAGGTCGACCCACAGTATGATCTCGAGCGATGCGAAGGGCAACACCTCGATGGGGGTGTGTGGGGGGGCCGACTTGGACCGATCTCGCCGAACGTCCAGGCGCAACGCCCCTTGCACCGTGAGGGAGCCACGAACCTGGGCAATCAGCCTGGGGGGACGGTCCCCGAAATCCGTGGTGCCGAATCATTGCAGGTCACGGACGATCTGCATTATCTAATTGGACATTTCGAAGAAGAGGCTGCAACTCGAAGAAGCCTTCGTCGGGCACCGCCGAAGCGAACTCAACCCATCAAGTCGGGCGACAGCCCTGAGGATGTTATGACGACGAACCCGCGCTCCGACAATTACGTCTTTGGTCGGGCCGACGAGTCAGTGACGACGACGGCGGGGCACATGGGTGAAGCACTTCCTGAGCGTCATGGCGCGCTGATTGAGGTGCTTCGACCTGCGCTTTTTTTGCAGCGAATGCTTCATGAAGCAGGGGTGACAACCGTTGGTGAACTGGCTGCGTGCGACCCCAAAGACTTCGACGACTGGCCAAACGTTGGGCCACGCAAGGCTGAAGAGCTCCTTCACCTTTGGTCAAAGGCTCACACCTATCTCTCGTCGATTGAAGAAAAAGACGAGGTCGGCCTTGGACTTCTTTTGCCTGCCGCTGACCGCCAGGCATCGAAATCGACGCGGTCGGCCGCTGAGACAAGTCAGCGCCCTTTGGAAGCTGATGGAATTCTCTCACGAGACACCGTGCTGACGCGCCTTGCGCCGCGCGGAATTGACGCAGGAACCCCCTGGTCCGCCGTGCTACCGGGGCTGCCGACACGGGTCGTCAATATTCTCATTGCTCAGAACTTCGAGACCCTCGGTCAGGTGCTCGACCTCGTTTTCAGCCAACCAGACGGCAAGATGGCGGGCAGTCTGATAAACCGGAACGGCCGTGTGCTCGGTCCATACGGCCAAACCTCACTGATGCGAACGCTTCGTGACGCGATCGAGCGCGTCCTGGTGGCTGAGCCCTCGCCCCTAGTCGTGGGGGCATCTCAGCCGAAACAAAAAGCGCAGCAACTATTGCGGGAGCTCGAGAAACAGGGAATCGCCTCGGATGCTCGGTGGTCTCGCATCTTTGGCGTACTCCCACTACGGATGCGAGACGGGCTGCACGAACATGGTCTCGAGACCGTTGGAGAGCTCGTCGACTGTGTATTCAATCGTGCAGCCGAGGTACGGAAGTGGGAGAATATTGGCTCCACCTCGCTGCACGCCACCCGTAAGGTTATTGAGGCTGTCGCAACTCTCGGACACGAGAACTTCCTTTACGAGGGGCCTACGCCGGCGAGCATCGAAGAACTCTATGCACGAATGATCGGTGTTCTAAGTGAACGCGAACGGGAGATTTTGGTGCGTCACTATATCGAGGACGCCACTTTGAAGGAGATCGCAGAGCCATATGCTCTCACCCGCCAGCGGGTTCAACAAATCATAGTCAAAGTGCTGCACGCGCTTCACAACCGTTTTGGAGCGTTGGCACAGAAGCTTCTCGAACCGCTGCTCAGCGCGATCGGAGACGGGGGCGGGCTCATTCACAGCTCGCGCTTAGAGCGTGACTTTGGCATCACCCCACTGGGCAAGGTAAGGTTCTGCCTCGAAGTCGCGACGGACAGACCCACGTACTTGTGGCGACAAACGTACCTCACGCTCAACCAAGCAGAGCTCGAGACGGCCATTGATGGTTTCAGGACAGGGGTCAAAGCGGTGAAGACCTCTGACCTCTCGTGGGGAGAGCTCCAGCGGATTCTCGAAGCCAGCACAGGGATGTCGCTCACGGCTGAGCCTTTGCGCGAATTCGCTCGAGTCGCCCTTCAAGGAGAGTTCTCCGCGACAGGGATTCGCCCTCATCGAAGCGTCCAAAGACACTCGTCAAGTCCTGGATATCCCCAGGATCGCCACATGTGGGACGACATTGAAGATATTCTGTCCGGCCGCATTCACCCCGTGCGTTCTGCTGAAATCGTGGCGGGGCTGATCCGCAGAGGGTACCCAGACACCGAAAAAACCCGAAGGAAGGTCCACAAATTCACGGTCCGATGGTCAAGAACAGGCCGCCTCGTTCGCAGCGGAATTGGATTCTTCCAGTTGCCCGCCGGAGGTGATTCGGCGCCGCGAGAGAGTCGGCTCGAGGTGAATCCCACCGCCAAGGCGAAGAACCGCAAGAAATCAAAGGGGATTGTCACTGACGCGAAGAGCGAGCCGGTGCGCGAACGCAAAGCCGAAGCCAAAGCCATGGGCGGGGCAATCCTCGCTGTGCTTGCT
The DNA here is from genome assembly GCA_002789955.1 of Deltaproteobacteria bacterium CG_4_9_14_3_um_filter_63_12. GTDB lineage: Bacteria > Myxococcota_A > Bradymonadia > UBA4248 > UM-FILTER-63-12 > UM-FILTER-63-12. The sequence continues at coordinate 9,789 of PFUG01000217.1, read as the reverse complement.
GCCCGCGAGTTGGCTGTCAGCCACGAGCTTGAAGCCCGCATTCGAGCGACCACGGACCTCGACACGCTCAACCGCTGGATCCAGTGCGTCGTGACCGCTGTCTCTGCAGAGGCGCTCCTCGAGGTGCCCAAAGATTAGATTCCCCGCCGTACTGGCCTATTTCCTAGGGCGCGACGGCTCTCCAAGCGGCGCACGAGGCGAGGATTCTCGTTTGGGGCGGCCCGACACGCGCTACGAGCTCAGCGCCCGCAAGACCTGCCACGAAGGCGCGGTCGTTGCCCTCGCCTGGAACGGGGACGAGGTGCTCTCGGGTGACGCGAAGGGCAACATGCTGGCGTGGACGCTCGACGGCGAATCCCCGTCGCACAGCACCAGCCTGGGTTTGCAGGCGCTGGTCGCCCGCTTCGACGTGAGCCCAGGCGGGCATTGGCTGGCCGCCCCGCGTTGGTCGCCCGCCTCGATGATGCCCTCCTACTGTGGCGTGGTTGACCTCACCTCTCCCACTTGGCTCGTCGACGAGTTCGATGCCAGCGGCATGGTGAACGCCGTGCGTCGGCTCGACGGCCAGAAAGTCGCCCTGGCGCGGACCGACGGGGGGCGCGCTCTTCTCGGAGCAGAGAGCCCCACGCACGAATGTGCACGGGGCTCACCAGAGCTCGGAGCTACAGGGTCTGCTCGGCGCCGACCGTGACGAGCGGTGGCTCAGGCATGTCGACATGGCTGGCGAGCACCGTCCCGACGCCTCCCGCCTGACCTGGGGCTTGGGTCCCGTAGCGTCCACCGACGCCACCACTGACGTCGTTGATGCTCGGGCCCACGTGGTTACCGCCAGAGAGGACTTTGATCCGACCGCCGCCGCCGCCGCCGCCGCCGTCGTTGGAGGCAGCACTCCCATCGCCGCCCTTGCCACCGACCGCAGTGAAATGGGCGTTGCTGACATCCAGATCCCAGCCGCTCACCAGGATTCCGCCGCCAGCGCCGCCGCCACCAGCGTTGGCCCCGTTGCCCCCCGAGAGGCCGTTCATCGAGATGTCTCCAACGATCTCCAGCTTGCGTCCGTAGAAGGCGATGGCGCCGCCCCCCCCGCCTCCTTCAGCCTCGGTGGTTCCACCGCCTCCGGAGCCCATGTCGATGACCAACGAGCCCATGACCCCGTTGACGAGGCCGCCGGCCCCGAAGGAGTCGCCAGCGTCGTGCCCACCAGCGCCGCCGGCTCCACCGTACCCGCCACCGCCACCTCCCGCGTAGAATGCGAACTCACCACCACCAGGGCCAAAGCCGGCGACGTCGATGCCCGCTTCGTAGCCTTGACCATCGCCGTTAATGCTCCCTTCCACGAAAATGAACTCGGCTTTCACCGAAGTCACGGCGCCAGTGAGCAGCGTGACCGAATGCCCAGCGCTGACCACGAACGCGTCGACGTCGAAGCTGCTGGTCCCGAAGAGGTCGTTGCCAGTGGACTCGAAGCGATTCGGGAAGGTGGCGGCGAAATCGGAGCCGCTCGCGATGGTGCTGCCAGTAAAGCCGTAGAAGAGGTAGATGGTGTCCGACACGCCAGGGCCGCTGACCGAGGGCACGTTGACCCACATCTCGCGATTGCCAACGGGAGTCCAATACTGAATCCAGTGGTCGAGCTCGAAACCGTTGAACGGGTCAGCGTCGCTGCCAAAGCGCAAATCGTCGCCGTTCGCGGCCGTCACGGCGGCGTTGAAGGGCGGTTCCAACGAGATCCACACCGGGACATTGGTGTCGACGCTGCTCGAGGTGATGGTGATCGGCACGTAGTAGAGCCACGTGTCGCAGGTGGAGGTGCAGCCATCCTCCTCGTTCAAGTTGGCGTCGTCACAGTATTCGATCCCGCTTTGCACGAACCCGTCGCCGCAGCTCGCCACCACACAGGTGTCGAGGCAGGCATCGGTGTTGTCGGTGTTGGCGTCGTCGCAGGCCTCGACTCCGCTGTGCAAGAACCCGTCGCCGCAGGTCGCCGCCACACAGGTGTTGAGGCAGGCGTCGCTGACGCTGGTGTTGCCGTCGTCGCACTCTTCGCCGCTGTCGACGGCGCCGTCGCCACAGCTCGCAAGGATCACGTCGGTGTCTTCGACCGTGTCTGGGTTTAGGGTGTCGTCGGTCACGTCGCTTTCGACGGTGTCGTTGCCGGTCAGGTCGGTGTCGTTGGAGACGGTGTCGTTGCGGGTCACGTCGGCGTCGCGGGAGAGGGTGTCACTGGTGGTGACGTCTGTGTCTCCGCCGGTGTTTCCACCGCCGGACGAATCATCGCATCCGGCAGCCGCTCCGAGGAGCAAGAGGAGGCAGAGCAGCCCTGAGGCCCAGTAAGATTCCGAATTCATGATGCAAATCCTGATAGTGGGTGAAAATCGACGGCCTCGGTGCGGGTCATACGAACCCCGATACCGTCAGACTTCGTTTCTCGTTGCGCGACCTTAAAGGGAAATGCAGTCCACATCAATATCGAGAGGATGGCCGCGCGAAAGCTTACCCAGCGGCACGTGGGGTCTGTACGATTGCGGCCTTGTGTGGTCAAGGACCCGATGTGTCCGTGAATGTTCGTCTCTACACAGGTCTCCTCTTGCTTCAAATTTCGACGTTCAAGAAAGGTCCTGCTCGCTGGACTAACAAGGGGCAGCGCGGTAGTTGGTTGCGTAGCCTGCGCGCAGCGAGCTGCGCCTACCCTGCGCGCAATCCCTGCGAGTGTCCTCGCCTGGCGTAAGGCTCCTCCTGCACCCAAGATTTTGTGCCCATGTCCAGCACCCATTTCACACAAGCCCCGGCGGCAACCGCATTCCAAGACACGCCGATACGGCTGCTCGCCCGCTCGAAGGCTACGACGTTCACGGTCTTGACCTTGGAGACCGTAGAGCTCGTCCTGACCCTGTTGCTCGTCGATCTGCTGGTTGCGGGCGCGCTCGAGCGCAACCCCTATGTCGATCATGGATACGGCGTCTGGATGCTGCTCGCCGGACTCGTGGCGTGCCAGTATTTGGTGGTTGGCATGGAGTTCGTGGCGCGGCACCGAGACGACGTCGAGGGCTTCACGCTGCCCATCGTCTTTCTGCCTTTGGGGCGCAGCCTGCGCTTCGTCCTGGTCGTCGTCAGCTGCCTCTTGGTCTTGCTGCCAAAGTTGACGTTCTACTTCGTCATCTTGACCATTGGCGTGCCTCTGCTCGGCTTACTCACCCGAGTTGCGGGGCAGAGTCCGCTCCTACTCATCGACGGCTTCGACAGCCGTTGGGAGAGGCTCGAACGAGCCACCAACGCCCTCTTCAACCTCCTTCACTACGCGAAGATCGACAACCGCGGCAGCTCTTTCACCGCGGTGTTCAACATCTGGCTGACGCTCTGGTGTGTGAACCACTGATGAGCCCCTGCTCTCGAGAGGAACCTGTGAACGCACCCGCTCCCGAACGACGTGCCGTCGCCCAGCAAGATCGCTGGAATCTCAGCGTGCTCTACCCCTCGAACGAGGCCTGGGAGGCCGACTTCGAGCGCCTGTCACAAGACATCCCGTCGCTCAGTGATTTCAAGGGGCGCCTCGTAGAAGGTCCAGCAGTGCTCCTGGATTATCTGCAGAAGAGCGTCGAGCTGTCGCTGCGGCGCGAGCGCCTCGTCGAGTTCGCCAACCGCAGCAGCGACGTCGATTTGGCAGATGGCGACGCCCTGGCGCGCAGACAGCGGGCCATGGGTCTCTCGAACCAGCTCGAGGAGGAGAGCGCCTTCTTTCGGCCCGAGCTCATGGCCCTCCCCGAGCCCGCCATCCAGGCCGCCTTCGACGCCCCCGCCCTCGCCCCCTACAAGAATCTGCTCGAGCGGCTGCTCTGGGAGCGAAAATACACCCTCTCGGAGCCCGAAGAGCGCCTGCTCGCCCTGTCCGCCGAGGTCTGCCGCTCGCCGGTCGAGACCTTCGAGCAGCTCAACGCTGCCGACCTGGTCCTGGGCGAGTTCGAGCACGACGGCGAGGTCGTGGTCCTCAGCCACGGCAACGCCCTGACCTACTGGTCCAACGCCAATCGCGAGGTCCGCAGAAAGGCCTTCGACACCTACTACCAGGGCTACGCCGGCCACAAGCACACCCTCGCCGCGACCCTCGCTGGCGGGCTGCGGTCCAACGTCTTTCGAGCTCGGGCGCGTGGCTTCGACAGCTCGCTGCAAGCCGCCCTTTACTCGGAAAAGATCCCAGAGTCGGTCTACCACAACCTGATCGAGACAACCCACGAGTACCTCGGGCCTTTTTACGACTACCTCGAGCTGCTGCGCTCAACGTTGAAGCTGGACACCGTCCACGCCTACGACCTCTTCGCGCCCTTGGTCCCCAACGTGAAGCTCGGCCGCTCCTACGAGGCCGGTGTGGACCTCACCCTCGAGGCCGTCAGCGTGCTCGGCGAGGAGTACGTCAGCACCCTGCGCAACGGACTCCTCAACGGCTGGGTCGACCGCTACCACAACAAGAATAAGGTCCCTGGCGCCTACTCCGGCGGGGCCTATGGCTCCGACCCTTTCATCCTCCTCAACTTCAAGGACGACAACATCGAGCACGTCTACACCTTGGCCCACGAGGCCGGACATTCGATGCACACCTCCTACGCCAACCGCGCCCAGACCTACCAAGACGCCCACTACAGCATTTTCGTCGCCGAGGTCGCCTCGACCTTCAACGAGACCCTGCTCACCGAGCACCTGTTGAAGACCCTCGACGATCCCCTCGCCCGCGCCGAGCTCCTCGCCCGCGAATTGAGCGCCCTGCGCACCGTCCTCTACCGACAGACCATGTTCGCCGAGTTCGAGCTCGCCGCGCACCGCCGCGTCGAAGAGAACCTCTCGCTCACCCTCGACGACCTGCGGCAGCTCTACCGCTCCCTACTCGAGCGTTACTTCGGGCCAAAATACGTCATCGACGAGGCCTCGGAGCTGGAGTGCTTGCGCATCCCGCATTTCTACTATGGCTATTACGTCTACCAGTATTCGACGGGCGTCTCGGCGGCGCTGACCTTGGCGGAACAGGTCCTCCATGGTGGACAGCCGGCAGCGGACCGCTACCTCAAGTTCCTCGCCACCGGCAACTCCCTCTACCCCACCGACGCGCTCGAGGTCGCCGGCGTCGACATGACCCAGTCCGCTCCGGTTCAGGCGGCCTATCGCTACTTTGCACGGCGGCTCAGCGAGCTGCGCGCCGCGCTGGCTGCACTGTAACGCTGCGATGAGAAGTCGCCTTCTCACCTCTCTCAAAGTCTCCCTCGTCCTGGCGGTGCTCGCCGCCGTGGCCTTCGGCATCGTGTGGAGCGACTACCGCAGCTTCCTCTCGCAGGTCGTCGACGCGAAGGCCGAGCACATCGTGGTCCTGAGCGAGGGCATGAGCGCCGCGGACGTGGTCGATGCCCTGGTCGACCAGGGCCTCGTCGACTCGCCGAGCTATTTGAAGCTCTACCTCTGGCGCAGCCAGAAGGGGCGGCAGTTCCAGACCGGCGTCTTCCGCATCGAGGCCGGCAAGACCGTCGAGGAGATGATCGACATCCTCACCTCTCGCGGCGATGAGCGGGCGGTTCGCTTGCGCGTGACCCCGGGCATGAACCTCTACGAGCTGGCTGAGGCGGTGGATGGGGCTCGTCTGGCCGACCGCGACGTTTTCCTCGCGCGGGCGACCGATCGCCAATTCGCCGCCGAGCTCGGCGTCCCAGGGGCGACCCTCGAGGGTTACCTTTCGCCCGGCGACTATTCGGTCCTGAGGGGCTTGTCCGTCGATGAGCTCATCGCGCTCATGCACCGGAAGTTCCGCGAGACCTGGGTGCCCATGGCCAAGACCAACCCCGAAGCGCTGGCTCAGCTCAAGACCACCTACGGGTTCGCCGACCATGAGCTCATCACCCTGGCGAGCGTAGTGCAGAAGGAGGTGGTCGAGCCCAAAGAGGCGCCAGTGGTGGCGCGGGTGATCCTCAACCGCCTGAGCCAGAACATGAAGCTGCAGTCCGACCCGACCTGCGTCTATCCGCCGTTGACGCCCGGTGAGAAGCCCAGCCCGGGGCGCTGTCGGGACGCGGCCAGCGCATATTCGACCTACGTCATCGCCGGGCTGCCTCCAGGGCCCATCGGCGCGCCGGGCGAGGCCGCGCTGCGTGCGGTGCTCTCGCCCTACGACGGGCCCAGGGCCAGCGAGCTGTTGTACTTCGTGGCCAAGAACGACGGTTCCTGGCGCCACTATTTTTCGACGACCTACGGCGAGCACGAGAAGGCGGTGGACATCTTCCTGCGCAAGACGAAGAAGGGGCGGCCAGGGAGCACGCCGCAGCCGCGGTGAAAAGAGAGTGCTCGTGCGGCCGTCGCCGAGGAGCGACGTGGTTCATCGGGTTCCCAGTTCTCCGGGCGTCGCCCGGTATGGTCGGCCCTTTCAGGGCCAGCGGTGTCGCCGAATGCCCAACCGCCCAGGAACCACGACGGGGAACCGCGTCCGACCTCCCGAACCCACGACGGGGAACCGCGTCCGACCGCCCGAACCCACGACGGGGGAACCGCGTCCGACCGCCCGAACCCCCGACCGTTAAGGTTCGTAGCCAAGACCCGCCAACGAATGGCTAGACTTCGAACGATCCATCGCCGCGAGCTCCGCACGACACCTCACCCCACGTTTCTCGAATATCCTCGCGACTTGGTTGGCGACCGTGCGCACGGACGTCCCTCTTCGCGTTGCTATCTGTGCGTTCGACAGCCCCTCGAGGATGTATGCGGTGATCTCCCGCTCGGTATTTGAGAGCATGCTGAGAACACCTGGATTCGAATTTGTGGTCAGTGCAGCGAGCGACTCGCCACAGAACTCGAATTGGTGCAGCCAACTGGCGACGTTGCTTGGCGGCGCGTCCGCTGAGGGACCAAAAGCCTGGGCGAGGCGAATGATCTCGACGCGAGTGCGCAGACCGAGCTTGCGTCGAATCGACACGACATGGTTCGAGACCGTGGAGCGGGTAATACCCAGCTCATACGCGATGAACTTGTCCGAGTGGCCCAAGGCGACATACGCCAACACCCCACGTTCGCTCGGGCTCAGTCCCCGTGGGGCGGGGAGTGTGTGGGTGTTTGCGTGTGCGACGTAGAAACGTTTCCCGTCGTGGTCGACCACGTCGATGATCGACCACTGTCCATCGACCAGTCCTTGCCACAATTCCAGGGCTTGGAAGGTGTCCCGCGAGCGTAACGGGCCGCGCGCCTTTTCGATGGCGAGCACCGAAGAGTGCAGCGCTTCGAGGCGTCCGTTGTGCGGCGTGTCACCCAAATGAAGGGTTCTCCCATCCACACCCAGGATCACCTCGGCATCGTTCAAGGGATCCGCGGCCACGCTAGCGAGGGCATCACGCAGCCGAAGTGCGGCGGCGAGGTGAGTGGCAACGCGAACCAGGCACTCTCTCCGCGACACAGAGGGCGATTGCCTCGCCCCGAAGATGGAGGAAAGACAAATCCCTCGCCCGGTCGGATTCGAACCGACGACTCCGAGCGCATCGGCGGGGGCTAGATGAGCCCAATAAAAGTCTCGGGCCGCTGGCGAAGCGTTCACCGAATCGCTCAACATCGCGCAGTGCGTCTTCTTGAGCAAAGCCACGGTCGGGGACTGCATAGAGGCCCTCACCCCCTCTACGGAGAACAGGGCCCCGTGAGAGGGCCCATCGAAGGCGATCTCATCGGGATGTATGATGGGAGACTGCTCGGAGTCGAAGATGTATCCAATCACTCCAAGGTCACCGCCCAAATAGGGGCGTGCCGCACTGGTGAGCGCTTTGAGCCACTCTTCATCACTGAGATCGAGTCGATAGGCTGTATCTAGGACGTCAATCAGGCTGGGCGTGGACATACATACCGAACCAAGCAGTCGACTCAACTCGGAGTCTGTGGTGGGTTGCCTCTCCCCACCGCGCCGAGCGCGGTGGGGAGAGCCGTGAGTTCAATGGCACTCTTGATTACTGAGTTCATACGCCATTTGGCAGTTGTGTTCGAGCACTTTTTGCTCCAGCGCTTCTTGACCGAGCCACAAGTCGGCCCATCGAGTGAATGCTCGTTTGGACACCCCGGCCACGGCCTGGCGTGTATTGGGGCTTGGGAGCTTGGGCGCGAAGCCGTGCTCCCTGCTGCAGAAGTCAGTGCCACACGCTTCGCGGGTACGAACCCGCAAGGTCAGAGCATCCCTAGACTCTCAGCTACCCACGGGCGTTTCGGAGTGCAAGACGGACAAAGCCGGACCTGAGGGCCCCCGGCTTTGCGCAGTTTAGGACTTGCTCTGGAACCGCGTCCGACCGAACCCACGACGTGGAACCGCGTCCGACCGACCGAACCCACGACGTGGAACCGCGTCCGACCGACCGAACCCACGACGTGGAACCGCGTCCGACCGAACCCACGACGTGGAACCGCGTCCGACCGCCCGAACCAACGACGTGGAACCGCGGTCGACGGGACGGTGCTGTCTAGCGTCCCCTTGTGCCACGGCGACCCAATCCACCAAGTCCTTTCCAGAGATCACATAGACGCTGGCGCCCGAAACCTTGTGATGGTCAGCGAGGTCTGGCGACGCCCCCCTTGCGTTTGATGGCATAGCCGAAGCGATAGATGTCCGGGACGTCGATGCGATCGTCGGGTCGCACTTTCAAGACGCCGAGGCGAACCAACTCCTCGAACGCTGCGTTGCCGTCTATGCCAAAGCCATCTTCCGCGTGTGGGGCGGGGGAGCCCCAGCGCCCGACGAGTGTTCGACGGTCGGTGAGCAACACCATGTTGCGGAGCAACTCCAAGCGTTGGACGACTGGGTGCTCTTCGGCGAGCTCCTTGGCTCGGTAAAGGGAGGTCTGCTCTAGGGCTGCCTGCAATTCGGTGTAATGCAAGAGCCTGGAGTACTGGGCTTTGGGTCCGCGCTGCAGGGCCCATTGGGCTGCAAACCCGACGATATTCAGGAACGGTCGTGGGACTATCAATCCGTGTGCGTCCTGCAGGTGGTTGGGAATCCAGCGATAGGTGAAGCCCTTCCTGACCCCCTCGCCCATGAGCTCTCCCGAGAGCTTTTCGGCGAACCTGCGTTGGCTCGAGCGCCCGTCCTCTGGCAGTGCTTCGGGCGGAAACCATCCGAGTTCTGCCCGGTCCGTTAGAGGGATGATGTTGGTTCCCGTGGTCAGCCAGTCGCGCAGCCCGTCGAAGGCGCCGAGGTGGCGAATCAACATCCGGTATAGATCCTCAGTGCTCCAGTAGAGAGAGACGGAGCGGGTTTCCAGTTTGCTTGCGTCAGTGGTGCTGCGCAGGCTCGCTTGGAAGAGGTCTCTCGAAGAAAGATCTTGCAGCGAAGGCGGTCGTAACGGTTGGCGAGCGAGAGCCACATGGCGAGCAACGTCGCCGCGAAGCGCAGCCTCACCTTCGGCTTGACGATGCCGATCTTGTCGAGGTGATCATAGCTGACAAAGACCCACTCCTGCGCCTTTGTGCATCGGTCGTCGAATTGGTCGAGCCAGGTCGTCAGCGGACCCAGCTCGTCACGTGCAGCGTCCACCCACCGCAGAGGCTCTGCCCGGTGGTCGCGCCAGGCCGTCATGAACGGGCCGGATGGCTGTTTCTCGTCCGGGGCCGACTCCGCGAGCGTGCCGACGAGATGGCCGAACCAGAACGCCCGCAGACGTGCGTCGTCTTCTGTGCCCGAGCCAAATTGGTCCAGCCCGCAGGCGGTAGAAGCGGCGTCCCGCCGCTTCCTCGTTTGGGGGTCGAGCAGCGAAGCGGCGAGACGCCGCTTCTACAGTGGCTGTGTCCGCAGGC
>PFUG01000551.1 GCA_002789955.1 Deltaproteobacteria bacterium CG_4_9_14_3_um_filter_63_12 | reverse complement strand
CGTCGTCATGGTCGGAGTTTCCGCGATCCTCGACGCCATCGACGAGGCGAACGAAACCTCCAGCGGAGTCGACCTCTGGCTCGCGCCGGACGTGACCGGGCTGAGCTGGTCGCTGACCTTTTAGAGCACTGGCAAGAGGCCGCAGACCTAGTCTGCGAGGCCGCAGACCTAGTCTGCGGCCTTTTTGCTCTCGACCTTCTTGGCTGCTTTGCGCAGCTCACCGTCGGACATCCAGCGCGTGAAGCCAGGGAAGAGCCGATTGGCCGTGTAGACGAGCCAAGTGTCGAAGCCGCAGAAGTTGATGAAGCGGCCCTTGCGCACGCCTTTGAGCAGGGCTTCAGCGGCTTGGCTGGCCTCGTAGGTCTTGTTGAAGGCGCTCTCGGATTCGAGTTGCCACAAGAGGGGAGGCTTGCTCTCGTTCTCCGCCTCGAGACCGGGCGTCTTGGTGGTGGTCGGGTAGAAGAGGGTGACGCGGACGTCGTGGAAGAGCATCTCTTGCCGCAGCGCCTCGGCGAATCCCACGATGGCGAACTTGCTCGCCGAATAGGCGCCGTAGGCCCAGACCGACATGAAGCCCATCATCGAGGTCACCAGCGAGATGTCGCCGTGCTTCTGAGCGATGAAGTGAGGGAGGAAGGCGCGCACGACGTTCACGTGGCCGAGGTAGTTTACATCGAGCATGTCTGTGTAGTGACTGGCCTCTAAGGTGTCCGTGGTTCCTGTGCGCGCGAAGCCGCTGTTGCAAATGAGCACGTCGAGGCCACCAAGCTGCTCGAGGGCTTGCGCGGCGACGTTTTTGACGTCGTCGGGCTGGGTGACGTCAACGCTGGCCGAGCCAAAGACCTGGCCCTCTGCGCCCAGGGCGACGAGGGCCGCGACCGTCTCTTTGAGCCTCTCTTCTCCGCGAGCGATGATGAAGACACTGGCGCCCTGCTTGGCGAGGAGCTCTGCGGTCGCCCGTCCGATACCCGCTGAGCCCCCGGAGATGAAGACCTTCTTCCCTTGAAACCAACTCATGACGACTCCGTTTTGCGCTTGAAAGGAAGGCGCGAGGAGAGCACGAGTGCAGCGCGGGAGCAAGTCGTCGGCGAGGCCAAAAACGTGAAAGGGGCGGGCCGCGAAGGCCTACCCCAGAGATCGAATCCCCGTCCTCTACAGGTTTTGGGGCTGAATCAAGGGCACCTCGAAGGGCGCGGTGCGATTGGTCAAGTCGGCCTCACCGACCTGTCCGAACTCGTTGTAGCCCCAGCAAAACACCTCGCCGGTGTCGCGAATGGCGCAGGTGTGGTTGCCGCCAGAGGCGATCTGGAGCACGTTGGTCAGCCCACCCACGAGTCGCGGTGGAGGGAACACGTCGGTGCGAGGAGCGCCGTTGCCGAGCTGTCCGGAGTCGTTGCGGCCCCAGCAGGCGATGGTCTGGTCCTCGAGCAGCACACAAGAGTGTTCCTCGCCGAGCACGATTTGAGCCGCCGTCGAGATTTCGGGTACGTTCACCGCGACGGGGGTAAACCAGACGTCCTGTCCGAGGTCCAGGCCAATCTGGCGCTGTCCGTTGTTTCCCCAGCACATGACCTGACCGGACTGGCGGATGACGCAGGTGTGCGAGCCGCCACAGGCCACGTGAGTAGCGTCGTTGACGTCGCTGGCGGCGCCCGGGGTGCCGCGGTTGCCGCCGTTGTCGCCAGCGCCGAGCTGTCCATCCTGGTTGTTGCCCCAGCATTGCACCGACCCCGACCCGAGCACGGCACAGGTGTGATTCCAGCCGGCTGCGACGTCCACAGCATCTGTGAGGCCGCTCACCACGACCGCGGGGCTGGTCTCGTCGTCGCCGCCGTAGCCCAGCTGAGCGTTGGTGTTGGCGCCCCAGCACTTGATCTTGCCCGTCTGCAACAGCGCACAAGCGTGAGATTGTCCAGCGCTGACCTTGATGGCGCCCTCGACCTTCGGGACTTGGAAGGGACCTTCGGTGGTGTCCGAGGGCTCCTTTCCGAGCTGTCCGACGTCGTTGCGGCCCCAGCATTTGACTGTCCCGTCTACGAAGGAGGCGCAGGTGTGAAACTCGCCGCCGGCGATCGAGGTGGCGTCTGCGAGTTTGAGGGTGACGAAGAAATCTTCCGGCGTTGGCTGGACGGCCCCGAGCTGCATGTACTCGTTCTGGCCCCAGCAAGTGACCTCACTCTCACCGAGAACGGCACAGGATTGAGTGTGCCCGACCCCGACCAGACCGACGCCAGGGATCTTGGGGGAGTCGAGGTCGTAGGTCGTGTTGCATCCAGCTGCAGAGAAAAGCGCCAGCGCGACAACGGTGAGAGTGTGCTTCATCAAGAGTTCATCCAGCAGAGGGGTTCTGTGAGCCGTGGGGTCTGACCCTCGACCTCGAGGCGCTGAGCCTCGAGACGAGCAACTATCTCAGGGGTGTGCGGCGCGATCAAGGCGAATTCGATGCAGAGAATCGGCAGAAGAGCCCGCGCTGAGCGTCAATCATCGCCCCATTGAATGTCGACGACGAGGTCGTGAGCGAGCGCCTCGATGGAGCTCTGGAGCTCGGCGAGCGCGTTGTCTTCGACGCCTTCGAGCCAGACTTCGGCCCGAAACATGAGCTTCCCAGAGTGTGGAGCGACGAATCGTTCCGAAGCCAGCTCGCCGATGCTGATACCACTGTGGGCGACGACGTGCGCCACCTCGTGGACGATCCCTGGACGATCGACTCCCGTCAGCTCCAGCTTCCGACGAGGTCCGGGGATCGCCGTGGCCTCTCCGTCGCAGCAGGTGTCGATGAGGACCGCGAGCCCGGTCTGCTTGAGCGCTTCGAGTGCCCCCTGCAGCGTCGGGAGCTTTGCCTCGTCGACGCTGACTTTGAGGATCCCAGCGAATCTCCCGGCGAGGTTCGCCATATGGCTCTCCTCCCAGTTGCCGCCGTGGTCGGCAACAAGTCCGGCGAGCTCATCAACGATTCCAGGACGATCCCGTCCGGTGAAGGTCAACACGATGGTGTGCGTCATGGTCCCCCGAGTGAGTGCCCCGCTCTCATAGTCCCGCGCCCGTGCAGAGTCAACGCGGACCGGCACCCTAAGCAGAATCGCTCAGAAGTCGAAGAGGTCTCTCCCCGTAGAAGGAAAGCCCGGCAGGCCAGTGAAGCGTCCCTCGAGATGCCGTGCTCCTTCGAGATAGGTCTTCCCTCTTTTCTTGATTCCTGCTTGGTGCAATCCGAGCCAGGACAAGCGTTCGAGGTGCACAGCGTCCGCGAAGAGCTTGACTCCTTCATCGAGCACTGGGTTGTTGTTGAGCACCAAGTTGGTGAGGTTAGGGAGCCTGCTGGGGTCGGCCAGCGTCCCGACCCCTTCGGGACCCACTTGACACTCGGTGAGGTCGAGCGCTCGCAGCGACTGGGTGTGCGGTGACTGGGCGAGCGCCGCGAATCCTTTCGAGCCGAGCGCTGGGTTTTGCTGCAGCTCGAGGACCTCCACCTGGTTCAAAGTGAGGCTGTGGCTCAAGAGGTCGAGCGCGTTGTCGTCGAGGTTGTTCTGACTGAGGTCGAGCTGCTGCAATTGACAAGGGCCAGAATAGTCGGCGAAGGCTCGTGCCCCGTGCAAACCACACCCAGCCCCGCCCAACTTGAGGACCACGATGTTGTGGAACCAAGTGCTCCCCAAGATGGCTTGGACTCCTCTGGAGCCCATGCCAGGTCCGGCGCTGGCCTTGCGCAGGTCGAGCCGCTCGAGTCGAGTGAAGGGGACCTTGGCGAGGGCGAGTCCCGTGCTGGTCTCGAGCGTGTTGTACTGCAGGCGCAGCTCTTCTAGGGCGTGCGTCAACGGTCCCGATAACAGCGCCTCGATGGCGTCGGCCAGGAGACCACAATTGGACACGTCGAGGAGCTTCAGAGCAGGGAGCTGCCGAGTGGCGCCGAGCGCAGCTGCGCCTTCGAGCCCCGGTGCGTTCGGCATCGACAGGCTCTCTAGGGAGCCCAGGTTCGGACACTGCGCCACCAACTGGTAGAGGGCCGTCCGCGGGTCGCTCCCTGCGATGCGGGGGCGCAGCTCCTTCAGGCTGCGCAAACGGGGACTTTGCAGCAAGGTTTCCCAGCCCTCGACGGGCAGCACGCAGGTGAGCGCCAGCAGATCGAGAGCATAGCCGTCGAGGCCATCGACGAGGCTGTTGTCTCCGTACACCTGGAGTCGCTCGAGGACAGGGAGGTTCGGCGAGCTCATGAGAATGCCCAGTCCCCAGCGCTCGCCGTAGGTCGGTGTGTGCAAGGTCAGCTGACGAAGGCCGCGCAAAACCTGCGAGCCCATGAGGGCCCGAAAGCCCGCGTGGTCGTTGTTGTGGTTGTGGTTTGGGTGGAAGTGCAGCTCGGCACTCTCAATCTGGGCGAGCGCCTCACAGCTCGCCATCTCGGCGAAGGTCTGGTCGGTGACGTCTCGCAACTCGAGGTGTTTGTAGAGCGGGTCGGTGGGTTTGTTGCCGATGTCACCCTTGAGGGCACGGTTGAGCCAGGCTTTGCCAGCCTCCTTCGACTCAACCGGCCAGTCCCGACAGCGCTCGGTGGCGAGCTGCACCGCAGAAGGCAGGGCGGTTGCGTGGGATTTGGGCCACTTGTCGAGAAGTCGCACGACGCGCTTGAAGGTCTCCGGCCCCTCGCCTTCATCGAGCGCCCCTTCGAGGTCGAGGCTCGGCCCCTCCACTTCCCGCTGCCGTTCGTCCCGTGCTCGAAACACCTCAGCCTGCGGGCATTCTGTCCTCGAGACTAGGCATTTCGTCGGGAGCAGGGTGCCGCCGGCCCACACAGCGAGTTTTCCGAGGTTGGCGGCGCGCTCATCGCGGCGCCAGGGCTGGAGCTCGGCCCAGCCTCGGCCTGGACTCGGCATCGCCGCGCCAGCCGCGGCGATGCCGAGGGTGAGCTGTGATTCCCTGGCCACGACGAGGACCACGGTGGTCATGGGACGCCCAGGGGAGGCCAAGGCGCCGCCAGCGTGGGCGAAGCAATACTGGTCCCCACTGCAGAGTGCGCCCCACAGGGCTTCGAGCACCTGTGAACGGGAGAGCAGCCTGGCGTGTCGCCCGTGGTGGGCCGCCCGCATGAGGCCGTCGATCTTGCCGGCAGCGGACTTGTCGAGCACGACGCCGAAGCCGCGACTCAACGACTCGAGGCGAGTCCAGTCTGCCTTTTGCCAGAGCGCGGCGCCGAGCTGGCCGAGCTTTTGGCCGTCGCCCAGCGCAGTGGCGGCGAGGGTAGCCAGGTCGTCGTCCCCTTGGCGGAGAGCAAGATTCCAGAGGTGCTCAGCCGCAGGACGATCGCCGTCTTTGGCGAGCATCGAGAGCCGCTTCAGGTCTTCGGACATGGGGGATCGCCGTTGTGAGCTCGTTGAGTCAGGAGGGCCCAAGATAGCGACGCACGGACGAAATGGGAAGACCACGAAGCACGGATTCGAGAAGCCGGGCACCCTGAGGTGCCCGGCTTCTCCGGGGTTTAGTGGGTGGCTTCGTTCTCTTGTTCGTCCTTCCCCTGCTCTTCAGCGATCTTCTTGCGGATCTCTGCCATGTCGAGGGCCTCGACCTGTTTGAGCAGATCCTCGAGAGCGGCTCCGGGGAGCGCACCAGGCTGGGCGAAGAGGACGGTCTGCTCACGAAAGACCATGAGGGTAGGGATCGAGCGGATCTGGAAGTAAGAGGCGAGCTCGGGCTGCTCCTCGGTGTTGACCTTGGCGAAGACGATGTTGGGGTGCTTTTCAGAGATGGCTTCGTAGGTCGGGGCAAAGCGCATACACGGACCGCACCAGGAGGCCCAGAAGTCGACGAGAAGGATGTCGTTCGCTTCGACGGTGGTCTCGAAGTTGTCTTTGTTGAGCTCGACGGTCGCCATGATGTTCTCCTCGTGACACGGTTGGCTGAGTGTCTCAAAAGTGCAAGTTTGGGAAGCAGGGGCGTGCGATCCCGGACGCCGCGGGCAGCCTCGCCTTGGTTGTGGCAGCTTGATGGGGGAAACATGTGCACCCATTTTTTTCCGGCTAGTGGGGCGAGGAGATTTATTTGCCACTAGCACGCATATCTCGAACGGCGAGCGAACTGGTGCCGCTGCTGAGAGCGTGGAGCGCCCGGCGGAAGAAACGGTCAAGGCGCCGATTGTAAAGCGTAGGTCCGGCGTGCTAACCAGTAGCCAGCTTGTTCGGCCACGTTTCGCAAGCGACGGCAGGTTCCAGAGAGAATGGCTCTCGCTCAGCAGCCGTCCACGTGGATTCGAGAGTCACACGGTCAACGGTCAGCAAGAGAATTTGTGCGCCCATGCTCGAGTTTCTGACGATAGGTTTGAGCCTTCTCTGGGCTCCCGAGCGCGCCTGGTCGCGGCTGCGGGCGTTCCACACCGATGTCTTCATGCTGGTGGGCTATATCGTGGCGCTGGGGATGTTGCCCTTTTTGTTCAAGTTGATTGGGCACATCATCGTGGGGACCCCCATCAAGGCGGCGGTGGCCGAGGCGTTGCTCTTTGTTTTCGTGGTGATTGGGACCGCAGGGCTGTCTGGTTTGGCGCTCGGCTTAGTGAGTCGGCGAATGGGCTACGATTTGCGGGTCTTCGACACACAGCGTTTGACCCTCCTGTCTTCGACGCCAGTTTTGGTGATGGGCATCCTGTACGGCCTGCCAGTACTCTCACTGCACCCCTACGTGTTCCTGTCGAGTCTGGGCTGGGGAGCGTTCTTGCTTCTTCGGGGGGTCTGGGCCCTCACGACGCTGGACGCGAAAGGCGTCACAGTGGTGTCGTTGACGGGCTCCTGCACCTGGATCTTGTCAGCGAGCTTGTTGACTCAGGTGGTCGTCTTGAGCCTGAGTGCATGACACGACGATGAAGGCCTCGACACGCAAGAAGATCGAGCACTTCATCGACCATCCGGTCACGGACGTGGTCGTAGTGGTATTGATCGTGGTCTCCATCGTGCTGCTCATGGCCGAGTTGGCGGTCACCTCGGAGCAAGCCAAGACGCAGCTGGGCTTGGTCAACGACACCATCATCTTCGTGTTCATTGCCGAGCTGAGCTTGCGGTGGATGGCGGAGACCAAGAAACGGCGCTTCTTTCGCCACTATTGGGTCGACATCCTGGCGGTGGTGCCCTATTTGCGCATGCTGCGGATTCTGAGGGTCTTCCGGTTACTGCGGGTGTTCAAATTCGGGTTGAAGGCCTCGAAGAAGATGGGCTGGCTCAACTCGTCGTTGCAGCGCGAGGCGGTGCAATGGTTTGCGATGGTGACCTTCGTCTTCGTCGTGGTGTTGTTCGGGGGCGTGGGGATTCGACTCAGCGAAGGGAGCCACCTCCCGCTCTCCGAGGCGTTGTGGTGGTCAGTGATGAGCATGGTGGCCGGCGAACCCATGGGCTCCGTGCCAATCAGCACCTTGGGGCGGGTGGTCGCGCTCGGCGTCATGGTCTCCGGGCTGACGGTTTTCGCAATGCTGACCGGCGTAATTTCTGCAATGATGGTGCACCGTTTAGGGCATATAGACACGAGAGCCATGGACATCGACGAACTCAGCGAACACATTCTCATCTGCGGCTGGAACCGCTCAGGTCCATCATTGGTGGACGAGCTGCAGCGCTCCGCTGAAACCAAGGACCGAGCCATCGTGATCATCGGCGAGTTCGAGCAGGAGCCGGAGTGGCCTGCGTCGCTGCCACGCCCTGACACGGTGTACATCCTCAAGGGCGACTGCACCCGTCTCGACGTTCTGCAGAAGGCCGGCCTGGAGCGGGCGACGCACGCCATCGTGCTCGCCGATCTTCTGAAGGAACGCAGCGATCAGGATCGCGACGCGCGAACGGTCCTCACGGCCATGCTCATCGAGCGAATGAAGCGCGAGATCTTCACCAGCGTCGAGCTGCTCAATCGCGAGAACGAGTCGTTCTTGAAGATGACGGGCGTCGACGAGATCGTCGTCGGTACCGAGTACGCCGCGTCGATCATCGCGACGGCCACCAAGACTCGCGGCATGGTGAAGGTGTTGGACGAGCTGCTCACCGCGCGCTACGGCAACCAGTTCTACAAGACTCCAGTCGCCGCTTCGATGGTGGGCCGCAGGGTTGGGGATATCCATGGCGAGCTCAAGAGAAGTCACGACGTCGTCCTGATTGGAATCCAGCACAACGAAAAGGGTTCCGTGCGAGATGTCGAGGTCAACCCACCCTTCGACCGTATCGTCACGCACCACGATATCCTCCTCCTCATCGGCCGGCACCCCGTCGATTTGTCGCGTGAATAAAGGACAGGGACGGTCGAACGGGTTTGGTTTACAGGGGGTTGGGCTTCGGCTAGGAAGGAGGCGCGATTCGGGAATTTGCGCGACCGGAAGGCAGCCAGCCCTATTTCCTGTGCGCTTTCCAGCCATCCCGCCGCCACAAGCACACACCTTCGAGGTGCAGATGATTACGAGAGCACTACGGCCTCTGCTCGTCCTCTTGCTCCTACTCCTAAGTTTCGGGTGCACCGAGGAAGTGACAGTCACGCCCCACGACGGGCCCTGTAAGGACCTCCCCGACGCAGCTCAGCGCAAAGCCTGCTACGAGAGTCTCGGAGTAAGGCTGACCGTCATCCACACGTCGGATTGGCACAGTCGCCTGCTCCCTTATGACTTGGACGTACTGGCGACCGACGAGCGCCTTGGGCTGCTGCAGGCGAATGAGCCCTTCGGGGGCGTCGCTCGAGCCGCGCACATCATCAAGCGCGAGCGGGCCAACGCCGATCGCGCCATTCACATCGACTCAGGCGACTGTTTCCAAGGCGCGCCGATCTTCAACGAGTTCATGGGGGAGGCCGAAATCGCGGCCATGAACGAGGTGGCGGTCGATGCGTTCGTGATCGGAAACCACGAGTTCGACAATGGCGTGCTCAACCTCGACGACAAGTTGAGCCGCGCCCAGTATTCGGTGCTGGCCGCGAACTATCTTTGGCGCCCCACCGAAGGCGAGGAGCTGGCGCCCCTCTCCAACATCGCAAAGCCGTACACGGTGATCAACGCCGACGGCGTTACCATCGGCGTGATCGGCATGGCCAACTTCTCCAGCCTCTCGAGCATCTCGTACGGCGACAGTGGCCTCGGCATCACGGTCTTGGAGAGCAAGCAGACCGTGCAGGAGTACGTCAATCTGCTGCGTCCCTACGTCAACGTCATCGTCGTGCTGACGCACCTCGGTCTCGGCGAGGACGAGGAGGTGATTCGCAACACCCGTGGCATCGACATGGTCTTCGGCGGCCATCTGCACGTGGTGCTCAACCCGCCCAAGCTGATCCCCGACCTCGACGGTCGCATGGTTCCGCTCGTCCATTCAGGGGCGTTCCTGAAGTACGTTGGCCGCTTTGATGGCGTGTTCACCACGGACCCGGACGAGCCTTGGAACCTCGAGCTCGTGAGCCACGACTACAAAGCGATCCCGGTCGACAGCACGATTCCGGAAGACCCAGCGCTGACCCACGTGATGGCGCCTTACGAGCTGGAGCTGTCGCGTCGTATCGACCTGCGCAAAGTGATTGGATACACCTCCCAGCCGCTGCGCCGTTTCGGAACCGGAGGGGGGGACAGTCCACTCGGGAATTTTTTGGCCGATGCCATGCTGCTCCGAGAGCGTGTCGAGGCCGACATCTCCGCCACTAACTCGCTCGGCATTCGCGCCGATATCAACCGCGGCGAGATCACGGTCGACCAGATGTACAACGTGTTCCCGTTCCCGAATACGATCACGACCATGACGCTGTCGGGCAACGAGGTCCAGGAGCTCCTCGATTTCAACACCTACCGGTCCGCGGGCCGGGGGTGCGCGACACAGCTCCAGGTCGCCGGTGTGGAGTACGAGCTGGACTGCGACACCGTGAACAAAGAGGTGACGCGCGTTCTCGATGCGGGCCAGGTCTACGAGTTCGAGTACCGCGACCCGAGCACCAAGTTCGCCAAGAACATTCGCATCATTCGCGGTCTGTGCGCCAACATCTCCGAGTGCGCTCCTGGCATCTCGGTGTGCACCGACAACCGAACCGTGCCTTGCGAGTTTCCCACCGGGTCGACGGATGTGGGCAGCTGCCGCTGTCGTGAGCTCTTGCAGCCCGGGTTCTTCTACAAGTTCGCGACGAACAACTACATGGCGCGCGGTGGTTCCGGGTTCACGTCGCTAAAGTTCAACACGACTCAGAGCGATACTGGCGTCGATCTTCGGGAAGCCGTCACCGAGGCCATCGAGCAACAAGCCACCTGTCAGGAGCGCTGCGAGAAGAGCATGGGCGGCGCTTTCTCGGCAGAGACCATGGGGAACTGCGACGTCCTTCAGGCCTGTCGACAGGACCTGGGCGCCTACGAGAACCGTTGGTGTGACGGGTTGCACGAGTTCAGTGAGCGAGACGAGTGCGCCGCGAACGCCGGAGCCAGTCGCTGTCTGTCCATGAGTGGTCGCAGCGAGCAAGAGTACTGCATGCTGACCTCCTACCACGAGTGCGACGGGAAGTTTTACACGGACGACGTCGCCGCCTGTAAAGCCGCCGCTGAAGCTGAGCAGGGGCTCTGTGCCGCCAAAGCGCAGTTCAGCCCCAAAGAGCTGTGTATTCGCCAGGCGGCATCCCAATGTGACGACTCCTACAGCAGCCTCAGTGACTACGACGCTTGCCTCGAGTTCACTCGCCGCAAGGCGGAGCTGCTCTGTCCTGGGCTGCCTTGTCCCGAGGCCGAGGGCGACAACCGGCAACGGCCGATTCGACCCCGCAACGATGCGGTTGGAACAGGCGCCGGCTTCGTCGCCATCGACCCAGTGGTCAGCATGGAGGCCTTGCAGGCCGAAGGTTACGACGCTTGTTATTGAGTTTTCTGGCGCTCCCGCGCGCCAGTCGGATGCCGAGTAGAGGCTAACCCCGTGGGTTTACGCTGTTCGAAGACGCGCAGCCAACGAGTACCCTGTCGATGGAAACTAGTTTCATGCACAAGCTCACCTCCCGAAAGCCCCTTGGCCTTCTCCTCGCGTTGCTCTGCGCCACGCTGATGTCTGCTTGCGTCGAGCAGAGCGAAGGTCCCGCTCGCGACCTCGCCGGTTTCGGAGTCAGCGTGACGGTGGCCGACTTTGGCAGCGCCGACAGTCCCCTGCCGTTTCCACAGGCGTTCTCCGACACGCTTGGTTGCACCATCGGAGGCTGCACGATCACGATGGACATCAAGGCCTTGCGACCAGATGGGTCGGTGAAGACCGATTTCGATGGCAACGTCGAGCTGCGCGTCGTGCCCGGCGAGGTCCACCTTGATGATCAGGTTGTCAAGTTGGTTGGCGGCATCGCGATGGGCGTCCAGGTGCGGTTTCGCTATTCCTATGGCCCGACGCGCATTTGGATCGAGGATACCGGCATTCCGGCCGCTGGGGTCGACGAGTGCAAGGATGGGCTCGACAACGACGGCAACGGGCTGATCGACTTCCCTCGGGATACCAGCTGCGGTGAGCACGGCGACCGTGACGAAGGGACCGGGACGTATGTGACCGGCGTCAGTCCACAACTCTATTTCGAGCTGCCCACCATCAGCTCTGTGCAAAAGAACCCGGACTCGACGACCGGGCCGAGCCCGCTTTCGGGACAGTACGTCGAGATTCAAGGCCGAACAGGCCACGATCTCGTCGTCTCCAACGTAGTCGGAACGGGTTTCTACGTGACCGATGTCTCCGAACAGTCCTACAACAGCATCTTCGTCTTCAACTTCAGCTTCCCTGAGGACGTCGTGATCGGCGATCGGGTGTGTGAAGTCGGCGGCGGCGTCGTGGAGTTCAATGCGCTCACCCAAATGCAGTTCCCGTCTTGGGGCATTCAAGGCAAGCTGCGCTCCAACGCCGAGCGCGTTCCCACGCCCGAGGACGAAGACGACAAGCTGATCACAGACAAGCTCGACATCGTCAACTGCGCCGATCGCTATGGGGTGGACAAGCTCTCCAAGACCGTCGAGATGCCCGATCCCGTCCTGCTGACCTCGGGGCTGATCGTCGATCTGCCCGCCATGGAGCGGCTGGAAGGCTCGGTCGTGACCATCGAGAACGTGCAGTTGAGCACTTACTTCGTCAACTGCGATGACAACGGCTCAGGCCGTATCGAGAGCGGCACCGACGAGTCCGTCTGCCGCTCGGACTGCAACGGCAACCCGTTCTGCACCGAGCTCTCCAGCCTCTATGGCTACGACCAATGGCGCGGTCGGGTGCAAGGCTCGGAGATCAGCGTGTCTTCGACGCAGTTGGTGTCTGGCTTCGACGTGCTCGCCGGTTGCACCGAAGGGCAGACCAAAGAGGGACGCCTGACCTATTCGTGCCCCCCTCGGACCCTCAAGCGAGTGACGGGTTCACTGCGGCAGATCGTTCCGACCTGCGATAAGTTCCTTCCTTGCGATCCCGCGCAGGAGTCCATCGTTCTGTTCATCATCGATCCTCGGTTCGCGAGCGACATCATCGAATAACCCTAAGTAAATCCAATCGGTTGTCCGCTAGAGAGCAAGGTCTTCGAGGGGAAACCGACCAAGACAGAATTCACGAAGCCCCGCCATTTTCGGGATCAGGAGATTGAATCCATGTCCATCCGCTCCGACGTCCAGAGACGTGCTCCCAGAGCTCTCGCCGCTCTCATCGCCTTCCTCGCGCTGTGCGCAGCCTCGGCGAGCGCTGTGGCGGGGGATTTCGTGGACACCCGCATCAGCTTCATCTTTTCTGATGACAACGCGCTGGCGGGTCCAGGTGAGACCCTCATCAACAGCCCACAGGCCGACTTCGGGCCCCGGGATGGGTTGTTCTTCCCCTTCGAGAACCTCAACTCGAAGGACGATGGCGACGAGACCCTGACACACCTTGTGGTCTACAAGGAGATGCCTGGCTTCTTCACGGGTCTGACGACGGACGCCGCGCTGGTTGGCCGGCTTGCAGTGTTGGCCGAGCCGGAGACCAACTTCCGCTCTGGGGCCATCGACCTGTCGGATGGTGGCTCTTACTTGCGGGCGCGGTACGCGCTCGATGGGAGCGCAGGGGTCGACGAGCAGGGCAAGACCAAAGATGCCAAGCGGCAACTCGAGATCACCTTCTTCCCCATGAACTCGGACCGCTTCGTTGCGGGCTACACCTACGACATCAGTTGGGGCGGCAACAAGATCTACACGGACCGCAAGTCCGCATTCGCGACGCCGGGCTTCCGGGTGCGTTTCGACCTCGATGGTTTCTATGCGTTGGCCGGCGCCAAGACCACGCGGCAGCTCATCCTCGAGCCAGACCCCAACAACCTCGCCAATCGCGAGCTCGGCTCCTTCTGGGGCGGGCTCTTCGGCCTGGGCTACATCCAAGAGATGTTCGGCATCGAGGTCAACGGCGGTGTCTTCGACGCAGGCCGCATTCCGAAGCAAGGCATCCAGGGCAAGAAGGTCACCTCCGGCGGCGTTTCGACCCGCATCTCCTTCTTCACCGGCGGACTGAAGCCTGCCCAATCGATCGACTACAAGACCTACACCAACGACTCCGAGGCCTTGCTCCAGACCGACTACTTCCTGCGCAAGCCCAAGAACTACGAAGACTTTGCTATCCGCGCCCAGCTCGAAGGGAGCTCGCTCTTCCAGACCCTCGGCGACTTTGACAAGCCGCTCTCGACCACCACGGTTCGCGCCCTGGCGGGAGCCATCCGGGTCGACGCTTTCTACGAGCGATGGGCCTTCAATGTCGACGCCGTCTACCGCGATCTGACCTTCATTCTCTTCAACGTCCCCAGCCTCGACCCCTTTCTCTCGTTCCCCAAGGATAGTGAGCAGGCCCCTGAGATGATCCTGGCCACCAAGGCCGAGTACTGGATCGAGTCCCTCAACCTGATTCCGTCGGTGTTGTTCGGTGTTCAGTTCCCAGCCGCCTACCGCGGGCGGATCTCTCAGACGACCAATCCCAGCGACCTGACCAGCGCGGAGCAGACGGTTGTCGTCCCCGAGTCTGGTACGATCATTCCCTTCCCGGACGGTTCGGAGCCGCTGCCTGTCTTCTCGGCGCGGCTGACCTTGCGCTGGGACCTCAGCGACATGATGAGCTTCATCGGCCAGACCTCGTACACCTACGACCGCAATCAGCTTGGCCGCACCCGTGACCAGACGACGCAGACAGCGAAGTACGAGTTCCGCGACCCGAACGTCCTCGGGTTCACGATCTTCGCCCAGGCCCGCTTCTGAGGTTTGTGGCGGGGTTTTTGTCCACAAGAGCGAGGAAGTGGTCCTCGCTCTTGGTGTTTCTTGGCCTCGATTTGCATTGACTGGAGTCCTAGGCGCGAACCTTGAAAGGCGGCCCACAGGCTCCGAAACGCCGAGGCCCCTGAGCCGGTTCCTGGCCATATGAATGCGTTGCGCTTATGAATCGTTGACCTTCGGAGTCTGCAAAAACTTTCGCAAAGCCGTTCGGGCCCTGAACGAGGTTCAAGGCCCCCTTCTTCGACCGCTGGGTAAAGCACATGAAGAAATACCTTCCCACACTCCTTGGAATCCTCTTGCTCGGTGGGGTGGGGGCGCTCTTGTGGTCAACGTATCAGGTGAACCCGGTTCATCACCCGGAGCAGACCGCTCAACTCGAGTTCGAGCCCATCGACTTCGATGCCATTGCGCAGTCGAAGCGAGCCTTCCTTGACGGTGCAGCGAAGTTCGTGCCCACCGACCCGAGCGTGCAGGCGCTGTTGGGTAAGCGGCAAAAGCTCGGCGTCGCCGACGCGAGCAAGCTCGGCGTACAAGACTCATTTGCGTTGGATAACGTGCGCAAGGAGTTCATCGCCGCTGCGGTCGACGTGGCTGGCTCCTACGGACCGCAGGGCTATGGGCGCGTCGGTGAGCTCGTGTTCGACCGCTTCCGCGAGGGTGTTCGGCTCATGCACCCGGAACCGCTCGGCGCGCTCAACGTGGACAAGAAACAGGCTCCGCAGCTCGCGTTGGTGCTCAGCAGCGCCGCATGGGACCGCAGCTTCACCGTGCTCGGCTATGTCGGGGACTTCATGGCGACCGCCGAGGTCGAGGGATTCATTGATTCCAGGACGGGCGCCCTCGACGAGGCCCGTCTGCCCGAGCTCGAGCTGGTCTTTCGGTACCTGTGGGTGAAGCTGGCCGAGGACGTCTTCCTGTCCCACGAAGGTCTGACCGCCCAGGAGATCGTGGGGATTCGACGCTGGCAGATCGAGAAGTCGCAGATGCCACTGGAGAAGAAGCTCGCGCTCCTCGAGAAGCTAGAGCCCCGCTTCAAGGGCTACGACTCGCAGCGGGCCATGGCCACGCTGAAGGCCAAGGCCGGCGACCTGGCTGGCGCCAAGAAGCACCTCGAGGTCGCGCTCGAGAATGCCAAAGCCAAGGGGGACGCACAGTACACGAAAGAGATCGAAGTCTTGTTGCAGCGGTTTTGACTCACAAAGTCAGCCTCCGCAACCCCCCCATCTAGAACTCTGCATGTCGTTGGACGGGATCCGTCTAACAACAGGGCGACGACCTATAAAACCAAGGAGTGAGTGATGCCCAAGAGCACGGACGACATCCAGGAAATGTTCAGCAGCTTCGTCAACAGCACCTCGAAGCTCTTCTACCAAGTCGGGGACACGCTGCGAGAGCAGGCCGTCAAGAGCAAAGATCTGTTCGAGGAGAAGCTCAAAGAGCGCGACCTCAACCATGAGTTCCAGGTCTTCGGTAAAGCGATCTTCAAGCTCGTTGCCGCCGGGAAGGTGACGCTCCCCGAGTCCATGAACGACCAAGTGGAGAAGCTGCGCACGCTGATCAAGGAGCTCTCCGGTGAGGAGACCAAGACCGACGCTAAGTCGGAGCCCACTTCCGAGTCATCCACCGAGGAGTAGGGCGCCTTTCGGGGCTTTGGATTTGCCATTGTGGCAGGTCAATTGCACACGTTCGCGGCTTGGAACGTTGGTAACCCGAAACTTGGTGTAGGAGGTTCGAAATGAAAGCTGGCCGTTGGATGCTCACTGTTGGCACGGCGCTCTTCTTCTTCGCCGCGAACCCGGCGTTCTTCGCCTGCTCCGAGGAAGAGGACTTCACGTTTGGCCAGTCCGAGATGGCCGACTTCGTCGTGGGCACCTGGACGGGATCGCTGACGAACACCGACGGGACGAGCATTCCCTTCACCCTTGTCCTGAAGCAAAGCACGGCGGTCCAAGCGTCCTCTCCGCTCTGTGGGACCCGCGAGTTCATGGCGACAGCGGACGCCTGCATGGCGATGTCGACCTTGGGCGTCAAGGGCACGTTCGACACCGACGACGGCGTCTACACCGCGGCCCCCGTCGAGGGGAACTTCGAGGTCAATGGCGCCGATTTCAACAACAGCTCCCTCTACCTCACGTTTCCCGGCGACCAAATGACCTTCAGCGCCACCGGCGATGAGAAGGGGTTCAAGGACGCCTCCCTCTATCAGCCCAGTACCTCAATGACGCCAGTCAAAGCGACCCTGACCAAGGCCGCCCCCTGACGACGAAATTCTGAGGTGAGCACGACACGGCGATCGCGGGTGGTGTCTCGAGAGCGCCGTGTCACGTTTCCATCCGGTCGTCGGTGGAGAGTCGACGCTCGAAAAATCGTCGTTTTCGGGGTTGCGTGGCAGAAATCGATAGGGTATAAGCCGTCTCGCTTCACGGGATGTGGGGTGAGTTTCCGACAAAGAGGCCTGGGGCTATAGCTCAGCTGGGAGAGCGCTTGACTGGCAGTCAAGAGGTCCGCGGTTCGATCCCGCGTAGCTCCATCGTAAGAAAGCCCGCACAGTGTGCGGGCTTTCTGCGTTCTTGGCGAACGAAATGGGGGCAGTGAAAAAGCTCACTGCCCCCGCACTGCCCCCAAGTGGACCGAAGTTGCTACGTCTCCTGAAGTCGAACACTCACCTCTGAGGTGCTTCGAAACCTGCGTTGGTCCACCCAGTCATCCAGGTCGGCGATTTCGTACCTGACGCTTCGGCCCGTTTTAACGAAGACAGGGCCACCGCCATCGACACGCCATTTCTGCAAAGTGCGCACGCTGAGGCAGAGGTACTCTGCAGCGTCATGCTCCCCCAGCAGTTTGCGACGATTGTTTGGGAGAGGCATAGGTGCCTTGGGCGCCAGGACCTCCCACAGGGCGATTAGTTCGGGGTCTTCGAGCAGGTGGGCTTGACTGCAAACCACTCGGCGAGCTTTTCCAACGTCGCCATTGCGTGCCTCTCCAGACACGGCTGAAGTAAGGACCGCAAGCTCCTCCCCTGTTAGGCCATGCGCAATGCGCTGCACTGCCTCCAGGGCTTTGTCTTCTGCTTTTTCCTGTTGTCTGACCACGACCACAACAATCCATCCCACTCTCCGAGTGGGTGCTGAATAGTAGTGGCCTGGTCCACACGACTGACCGTAATTGGCGGTGGTCGTGGCTCGTCATGAGGACGAGCTGCCCCTTAGCAAGGGGCTTTTTTTGGCGTTTGCCGAATCTCTCTAGGGAAATGTAAAAACAGCGACGGGAGGGGCGTTGGCCCTC
>PFUG01000166.1 GCA_002789955.1 Deltaproteobacteria bacterium CG_4_9_14_3_um_filter_63_12 | reverse complement strand
GGGGAGTTTGGGGATGCGACGCCCTCGCGCCCAAGGCTCCGCCTTGGGCTGGGAATTGTTAGGTCCCCAAGGAGCCAATGCCCAGGGCGTTGCCCTGGGCTGACTCAAACGTTGGTCGCCCAAGGTTACACCTTGGGCTGGGGAATGTTCGGCCCCCGAGGAGCCAATGCCCAGGGCGTTGCCCTGGGCTGACTCAAACGTTGGTCGCCCAAGGTTACACCTTGGGCTGGGGAATGTTCGGCCCCCGAGGGGCCGATGCCTCGGGCTTTGCCCTCGGCGGCTTTGACGCCGTCCGGCGTGCGGCCGTGGAATTCTGGGCTTCGGTCCCCTCGACTCAGTCCACAATAGCAAGACAACTCCTTGCGACTCCGCGCACTTAGCGCCCTTGCGTTAAGATCGAACCCCACCGGCCAACGCCTGCACTTGGGAGCTGCAAATGTCCTTCAGCGACCGCTTCCAATGGCTGTGGATTGTCCTCTTCGCCGCGACAGCCGCAGCCTGCGCCGAAGAAGTTTCCGACTTCAATTCCACGCTGCGAGCCGGTCGGACCGAGACCATCCTGTCGGGCGAGGTCCGCACCGTCGACGTCCTCTTCGTCGTCGATGGCTCCAAGTCCATGTGCGAAGAGCAGCTGCGGTTGCGGGAGAGCTTCGACGCCATCGTCGAGCTCCTCACGGGGACGAGTGCCGACTTCCGCCTGGCCGTGGTCAACACCGACATGAGCGATGCGGTCGGAGGCCAGGGCCTCTTTAGAACTGGACCCGGCAGCACCGCGCAGAATGGACCCGGCTGCTCTCACCCCCTCGTCGATACGGGCTTTTGCGCGGGCAGGACGTCGGAGAGGTGGCTGTCGTCGGCGAACACCAACGGTTTCCAGACTCCGGACGACGTCGCGGCTCTGCAGGCGGACTTCGCTTGCAGGGCGCTCGCCGGCCTCGATGGCGACGAGGTCGAGATGGGCCTCGAAACCATGCGCCAGGCGTTGAGCCGCCCTGAGCAACGGGACTTCTTTCGCCCTGGGTCGCTGTTGGTCGTCATCTTCGTCAGCGATGGGAACGACTGCTCCGACGGCACCGACCTCTCGCGCTTCGGCCCCATCCACGCCCTCGGCGCCGACGCCTGCGAGTGGAACCGCAACCTCGAGGACAGCTGCACCACGACCGAGCCCGATAACGACGCTTGTGTTTGGGCTGACCGAGACGTCATCGCGGCGCAACACGTCGAGTTGGGCGTCCAATGCGACGCCGACCCAGTCACGGGCGAGCTCTGTCGTAACAAATTGGTCCCCCGTCGTGGTTACTACGACTTCCTCGTGAAGCTCGTCGCCGAGCGGAACGGCTACGGAAACGACGAGGCTGGGCTCGACCTCGCCGCCAACGACGTCATCGTCGGGGTCGTCACCAACCTCGACGTTGGCCGACGCTACCCCAGCGACATCACTCCTGACCGCAATGGGTGCACCGGTTCGTTGGAGTTCGACGTCGTGGGCAGCCAAGGCTACCGCTACGAGCTCTTTGCCCGCATGTTTCCCGAAGAGCACCAGGTCATCACTCCCATCTGTGACAACACGAGCGGCGAGGCGGTGAACTTTGCTTGGGTGTTCGAGGCGTGGGCTGTTCACGGCCAAAGCCGACCCACTGTCTGCCTACAATCCAAGCCCATGAGCTGCGACCTCGACGGGCAGGTCGACGGGGCCTGCCGAGCCGGGGCACGCTGCTGCCCAAGTGGCCAGACCTGCGGTCCCGACCGTCTCCTGCAAGGCGTCGAGGGTTTTGAGTACTCGGTCTGCAGCGGTTTCGAGGTCGTTGTCGAGGAGCTTACCCCCGTTCCCGACACCTCCTGCGCCAAGGACCTCGACTGTGCGGCCCTGCAGCGTTGCGCGGACGGCGAGTGTTACTGGGTCAGGACCTTGGTGCGAGACGTGGACTACTCCCTCGACCTGGAGTCTCAGAGCTGTGCCTCCGCGACCGGCTCGCCCATCGAGATTGGTCTGAGAGACGACCGGCCCTCACGGGCTCGTCTGGTCGTGTCGTATCCGACGGTGTTTTCGAACGTCGACTCGCTTTGGTTTCTCGAGTGAGCGATTGGCTTGCAGGAGGTTCCCATGCAACAGCAACGCTTCGCCTTTTGGCTCTCGACGGTCTTTTGGATTCTATTGCCTCGCTTACGACGACCGATTTTCGCGTTATTCCGACGACTTGCGGTGCGAGAATCGGTCGTCCGCTCGGCAACGTTGGCGACGGCGCTCTGGTCGGGATGCGCCGAACCCATCGCGCTTCGTCCTACCGAGCTGCGCTCTGATGACCCTCGTGTCACAGGACAAGGCGACGTCCGCACGGTCGACATCCTCTTCGTGGTCGACAACTCGAACTCCATGTGTGAGGAGCAGAAACGCCTTCTGGAGAGTTTCGACGCGTTCGTCCAGAGCTTGGCCACCGCCAAGGCCGACTTCCACTTGGCCGTCGTCAACACGGACATGATCGATCTGGTGGGTGGGCAGGGCATCTTCCGCACTTCGCCCGGAACCTACCTCGAGAACGTGGCGAGCTGCTCCGAGACCATTCCGGACACCAGCTTCTGTGCGGGTAAAGCGCTGCCAAAGTTTCTGAGTTCCATGAGCTACGGCGGCCTGGAAACGCCTGAGCAGCTCGCGTCCTTGCAGTCGGACTTCAGCTGCATGGTGCTGACCGGCATCGACGGCTCGCCTGTCGAGATGGGTCTCGAAGCCGCCCGACAAGCGCTCAGCCGCGCCGACCAACAGGATTTTTTCCGCTGGGGATCGTTGCTTGCCATCGTCTTCGTCAGCGACGAGAACGACTGCTCGGACACCACTGGCACCCGCGGCGCGCTCATTGGTCCCGTCTACCCGCTCGAGGACAACGGCTGCGAGTGGAACCGCAACCTCGAGGACAGCTGCCTGCTTCCCGACCCCAACGCCACCTTCGGCGGCTTGAGCGCCCTCGAGGTCTGCGTCGAAGGCAACCGCAACACCCTCGCGGGCTTGGCCTCTGAGCTCGGCGTCAAGTGTGAGCCTGACCCCAGCACGGGCGCCCCTTGCAGCAACAAGCTGGTCGCGCGCCGCACCTTCTACGACTTCCTCGTCAAGAAGGTCGCCGAGCGCAACAGGTACGGCACCGACGAGGCCGGCCTCAAAGCCGCCGCCAACGACCTCATCGTCGCCGCCATCATCAACACCGACGCGGGTGTGCGCTACAACAGCAATGAGGTGCTCGACGGCAACTGGTGCAACGGCAGCTTGAGCTTCCCCACCGCAGGAACGCAGGGTTACCGCTACCAGCTCTTCGCCGAGATGTTCCCCGAAGCTCACCGTGTCATCTCGCCCATCTGCGACGACACCAACGGCGAGGCGGTCAACTTCGGACCTCCGCTGCAGCTCATCGGCAACGTCATTGGTAAAGCCATCAACACCGTATGTATGCAGTTCAGGCCTATGCAATGCGATCCCGACGGCATGGACGGCGAGGCCTGTAAGCCCGGCGCCCGCTGTTGTCCGGCGGGCCAGACCTGCAATCCCGAGCGTCTGCTGCTCGGTGTCGAAGGCTTCGAGTACTCGGTTTGCAGCGGCTTCGAGGTCATCGTCGAGTGGCACACCCCCGTTCCCAACACGGTCTGCGAGACGAACAACGAGTGCGTCGCGCCGCAGAAGTGCAGCGTTGGCGTCTGCAACACCGTCGACGTCCTTGTCCGAGACGCCGACTACACGCTCGACCTCGAGTCTCGGTCTTGTGCCAGCACCACCGGCTCCCCCATCGAGCTCGGCTTGAGAGCGCCTCCGCCCTCCGGCTCCAGCCTGGTCGTCTCATATCCCCGCGAAGTGATGTAGGTCTACGAGGAGACCTCAAGAGCAAGAAAACCCTTTGCGACTCTGCGTCTTTGCGTCTTTGCTATGAAAATCGCCGGGGTCGAGCGGTATGTTATCGATATTGCTTCGATCTTATCGCAAAGGCGCAGAGGGCGGCCGAGGCGCAGAGGGTTTGAGATAAGGAGCTGTCTCGTCGTGAACTTAAGGTGGCAACGGTGAGTCGGGGTCTTGGTTTTCTCACCTCTTGGATGACGCGCAGCGTCTGAGGTGGCTGCCATGAAAATCGGCTCTCATAAGCAGACGCTGTTCGCCCAAGGCTCCGCCTTGGGCTGGGAA
>PFUG01000165.1 GCA_002789955.1 Deltaproteobacteria bacterium CG_4_9_14_3_um_filter_63_12 | reverse complement strand
GACCGAGTGTCGGGCAACCGAGCGGACCTCTCGTTCATGAAGACCGACGGCGAGGGCCCACCGAGCGAGAACGTCAACTACTGGGTGTTGGCGCTCAACGCCGAGACTTTCGTGTGCTCCGGCGAGCGCCTCGAGGATCTTCCGGTCAGGGCTTCGGGGGTATGGCGCGGAGGCTCGGACCTCTTGCAGCTCACCGACGTGCCCATCTGGAAGGACGACGCCACCTATGCCGCTGCGCCTGTTGGGGCCTTTCAAACCCTGGCGCTCGTCACCGGTGGTGTTGAGGGGCCGACGGCCCGGCGGTGGTTCCAACTCGAGCCGTTCGTGTTCAGTCGAGCCTGTCTGCCGTAGTCCGGAATGTCGGACTCGCGTCCGGCGTGCCAAGCAGGGCAAACTATTTTGGGGTTTTGCGACGCTTGCTCGTCTGGGGATAAGTCTGGGTGGCGTTCGCAGAGGCAGCGAGCCCACAAGAATCAGGCCGCGCAAAGGGTTGGGGAAGCGAGGATTACCGGCGACCGGCTAGGTCGTCTCAATGACACTAGAGGAGTGACGATGCGACGAGCGATGATGGTGCTGTTGCTGGCGATGTGTTTCTCGGGCTGTGGGAAGGACGACGAGCCCAACAATCCAGGGACTGGGGATGTCGCCAGCGACGTGGAGGTCAGCGCCGAGGACACCACTACCGCAGCCGAGGTGACCCAAACCGACACCAGCGAGGACACGGACAGCACCGTCCAG
Source organism: Deltaproteobacteria bacterium CG_4_9_14_3_um_filter_63_12 (assembly GCA_002789955.1). Taxonomy (GTDB): domain Bacteria; phylum Myxococcota_A; class Bradymonadia; order UBA4248; family UM-FILTER-63-12; genus UM-FILTER-63-12. The sequence continues at coordinate 3,452 of PFUG01000165.1, read as the reverse complement.
CCGGACACGGAGATCGACACGGCGGTTGCCGATGTTCAGGATGAGGAGGTCGTGGCGACTCAGTTTGGGCTCACCGTGACCCCCGCGCTGGAGGAGTGGACTCCGGATTATACGGCGCTCACCGACTGCACCTGCGCGACCGAGCTGCCCGACTGCCACGCGCTCTATAAGGGCCGCGCCGTCGCCGTGAATGGGAACATCGCCTCCTTGGAGTTCGAAAAGACGCCGAGCGGCGCGCCGTCGGTGGCGGTCTCGTACTGGGTCGTGGTCGGCGATGCGACCGAACCCTCGTGCATGGATACCGAGGCATTCGTGACGCGCGTCGAGGGGATCTGGGATGGCGGCGTCTTGAGTGTGGACGTGCCCATCTGGCTGGACGAAGCGGCGTTCGATGCGGCGCTAGTGGGAGAGCAAAAGAAGCTCTTCGTGATCACCGGCGGCAGCGGTGACCCCGCGACGCGGCTTTGGTTCCAGCGGCAGGCGGTGGTCTTCGAGAAGGTCGCGCTCTAGGGGGCTACTGAAAGGGGGGCACGATGAAACAGCTCAAGGAGGTCCGCTCGACCTCTTCTGTAAAGAAGGCCAGTTGCGCTAGAGCACTCGAGCTCGGCGGTTTCGAGCTGCTCATTGACGGGGTCGCACGACAATCGGTGCGGCTGATCGCCCACATCGCCACGTTCGCGGGGCGCAGCCGCCTGTCGGGCTTGACCGATCAGATGTTCGGCTGGATGGTGACCGCCCTGCGCGAGGAGTGCGACCTCAACCACGGGGTCATCCAGAGCATGTTGGCGTTGCCCCGCAGCACCTACTTCGACCGGCTGAGTCGCAGGAGTGAGAGCGGTCACGGCGTCAACCTCTGGCTCGCCATCCTGCTCCAGTTCCAACGTCGAGCTCCAGCTCCCCTCAGCGTCGAAGAGTTGGCGCAGATCCTCCCTCGGGTCGATGAGCACTCCCTTCGCGGCATCCTCGCCGACCTGCAAAAGCAAGAGCTCATCGCGTGCGCCACGGGTGGCGCCTCGAACCTGGCCTGGGAGCGCTTCGCAATCGTCGATGCCGAGCGCGTAAAGACCGTCATCGACTGTGCCCTCGAAGACATCTCGAGCATGCTGCTGGTCGCCGTCTACCAGAATGGCCCCATCGGCGTGAGCGCCTTAGCCGAACGGTTGGGGCTGGCCGTGGCGGAGATTGAAGACGGCTTGCTCGACCTCAACGACCGGGGCTTGATCGACGTCGACCGCTCGAACGGCGCTGAGCGCTGGGATTGCAAAGGCCTCGACATCGCCTTCGAGAACGTCGAGGCCTGGCACGCCGCGGTCTACGACCACGTCCATGCCGTCGTCAACGCCGTTATTGGGAAACTACGTTCGGAAAAGACTCAGGCCTGCATGGAGGACGAGGTCGGTGGGAGCACGTTCAGCTACGAGGTCTGGCCGGGGCATCCACACGAGAAGCGGGTCGGCGCTCTTTTCAAGAAAGTGCGCGCCGAGGGCAACCAGCTCCTCGAGGAGCTGCGGGTCTTCGAGCAGAGCGAAGCGGCCAAGGCGAAGCCGCCGGCGGCCCAGCGGCGCAAGGTCGTGTTTTACTGTGGGCAGGCCGTCCATCATCAGGACGAGAGCTGACCCATGCGCGCGTTTCGTCGGGTCTTTTTCGGGTTCTTGCTCGCCTTGGCGTCCGGCGCCTTCGGCTTTGGCTGCGACGAGCGGGTTGAGACGCTCCCGCAGACTTTGACCATCGACGCGCTGCGTCAGGTTGGGCTGCGTTGTGAGTTCGACGCTGCGCTCGAGCGTCGACGAGCTGCATTGGTGGTGCGAGCGTGACGTCGTTGCCGACGGAACGGCAGGCGGCGAGGTTTCATTCGAGGGCAGTGGAGGAACCCATTGGAGCTGTGTCGAGCTGGCCGGCTTCGAGGGCAGCGGCGGCACCCATTGGTTCTGTGAGGAGACCGGCGCCAGCAATGTGGCGCCTGGCAGCCAACGCGGCTGGGACTGTGTGGAGACCAACACCGAGAACCCGCAGAGTGACTGGACCTGTGTCCCGAGCGGCAGACCCAGCGGGGAGCCCGCGTGCACCGCTTTGAGCCACCCTCCACAGGGTCTCTGGACCGATCCATTTGAGTGGGTGTCCGACTGCTCAGCCAGCCGCGACAGCGTATACTCGCCCGGCGAGACGAGCCCGACGCCGTCGATGCGAGAGAGCATGCGCTGGTCGCGCAGCCTCTGTATGGCGTGGGTCGCGCGCTTGCGCCGGTTCTCGGCGCCGGGCTCCACGACGTCACAGATCTGGCCGAAGACGTCGAGCAAGAGCGCCTCTTCGAAGGAGGCCAGCCCGTCGCGCCCGGCGCGCAGGTAGAGGCCGGCGAGGCAGCAGAGGTCGAAGGTGTCGAGCTTCAGGCTCACTTGGTCGCGCGAGAGCGCCGCGACGAGGATTGAGGGGTTCTGAGTGGTCCACGTCTTTCTTGGGTGGCCGGTGCCGTGGGCTAGCGGGGGCATTTTGACGGAGTGGTGGGGGAAGTCGAGCCGCCCCCTACCCCATGAATTCGGGGCCTACCGCCCCTTCAACCGCCGCTGCCACTTGTACAACAGATTCAACGCCTGCAACGGCGTAGTCGTGTCCAGCTGCTTGTGGGCGAGCTCGTCTACGGTCTGGCTCTGGATGCTGTCGAGCGAGGAGGAGAGGGCATCGCCCGTCGCGTCCTCTGTGGGTGCAGCACGGCGCCCGAAGAGGGCCAGCTGCGAGCCCTCGTCCTGCGCCTCTTTGGCGGGGCTGGACTCGGCGGAGTGGTGGGCGAACGCCGGCTGGCCGTGCTCGTCGTTGGCGTTCATCTCGAGGTTGTAGAGGATCTCTTCGGCCCGATCGATGACGGTCTGCGGGACGCCCGCCAGGCGCGCCACTTGGATGCCGTACGAGCGGTTGGCCGCGCCTTTGACCAGCTTGCGCAGGAAGATGATCTCGTGCTGCCATTCTTTGACCGCCACCGAGTAGTTGACGACCCCCGTCAGGGTGCGCGCCAGCTCGGTGAGCTCGTGGTAGTGCGTCGCGAAGAGCACGCGGGCACGGCTCACGTCGTGCAGATACTCGGCCACAGCCCAGGCGATGGACACGCCGTCGTACGTCGAGGTGCCGCGCCCGATCTCGTCGAGAATCACCAGACTGCGCGGCGTGGCGTTGTGCAGGATGTTGGCGGCCTCGGTCATCTCCACCATGAAGGTCGACTGCCCGAGAGCCAGGTTATCGCTGGCTCCGACGCGGCTGAAGATGCGGTCGACCAGGCCGATCTCCGCCCGCTCGGCGGGCACAAAAGATCCAGCCTGGGCGAGCAGCACGATGAGCGCCGCTTGCCGAATCACCGTCGACTTTCCCGCCATGTTGGGCCCAGTGATGATCTGCAGCCGCGCGTCCGTCCCGTTCATCTCCAAGTCGTTGGGGACGAAGCGCTCGCCTTGGATGGTGCGCTC
>PFUG01000077.1 GCA_002789955.1 Deltaproteobacteria bacterium CG_4_9_14_3_um_filter_63_12 | reverse complement strand
GTCCCCCAGTTGGCCACCGAAGCAGAGGTGCTCGCCTCGGCCAGCCGCAGCCCAGTCAGGCGCTTCTTGCCGTCGTAGCCACCAATCCGCAACGCACCCCCAGGAGGGCCGATACGGGGCCATCCGCTTCGTCGTCTTCGTCGGTCGCTTCCTCGACGACCTATGAGGTCGCCTTCGTCGCGCCCTCCTCGACTCCTTGCGGGCTGACCCCGTCTCGGCCCTCCTGCCCTTCAGTATTGTGTGTATTTGTGCGGAATCGCTGTGCTCAGGCGTACAGGGCAGGTTCGTGCTCGTATGGGCGCTTACTGCTCGGGGCGCTAGGAGCTCTCTCTCCTGCGTCCGTTGCTCAATCAAGCCGCCTACATTCATTTGTTCACTGACCATCAGGCCGTTGAAGGACTGTTGGAAGTGATGCTGGTCTGCAGGACGCCGTCGTAGGCGAAGCTCAGGGACACGTCGTCGCGGACTGCGCCGCTGCTGGGGTCGGTGAGCTCGTAGGCGAGCAGGTTGCTGAGGCGCCCTTCGGCTGCGAAGTCGAAGCTAACGCCGTATTGGGCGTCGCCCAGGTCGGTGACTTCTCCGATCACGCGGCCCAGGCCGTCGTACTCGCGGGTGGTGTGCACTTCTTGGTTGCGCTCGGTGCGGCTGGCTTTTTTGATGTGTCCCAGGCCGTCGTAGGTGAAGCGCAGCTCGGTCGTGAACGGTCCAAGCAGGCCACCGCCCATGTTTCGGTAGGCGGAGGTCCAGATGCGGCGGCTGCGACTAACACCTAGCCGAAAAACGAGCGTATCTTAGCAAAAGCCATCGCCTGATAGCGGTACCATTTCATCGATGGCGGTCGATTTGATGGACTCCAATCACACTGTGCCATGTGCCTTAGAAACTTCTCCGGAACCTCCAATGAGTACTTTTCAACATAGAAACTGTAATCACTATGCCAAATCCAACGACCATCAGTCATTAGCTGTGCCGAACAAATGTACTCTCCATCAATGACGTCTCGATAAGGTGCCTCCATGATGGACACAAAGGCATGTCCGTTTTGAAGATATGAAACTACCCGTGGGTCGGCTTCTCCTTCACCTTCATGCTCCTGCATAAATGTAATGAGTTCATGCTTAGAGACGTGGCTGATGTGTCTGTAGAAAATCATTTCTTTGGGCACTCTTCAGTGTTCAGTCCTCTGCTTGAAGGTATATTCAAAACCGGTTTAACCTCATGACCAGCACCACTCACAAGCCACCGATCCGCCCAACTATTGGATTCAGGATAGAACCAGAATGGTTTCTTTAGCTCTAGGGTAACCTTGGCGCGAGACGCAACAACTTTCGCGCCCTTTGATGCGAAGAACGAAGCCGCCGAATCCGCACATGGGAATCCAGCATAGCATATTGCCAGTCGAATCTTCTGTCCATTCCAACCTTGCTTATTAATTCTATTCCAAAGTCCCCCCAAATCCATCGTGCCAACCACTTCGCCATCTACCACCTGAGCAATTTGACCCTTTGTATCCTCCAAGCCATGCGCAAATACGTCCCATGTACCTTTGGGTGTGCTAGTGGCCTCCGCAGCCGCGACTTCCTCCGCGGTCATTCCAGACTCAGCAACAACCGTCTTGCCTGACGGAAGGCTCCTCGCCTTCAATGCTGCTGACGCAGCCGAAGCTATTGTGATGGTTGCCAACGTATCACTGGTAACTGCAAGCGTTGCCTGACGTTGTGCATCATAATCATGCCCCTGATAAGCATCCTGGAGCGCCGGAATGCTATTTACGAACGGAACCACGCTCGTCCAGTCATTCCAGATCATTGCGGCAGTTGTCCCCAACCTCTCCCCAGCATCAATAATGTTCGTGGGTGGAGCCATTTCGTCCAGCATTCCAGCAACACTAACAGCCGACTCAAAGAGGTCCGTGGCGAAACGCACCATCCCCTCCCGCTCCTCCGAGCCAATCGGCGGCATCCCGAATTGGTCGCTTTCCAACCCCCAAGGATCCACAAAATTCAGCGGATCCCCGCCCACGTACTGCCAAAGGTCATACCCATCGACGAACCCCAGCGGGTCCGGCGACACGAAGATCCGCACCCGCGGGTCGTACAGACGGTTCCGAAAATCGTACAACCCCGTCACGCCCGAGAGGAACTGCCCCGTGTAGCCCCGCGGGTTTCCGAGCTCGGACGTGCACACTGCGCCCCAAGCGACGTTCGGGCAGACGGTCCCATCGTCGTACTGCACGGTGCGGCCGCCGTAGACATCGTACACGTAGCTCTCGACCAGGTTTCCAGAGCCATCGAGCAGGCCGACCACGTCGCCGTGCAGGTCCTGCACGACGCCGAAGGTGGTGCCGCCGGGCTCGGTGAGGTCGGGCAGGCTGCTGACCGCCTGATAGGAGAGGTCCATCACGGAGAGGCGCCCATCGCCGTTGTCTAGCTCCGCGATGGGACACGCCACGTCATCCCAGGCGACCGAATACGCGGCCGGATGGTCCATTGAACCGGTGAGCCACCACGTCCGCTCGGCGCAGTCACTAAACTCACGAATGACCTCAGCGCCCGCATAAAGCTTGTCCAGCGACTCGCCGTCATGCACGACCCGCACCGCCCGCCCCCAGGAGGGCCGATACGGGGCCATCCGCTTCGTCGTCTTCGTCGGTCGCTTCCTCGACGACCCATGAGGTCGCCTTCGTCGCGCCCTCCTCGACTCCTTGCGGGCTGACCCCGTCTCGGCCCTCCTGGGCTCCAGCTTTGTTGTGTCTGAGCGAAGTCGCTGTGCTCATTCCGGGCCGGGCAGTTCGTGGGTCACAAATGAAAGACCCGTGCCACCTCAATACGTCGTGGCTCGCCAGGACTTGTTGTCAGAAAGCTCGGCGGTCAGGGTCCCGAGTTTGCTGCGTTCGAAGCGGGTCCAAGCACCGCCCAGCATCGGATCATTCGTCACGGCGCTCGGCTCCTGAGCCACATCTTGGAGACTCGCCAGGTTTGCATCGACGCCCAGCCAGGTCTGCCAGTTGGCGACCGACGCGGCGCTTGTCGCCTCCGCCAGATGCAACCCGGTCAGCCGTTTTTTGCCATCGTAGCCCGCAATCTGTAACGCGCCCCAGGTGAGCTCCGGCGATCCGGTGGCCGACGGCGCCTGCCAGGAGCGAACCCCGGCAAGAACCCGATCGTCCTTGCGATAGAGGCGCGTCTCTTTGGCGATCAGCGCGTCGGGAGCCATGTCTCCGGCGTACAGAGACCAGGTCGTGGGACGTCCGGCCGAGTCGCGCTGGAGGTGCTGCGTGGTCCAGGTCGGGGTGGTGCTCACATCAATGGGGTCGAAGGCGACGCTCTGGGACAAGGCCGTTGAAGGACTGTTGGAAGTCGTAGACGGACAGAGTTGTTCCGGTCGTCGGGTCGATGCGGCTGCCGGCGATGCTGGTCTGCAGCACGCCGTCGTAGGCGAAGCTCAGGGACACGTCGTCGCGGACTGTGGTGCTGCTGGGGTCGGTGAGTTCGTAGGCGAGCAGGTTGCTGAGGCGCCCTTCGGCTGCGAAGTCGTAGGCGACACCGTATTGAGCGTCGCCCAGGTTGGTGACTTCTTCGATCACGCGGCCCAGGCCGTCGTACTCGCGGGTGGTGTGCACTTCTTGGTTGCGCTCGGTGCGGCTGGCTTTTTTGATGTTTCCCAGGCCGTCGTAGGTGAAGCGCAGCTCGGTCGTGAACGGTCCGAGCAGGCCACCGCCCATGTTTCGGTAGGCGGCGGTCAAGATGCGGCGGCTGTTGGGGAGATGCGCATACTGCCAAAACCCTTCGCCGTTGGCGCGCAGGATGAGGCGGTCGAGGGTGTCGTAGGTGAAAGTGTCCGTCTGCGGCTGGCCCTCTGGGCCGACGGTGGTCTGGGTGCGTTTCCGTCCGAGGACGTCGTAGGTGCTGGAGGTTTCGTGGAGCTCTGGGTCGATGAGGTGGGTGGGCAGGCCGTCGCGGTCGTAGGCGTAGGTAATGTTCAGGTCGTCGACCGAGCTGGCGCCAGCGACTCGGTTCTCGCTGCGGCCAGTCAAGCGGCTCGCCTCGTCGTATTGGTAGAGCGTGCGCGTCGCCCACTCGTCC
>PFUG01000558.1 GCA_002789955.1 Deltaproteobacteria bacterium CG_4_9_14_3_um_filter_63_12 | reverse complement strand
GCGAAGCCGGCGTCGATGGCCTGACTGACGACCGCCCGACTCATGTGACTCGTGCGCGAGGCGCCAGTCCCATCGCTCCAAATCAAGACGGGGTGCGGACCCGCACTCTCGGGCACCATCACCGCCATAGGTACCGTCTCTTGGCGCTGCACCCGCGGCACGCCCTGCGCGTCGAAGACGAAGCCACCTTCGCTGTCGTAGGGGCTCACACCCTTCTGGTAGATCGGCGTGTCGTACTCGGCGAAGTAGACGCGATAGCGCCCCTCGACACCCAACGACGCCTCGAGGTGCCAATCTCGGATTGTTGGGGTCGGCGTCTGCTGTGGGTCGCGCACCTGGTCACGAATCGTCCGCAGCTCGGCGACTGGGTCGTTGACCGTAAAGACCGACGCCACCCACACGCCCGAAGCCTCGACACCCGCCTGCGGCAAACACGCCCAGAGTGGCGCGAAGCTCGCCTGCAGCGGACTCTCCTCGCCGTTGCGCAGGGCCTCGAAGACCGGCGGCACCTTCAGGGCTACGCCCCCGCCAGCGCCCAACGACTCGCGGATGATGAGGCCGTAGGTGGCTCCTGGCTTCAGCACGAAGCCCGGGACCGGCCGCACCGTCAGCGTGTTCGACGGAAAGAACTGATCGCCCTTCAGCCCGGCGGTGGTGAGCACCGGCACGCGCTCGCCACAGCCGTCGCCCAAGCGGAGCAGCTGGACGTCGGACGTCGCGGACAAGGTCTCGCGCGGAGCCGGTATGGGCAAGCGCTCCATAGGGCCAGTGAAGCCGATGTAGACCACCGGCATGGTCGAGAACCCAGACAGGGACTCGCCGACGGCGATCAGCTTGGGCGTGATGCCCGCCGAGCGGTTCGGAAAATCGCTCAAAATGTTGTGGCCGTTCGCGTCTCGGCGCGCGTCCATTGGCCAGGGCATGCGGTAGAAACCGCCGGGACCGTCGGGGTCGAAGCGGGGCGCGATGCGCTCTTCGACCGGCGTGTCTGAGAGCACATCCTCGGCGACCTCGGTCGTTTGCGTGTCGGCGTCGACGTCGGCCAGCTCCACGCCGACTTGGTCCTCGCTCTGATCGTTTGCAGCGTCGACCTGCGAGTTCACTTGCTCGCCGCCTCCTACGGGCTCGCAGGCGACGAGGGCCGCGGCGAGGAATACCAGGGCGCAACAGGCTCGAACAAGAACGAGACGGTTCATTGGTTTGCTCATGGGTCGTTTGCGAGTCGGGGCGGCCGCCGCCCCTACGCTGTGGTGTCAGAGTTCAGTAGCAGGTGAGGGCCTGCCGGTCCAGCCGGGTCCCGCCTTTCTCTGGCGTTGTTCGCTCGCATCCTGGTATTGAGGACGGTAACACACCGCTCGGCTCCTGGTTGCCGGGCCTGACCCAGAGAGCTTCATGTCGCCACTCATGAAACGCTGCCCTCGCCTCGTCGACGGACACGTCCTTGATACCGAGACCGACGCCGTCGCGCTGCGTGCCCCCGACGGCACTCGACGTCCACTGTCGACCTTGGAGCACGAGCTTCTGCGGCGCGCGGACGGCACGCGGGAGCTGACCGAGCTGGTCAGCGAACTCTTTTCGGTCGACGTCGAGGCCGCGCGCTTGGGGCCCGTGAAGCGTCTCTTCGAGTCCCTCGAGGAGGCCGGTGCCGTCGAGTTCGTCGAGGTCCAGAAGCCGCTCCGTTGGTCGCGCCGGCCGTGGATTCGCTGTCTGGGCACCGGCACCTGCTGCGAATGCCAGCTGGTCGGGCCTCTCGAGCCCGAATACGTGCCTCGCTTGATGGAGATGTACGAGGAGCTCGCCAAGGACGACGCCGAGCTCGCCGCCCAGTCGCCCGTCCGGCGGGGTCGAGTCGGCGACGGACCCATGCTGACCTTCCTCAACTTTCCCAAGGGCCACTGCGTGTTCCTCGACGAGGAGCGACGCTGTCGCATCCATGCGCGCTACGGCTCCGCGGCCAAGCCGCACATTTGCCAGCGCTTCCCGCTGATGCTGGTCGAGGTCGAGGGCGAGCTGCGCGCTGGGCCGCGTCCGACCTGCTACGGCTCGCAGTTGGCTGGCGAGTCCGACGCTCCCGACCTGCACGAGCCGGACTCCATCTCGGTGACCCGAAAGCTGCCCGACAGGGCCGAGGGCGAGCTGGACGACGCACTCTTTCACGAGAACCTGACGCTGCGCTGGCTCGCCGAGCCGGGGCAACGCGTGGCCGAGGTTCTTTACCGCTTGGCGGGCTTGGCGCCCGCGACCAAGCCGCGCGGCGAGGTCAACGAGCGCTTCCGCAACACGCTGGGGCAATTGGCCAGCGAGATGGCGCTGCATCTGGACGATTACCGCCGGGGGCTAGGTGAGACCACGTTCTTCGAGGAGATCGACGTGCTCTTGAGCTCGCTGGAGACCGCGGATGTGGACGAGTGCCCAGAGCTCGAGCTGCCACCAGCCCTCGAAGACTCGGTGCTGCGCGGCATCGAGAACGCCGTCTTCTTGCGCGAAACCCAGCGTTACCCGTCCATCAGCCTCGGCGTGCTCGCCTTGGCGTTGGGCGCCTATGCGGCCTACTGGGCTTGTGACGAAGAGGGCGTCCAAGACGACTTCCCGGCCTACATCGTGACCTGGAATCGACTGATGATGCACAGCCCAGCGTTCACGCAGCTCTTCCCGTCGCCGGAGGCCGTGGAGTCGCTGCTTTCCTGCTTGCGATAGATTTCACGGGGAGGGCGCAGCACGCTGCGCCCCTACGATTCGGGAACGAAGGGAGCATTCAGACCACAGACCGTGGTCAGCAACTCCCTGCTCAGGAGAAGCCGCCGCCACTTCGCGAGGGTGCCGGGGCTGTGTAGTCGCCGCCGCCCGCGATCTTCGACGAGAAGGCGGAGACCAGCTTGTCGGCCTCGACGGCGCCGCAGTCTGGGCACTGCTGGGCGTCTTTCATGCGGGAGCGGCTGACCAGCTTCTCGAACGTGTGTCCGCATTGTTTACAGGAGTACTCGAAGATCGGCATAGGAACCCTCTTTCCCAGTTTCGCGCCGTCCGTTTGGGGCGGCACGCAGCGTCATTATTGTCTGAATCAACGGTGGTTTCTCTTCGACCCAACGGCATTTCGAGGTCAGAAACACGGGCCGGAACTTAGGGGCGAGCCTTTCGCTGTCAAGAGAGCCACCTCGCGCCACTGCGCTCGCGATTGCTGATCCAGGTCAAAGGCGTGCGTGACTCCCATCAAGAGGCAGGGTTCCTCCACCCAAGAACGCAATATTAGGGCTTGAAACCGCTCTGTCTCGAACTTATGGTCCTGCAGTCGAGGTGGCTGAGTAAGGCGACTTGCTGAGTCGCCGACCGCTCGCGTGTCGATGCGTTCTCGTCGACCCTTCGAGCGACGAGTCTGCGCCAATCCCATGTCGAGTGGTGTCGTCCGTGTCCCGGACTTCCGGGGAAATGGGGCCGCAGAGTGACTGCGGCAGTGAATGAACGGAGTGAACTGTGATGGCGAAGAAGTTGTTTGTGGGCGGTCTGAGTTGGGGAACGGATGATGGCAGCCTGAGAAAGGCTTTCGAGGAGTTTGGCGAGGTCTCTGAAGCCAAGGTCATCACCGACCGTGACAGCGGACGCTCGAGAGGGTTTGGTTTCGTGACCTTCGAAGAGCCCGCCGCGGCCGAGAGCGCCATCTCCGCTCTCGACGGGCAGGAGCTCGATGGACGCGCCATTCGCGTCAACGTCGCCGAGGAGAAGAAGCCACGCCAGACCAACACTCAAGACCGAGGTGGACGTCGCGGCTGGTAGAAATCGCTTGAATGACTGAAGAAAAGGCGAGTTCTCAGCTCGTCTTTTCTTGTTCTTGCCCCTGTCGCTGCGGCGCGTGGCGTCTACTCTGCGATCTCACGGGGTCCCAGCGTGCTGGACTCTCCCCGAGCTCTCGCAGAGGGTCAACATGGACACTCCGTTGTTTCTTGGCGCGCAACAGCGCGACGGGCGCTTCGTCAATCGCGACGGCAGCGGCGCGCCTCCCTTCAGCCGGGTCTTCAAATGGGCGGTGCGCGACAAGCTGGCGGGCCGGCGGCGCCGCACGCCTCGCCGCTCCCCAGTCGAGTCCCTGGAGAGCGCCCACTTCCCCGACGGCGAGCCCGGCGTGACCTGGCTCGGGCACTCCACTCTGT
>PFUG01000584.1 GCA_002789955.1 Deltaproteobacteria bacterium CG_4_9_14_3_um_filter_63_12 | reverse complement strand
GGGCAACCGACGCCCGCCCGCGCGATCCCACAAGTGTACAAACTCCAGAGATGTGTACAAACTCCAGCCCCCGGCTTTGCCGGGGGTAGCGCAGCGCTTAGTGCTGTGCCAGCTCGCCGTGGCCTGCGTCTGAACGGGCTGCGACGACATTCAGGTCACGACCGTCACAGACACCGCGCTCAACCAAGACCCGTTGAAGGGCTCCGACAGCGTCGAAGAGGTCACGACCGCAAGCGATGTCCCCTCCGCAGACACAGACACCACCGAGCGGAACGACGTCCCCGACGACTTGGCGTCCGACGCTCCGGTGGAGCTGGTTGAGGACCTCGAGGACCTACCACGAAGATACGGCCTCCCGACATGTCCATCGACATGATGACGAGCTGCCGCCCCTTCTGCTTTGCAGCTCCGACCCCGCTATTTGATGGGCACGGTGTTGGAGAGCACATCGAGGTTGGGCACCATGACGATCTCGATGCGACGATTCAACTGCTTGTTGGCCTCGGTGTCATTGGCCGCGCGCGGTTGGAACTCGCCATAGCCCGCCGCCGACAGATTCGTCGGAGAAACTCCGCTCTTTGTCATCAAGGTCACGACCGCGATCGCACGCGCCGCGGACAGCTCCCAGTTATTGCGGAACTTGTCGTTGTCGATGGGGACGCTGTCCGTGTGGCCCTCGACTTGAAACATGCGACCGCCAAAGGTCGAGAGCACCGTCGCGACCAGCGTCAGTGTCACCACACCGTCGTCGCGGAGCTTGGCCTTTCCCGTGTCGAAGAGGACGTCCTGCGGCAGCTTGATGACGAGCCGTCCCCGCTCGATGGCCACCGAGAGCTGACCAGCATCGATGAGGGACTTGAACTTCTCGAGGACCTCTTCGTAGATTCGATTGCGTTCCCGAGTCTCGGCCTCGATTTGGCTCAACCTCGAGACCTCGGAGAGCAAGGCAGAGGCCTCGTCGGTCCGCTTGCGCAGCATAGCCTCGATAGACGAGACCTGGGAGTTGGCTTCATCGAGCTCACGGGCACAGGCCGCGCCCGATTGAGTCAGCTCGTTGACGTTCAGCTCCGCCGCGTCGAGCGCCGCACGGGTCATCTCCAGCTCGGCCAGGGCTTGCGCCAGCTCCGCCTTCGTCGCGGCGAGGTCACTGGTGGTCTGGGCCAAATCTCCTGTGGTCGTTTCGAGCTCGCCGGCGGTCCTCGCCAGCTCCGCTAGGACCGAGTCATGAGTCGACTGCAGGACGACACACCCCACCGTGCCCGTCGCCACCAGCCCCACGAACGCAAACCACACCAACTGTTCGAATCTCGCCATCTGCGCCTCCTTATGCAGTGAAGGGTAATCCCAATGCCCCCAACCGCCGCACGAACCCCGCAGACCCCGCTGCGTGTTCCCAGCGCTCGTCGTTCTGAGACGAATTGTTGGCGAGACTTTTCTACTCGTCGCTCACCTTCGTGAAGCCGATGTCGGTCCGCTCGTAACCCAAGGCCTCCACCGCCTCACGAAACCTCGCGTACCACACCCCCGCGTTGCGCAGACGCAGCTCGTAGGCCGTCAGCACGGCGGCGTGGGCGTCCCGGATCAACCGGATCTCCAACGCTCGCACATAGCGGTTCTGCTGGGCTTCTTTGAGGCGGAAGAGGAACGCCTCGACACGCGCCGCGATGGCCTCCTCGAGGCGGTTGGGCAACGAGTCGGGGAGGGGAGGAATGTCGAGGTCGGCCGCAAACTCATTCGAGTAGTTCTCCACCGTCTCGGTCGGAGAGCGTTTGTCCCTAGGTTCACTGTTGCGTTTGGCCATGTGATCCCCCATTGCTCGATGTCGGACACCCAATACTCCCCCAGGTCTCGCCGAACTGCAACCAACAGCGCCAATCTAACCGCCCTTGACACCTCAGCCGCCGTACAGCAACACCGACTCGCCGCCCGACGCGTCGAGTCCACGAGTCGCGGCCAGGAAATACGCCTCATCTCGGAGCCCAATATGGGACGAACGCAAGTCCGTTCTCGTCGCCTGCTGGTCATGCTGTTGCTCCTATCGCTGTGGCCCACCTCCGCGCTGGCCGAGACGAACCCCGACCGCTTCAGCGCTGGCGGCTACTTTCGCGCTATGGCGCGACCCGACTTCGACGGTGGATGGTCACGGCTCGGCCTCTGGAACCTCTACGGACGGCTCCTGAACGAAGGCCCCTGGGCGGCCCTCGAGCTCAAACTCGATGCCCTGCAACAAGAACCCGGCACCCATGACGTGTGGACCAGCCTCCACGCCAAGCTCGAAGGCGGCTCGGTACACGGCGCCGACGTCCGCAACGGCTCGCTCGAGAATTACAGCCTCTCGCAGCTCTACGTGAAAGCGGGGAACGTGCTCCTCGAGGGCGTCACCTGGCAGATGGGCACGCTGCACACCTACTTCGGCGACTTGGGCCTCTACGACATGCGCCCCAGCGACCTCTTCTACGACACCGTCGGCGTCTCGGCCCTCTACCAGAACGACACCATCGACCTCCTCGTGGGTTTTGGCGACTCCGGCTACGGCAAGCGCGGCGACCAGTACAGCACCATCCTCACCGCTGGCGGCAGCTTGCGCGTGCGCCTCGTCGACGGGCTCGAGCTCGGCGTCGGCGGCGAGTTTTTCTATGAGCCCGAGGTACAAGGGAATCGATTCGCGCCGCATCGCACTCCGCTGCCGCAAAACATTACTTATGAAGACTACGTCCGACACGAGATCGTGGCCCGCTTCCTCGAGCAGAACCCCGGCCGCGAGGACGAGTTCCCCAAGCCCGTCCCCACCAGCTCCTCGTCCTACAAGCTCGTCGGCTACTTGGGCTTCGGAAAGCTCGGGCCCCTGCGCTGGAACAACCTCTTCGTCAACTTCGGCCTGCGACACCCCGACAACTTCTACACCGAGACCGTCGCCGGACGGAATTACACCCTCTATACCCAAGCGCTCACCGACCAACGTTACGAGCTCAATGTCGGCAACGAGATGCAGCTCGCCCTCGTCCCAGAGCTCCTCGACCTAGTCTGGGCCGGCGTCCTGGGCACCCGCACCGACGAGGACAACAAAGTCTCCGCCAGCGAGGACAACCGTTTCTTCTACTCCCTCGTCGTGCGCGGTCAGCTCTACCTCACCGAGACCGTCCACTTCCTCGCCGAGACCAGCTACGCCCACGAGAACTCCAAGCAAGGCAACCTCTGGCGCGGCCACTACAACTCGGTCTTCGAGAGCCAGGATGGCCTCGCCAACTCCGAAGGTCTCGAGTTCGGCGACCAGGACAACCGCAACACCTGGCAGCTCAAGACCGGCTTCGTCCTCAACCCTACGGGCTACGGCGTCTTCGCTCGCCCGTCCATTCGGCTCCTCTACGGGCTGCAGCACTCCACCATGCACAACGCCTTCGGCAACTCCTTCGTCGAGACCCTCGACCAATTCAACGAGTTCCGCGAAACGTCCGATAGGAACTGGCACTCAGTGATTTCCCTGGAAGCGGAGGCGTGGTTCTGATGCGACTGCCAAACTCGTCCAAAACAGCGCTCCTCTTGCTCGCCGTCGCCGTCGCCACCCTGACGGCCTGCGTCAAACCGGCGCCCGTCACCCAGTACGCGCCCTCGACCACCGTCGCGCTCGCCTTCGCCCTCGACGACACCCAAGAACGCAAGACCCTCGAGGCGCCGGCGGCCTTGGTCGAGGCCGTGACAGTCGCCCTCACCGAGCGCAACCTCGAGGTGCGCGTCGTCCCCTTCGACACCCTCGCCGAGGGCTTTGGCGCCGTGCGTGACTCCGACCGCCGCCTCGAGCAGGTCGCCGCCGTCGCTGACAGCGACGTCGTCATGCTCATCGAGACCCGCGCCGACTTCTACTCCCAGCTCAGCGGCCGCTACCGCTGGAACGTCACCACCAAGCTCACCGTCGCGGCCCGCTCCGACCTAGCCGCTGCAGAGGCCGAGACCCTCGACCTGGCCGCCGTCCTCTCCTACGCCCACGAGGTCGAGAGCGACGCCGTTGCGTCCCTCAAGAACGACATCGCCAAGCGCGCGGGCCGGCTCTTCGATCGCTTCTTCGAGGGGCGCGCAACGCAAGGACCGCAGGCGCTCAACGACGGGACGGCAAAAAAAAAACTAATGCCGACAGCATCTACTTCGTCCTTGTAGACCGCTTCTACAACGGCGACCCCAGCAACGACGGGCAGAGCGA
>PFUG01000430.1 GCA_002789955.1 Deltaproteobacteria bacterium CG_4_9_14_3_um_filter_63_12 | reverse complement strand
CTGTTATGCTCCGCGGACACTGTTTTTGGCGTCCTTACGGAACGCTCGGCAACATGGGGAAGAGCAGGATGTCGAACCAGAAGACCGGCACACCGACGACCTCTCAGCTCGTCGACGAGAACAAGAGGCTCGAGCGGGAGGTCGAGGAGCTGCGTGGGATGGAGGAGCTCCATCAGCAGGCTGACAAGCTGATCGAGGTGGCGATTCGGCGACGCCTCCCCCTCGAGAAGACCATGGGGACGCTCTTGCCGCTCTTGTGCACCCATGTCGGGGGCGTCGCGGCCTGGGTGAGAACCTTCGACGAGCGACTCGAGATGAACGACTTCATCTACCGCAACGGAGAGCGGGAGTTCCCCGGCTCGCTGGACGATCTCTACGAGCGCATCCGCAAGCACAAGCGCTACGTGCGGCGAGGCAGCAGCGGCTGGACCATGGTCAGCCAGGTGCTGGCGGTGGCGGGCGAAGAACTCGGCACGGCGGCGGTGCTCTTGCCGGAGCGATTGGAGCGGGACGAACAGCACCGAATCGCACTGCGGCTCAATGTCTGGTCCGAGGAGCTCGACAACCACTTGGGGAACATCGCCTTGGCGCGCCTCAAGAGCATGGTCACGGACGAGCTGGGAGACGCCTTGAGGGAGTCCATTCTCGACGAGGGTCTGGAGCGGGCCATCGGCATCTTGCATCGGGAGATTCAGTTTGAGCGTCTGATGCTCGTTTCCAAGCACTACGACGACCCGGCGGGGACCAGCCTGCAATACAAGGTGATGGAAGGCGGGGCGCTGATCGCCGACTCGAGCAACCCCAAGGACCCGGTCCTCGACGGGCTGATCCGCGCCGAAGCCGTGCGGGTGATCCTCGGTCAGCCGACGCTGGTCCTCGACAACCTGGGCTTCACGTCTTGGCGCGAGGAAGCGCTCATCATCGGCGTGCGGAACCAGCAGCTCGTGGGCCGCATCGTCGTTTGCGGCAAGCACGGCGAGTTCAACACCTTCGACCGCGACCTCCTGGCCCGCTTCGCGGATTACATTCGGCTGCGCATCGGCGATTTCAATCGCGAGTGGAAGCACCTCTCCTATACGTTTCCTGCGGCGACCATCAAACGACTGCTGCGGACTCAGAACTACCGGACGGCCCTGCTGACGCCGAGAGAGTGCGAGGCGGCGGTGCTCTTCGCCGACGTCTCCCACTTCACCGAGCTCTGCGAAGGCCTGAAGGACCCGACCGCCATCGGCCATTTCATCCAGGACTGGAGTCGGCAAGTGGTCGACATCATCTGGGAGACCGATGGGGTCTTCGACAAGATGGTTGGGGACTGTGTGATCGGGCTGTGGGGGCCGCCCTTCTTCGATCTCGAGCCGGCCGAGGTCTGCGCCCGAGCGCTCGGGGCTGCCAAGCGTATCGTCGAGGTGACCGAGGGCATGCAGAAGCGCGCCGGCTTTGCCAACTTCAACCGCCCACTGACCGTCTCCAGTGGCCTGAATTATTGCACGCTGTTGGTGGGCCAGATCGGCCCCAACGACGACTACACGGCGTTCAGCTCTGGGATGAACCACACCGCTCGGCTGCAGGGTCTGGCAAAGCCGGGCGAAATCTTGGCGTTGGAGGCCTTCATCAAGGAGCTGCCGGACCCGGATGGCTTCGGGGAGCTGCAAGAAAGCAGCGCCAAGAACGTGTCGGCGCCGTTGCGCTACCGCGCCCTGTGGCGTCGCTGAGTGCCCCTGGGGGTGTGAGCGATGACTCTGGCGCTCTGGTCAGAAGCGCGCTTGCGATGTACGACCTGTGAATATTGGATGATTTGTTTGTGATGATTTACCGAGCCTGGGCCAACTCTGCGCATTGTTAATCCCAAGGCCCCTCGGCACCGTTCAGATTTCGCGCGCTACTCGGCACCGAGCTGGCTCGAAACGAGCCAGCTGAGTCCCTGCGGGCGATCCCGTTTTCTCCCCACGAGGTGAGCTTCGATGAGCGACGTTCCAGTCAAAGTCGTCCAGGTGGCCTTCCAGGCCTTCCAGCTGAGCCACCCTAACCAGGAGATGGATCTCGATCGTCTCTCTGAGCAGACCGGCGTCGACTGGCAAGATCCGTCGAAATATGCGCGTGTGCCGTGGTCGGTTTTCGTCGACGTGCTCAACCAGCTCCAAGAAATTTTGGGGGGCGCCGAGGCGCTGCGGGAGTTTGGACACACCCTTCACGAAGTCGGCGCGGAACACCACCCCTATGGGGGCTTGGTCAAGCGCTTCGCGACACCCCACTCGCTCTTCTACCTTTCGTCCATGTGGTTTCGAAGGCAAACCTACCCTTTCCTCAAGGTGGTGTTCGAGACCCTGCCGGGCGGCCGGATCCAAATCAGCGAGCAGCTGCCTCCTGGCTACGTGCCGTGTGAGGCGTTTTGGATCGTGAGCCAGGGTTCGTTCGAGGGCTTGCCCACCCTCTTGGGCAAGCCCAAAGCGCGTGTGGAGGCCCAGATCAAACCTGACCGCGCCACCTTCATCATCGATCCAGGTCCGCAGCGGGGGCTCGGTCGACGCGTCATGGAGGCCGCCCGCACAGTCTTGACGGCGTCCACTTCCATCGAGACCCTCAGCCTGCTCACCGACGAGCTCGCCCAACGCTCGATCGAGCTGGCGCGGGCCCATGAACAGCTGCAGAAGGAGAGCGAAGAGAGAAAGAAGGCGGAGGTCCTGCGGGTCCAGGCGGAGGAGGAGCTGCGCACCCTGCATTCGATGCAGGAGCTGGCGCAGCTCACCTCTGAGGTCAGTCGCGACTTCAACAACGTCCTGACCGTCATCATGGGCAACGCGACATTGCTCTTGGGACGTTGCACCGATCATCCGGACGCCGCCGAGACCATTCAGGCGATCCTCAACGCCACGGAGCGTGGGGTCTCGCTGGTCAAGCAGCTCGCGGCGCTGGGCCGCAAGCAGTCGCGCGACCCGGCCGAGATCGAGCTCAATCGGGTCATCAAGGACGCCACGCACCTGATTCAACCACTGCTGCGCTCCGGAGTCGCCCTGCAGATCGAGCTGGGCAAGGACGCCGGCCGCATCACTGTGCAGCGCGAGCGGCTCGAGCATCTCTTGGTCGACCTCGCCCTCGACCTGCGCGAGCGGGTCGAGTCCGGAGGATGTCTCGTGATCAAGACGCGCGACGTCGAGAACGACTTCGCTGAGATCACTGTGGCGAACACCCTCGCCCCTGGGACTCTGCTGTCGCGGACGGAGTTCACGCCGGCCTCTTCTGGGTTCACCGGCCGCAGCTTGGCGCAGAACCAGGCGTTCGTCGCTGAGAGCGGCGGCACCGCCCACATGCTCGACTTCGAGGGCAACGGGGCTTGCTACGTGGTCACGCTGCCGCGGGTCGATCGGGGCGTGCCGTCGTCGAAGAAACGAAAAGCCCGGCCCTCGGTCCGTGGTGTGGAGACCGTACTGTTGGTCGAGGACGATCCGAGTGTGCAGGTCTTCGCGGCTCAGACTCTGGAGCGCTGCGGCTTCCGCGTGCTCGTCGCCTCGAGCGGCAAGGAAGCCACAGCGTTGAGCCGGCGCTACAAGGACAGCATCGACATTCTGGTGAGCGACATCGTGATGCCGGGCATGAGCGGCCCCGAAGCCGCGAAACAAATCACCGAGCAGAGACCGGGCCTCAAGACCCTCTTTATCTCTGGCTACGCGGGCGACGCGTTGGACCGCGCTGCCGAAAGCATGCACGAGGCCAAGGTGCTGCCCAAACCCTTCGCGGCCGAGGAGTTCGCGAGGGCGGTCCGACGGGCGTTGGACCATTGAACGCGAACCGGCAATAAACCCCAATGAACCCTTCGTGACCCCACGACGTAACGACACTGCACTGCCCAATTCCGACACTCTCGAAGCCCCAGCGAGCAGACGCTCGCTTTCCCCCGCGCCCCATCCCGAACGGCGCGGCTTGTGTTCTTTAGAAGGAGAGAACTGATGAAGATCGCCGGAAACATCACCGAGCTCATTGGCCGCACGCCTATGGTGCGCCTCAATCGCATGGCTAGTCGCCTCGCCGCTGACGTCGTCGTGAAGCTCGAGTCCTTCAATCCCTGTGCGAGCGTCAAAGACCGCATCGGATTGGGGATGATCGAGGCCGCCGAGCGCGACGGGAGGATCAGTGCTGACACCGTCATCGTCGAGCCTACCTCCGGAAACACAGGCATCGGCTTGGCTTGCGTGTGTGCGGCCCGCGGCTACAAGCTCCTGCTCACCATGCCAGACAGCATGAGCATCGAGCGCCGCAAGCTCCTTGCAGCCCTAGGCGCGGAGTTGATCCTTACGCCCGGCGCCCAAGGAATGAAGGGCGCCATCGCCAAGGCCCAAGAGATCGCCGAGACCAACCCAAACGCGTTCATGCCACAGCAATTCAACAACCCCGCTAACCCCGAGGTCCACCGCCGCACCACCGCCGAAGAGATCTGGGCCGACACGGACGGCGCCATCGACATCCTCGTCTCTGGCGTCGGCACCGGCGGCACGATCACCGGCGTGGCCAGCGTCCTGAAGTCCCGCAAGCCCTCGCTGAAGGCCGTCGCCGTCGAGCCCGCGGGCTCCCCGGTGTTGGCGGGTGGCCAGCCCGGACCGCACAAGATCCAGGGCATCGGCGCCGGCTTCGTGCCGGCCGTCATGGACCTCAGCCTCGTCGACGAGATCTTCCCCGTCACCGAAGCTGACGCCATCGCGGCGGCCCGCAACCTCGGCCGCCTGGAAGGCATCTTGGTCGGCATCTCCTCGGGTGCGGCCCTGTCGGCCGCGCTGACCATCGCCGAGCGCCCCGAAAACGCGGGCAAGATGATCGTCGTCATTCTCCCCGACTTCGGCGAGCGCTACCTCTCCACGCCGCTCTTCGCTGGCGCTTGAGGTTCTCTTTTTGGGGTCTATTGCTTGCTCGAGCTCCCGGAGCTGCCCTTGCGGCGCTCCGGGAGCTTCACGTTTCGACGAACGCCTGCTCGCTCGGCGACCTGCGTTGTGACCGAAGACCCGTGACTCTCTTGCACGTCGGGCGCCTGTCGCCGATTTGTCGCTAGACACTACCGCCGATTCGAATGACTCGGCCGCGTCGCTTTTCCGACGGCTGGGTGCTCGGTCGGGTTTCGAAGGTGAGGCCGTGAGCCAAGAACACTCGAAAGAAGAACGCTCGAACGATCGCACTGGGCTGACGAGCGTCGTCGAGGCACTCTGCAACGACAAACACAACACCTCGCGCATCGGCCTCGTCCGCGGTGGCAATCGCAAGCGACTGACGCTGCCCAACCGCGAGCTGATCATCGACATGGTCGAGTCGCTGCGCTCGGTGCTCTTTCCCACCTTCTTCAGCGACTGGGACCTGAGCCACGAGAGCCTGCACTTCTACGTCGGGGCGACCCTCGACAAGGTCTTGCACACCCTACAAGAGCAGGTCAAACGCGCGCTCTGCTTCGCCAGCGACAAAGACCCGCGGCTGCGTCACGACTGCGACGAGCGCGCCGCAACCATCACCTCGGCCTTCCTGGCCAAGCTGCCCGGGCTGCGAGAGCTTCTCATCAGCGACGTCGAGGCCGCCTTCGAGGGCGACCCGGCCGTGCTGCACGCCGAGGAGATCATCGTCTGCTACCCAGGGCTGCGCGCCATCACCGACTTTAGGCTCGCCCACGAGCTCTATCTCCTCGACGTGCCCCTCGTCCCTCGCATCATCACCGAGTTCGCGCACGGTTTGACCGGCATCGACATCCACCCCGGCGCCACCATCGGTCGGCACTTCTTCATCGACCACGGGACTGGCATCGTCATCGGTGAGACCTGTCGAATCGGCGACTCGGTGCGCATCTACCAAGGCGTGACCTTGGGTGCCAAGAGCTTCCCCCTCGACGAGGACGGTAACCCCATCAAGGGCATCGCTCGTCACCCCATCGTCGAAGACAACGTCATCATCTACTCCGGCGCCACGATTCTGGGGCGCATCACCATCGGCAACGGCTCGGTCATCGGCGGTAACGTCTGGCTAACAAAGAGCGTCCCAGCCAACAGCCAGGTCGCGCAGACCCAGGCCAAGCAGATGATCTTCGAAGAGGGCGGCGGCATCTGAGGCAGGGCTCTGCCCTGACCCGCCGGGGGACTTTGTCCCCCGGACTCCCTTGTTGCTTTCTTCTTTCTTGCAGCTCTTTGGGAGAGGTCTCTGCTGTTTTGGCGACACGAGGCTTCTCAGACACATATGGCCCAGGTGAGCTCTCCGTGTGTTGGTAGCCTTGAAACGCGGGCGTCCCTCCCGCCAAGGCGGCGAAAGAGGCGGCTAAGATGGCCGCGCCAGGAAACGCCGTTTCTCAAAGTTGTCGCCGGTTAGCTTCGGGCGTCAGGCGTCCTTGTTGGGGTCAGGATGGCGCAACGTCCCATGCACCGCCAACCACACACAGGGCGGCGCCGAGGACGTCGCGGTGACGCGGTGCGTGCGGTGCGCCTCGATGAAGACCCAGTCGCCGGCGACCATCTCGAGAACTTCGCCGTCGCCAAATTCGAGCCGCGCCCGCCCCTGCAACAGCGCCACCCATTCGTCTGCGCCCTGAGCGTAGGCCTCGCCCGCCGGCGTGACTTGCCCCATGGAGACGATGCGCTCGATGCGCACTGCGGGGCCGACGGCCAAGACCTCGAAGAACTCCTCGGTCGCGGCAAGCGTTTCGATGTTGTCAAAGAGGTTCATTGGGGTCCTGGGAATCTGGGGATGCGAAACCATCCAGGGCGGCCGCCGGTCGCCCCTACGAACCGCGTGGGGTTCGATCGGTTCGAAGAACTCGCAAGTTAGAACGCCTGCTCGAAGCCGAGGTTGACTCGCCCAGGGAAGGGCGCCGGCGAGTCGATGGGCGATGCCCAGTCGAGCCGGATGACGACCCGATTGAGCTGCGGCACGAGCCACCGCAGCCCCAGGCCCAGGCCGTTGTGCAGCCCGATGCCGCCCACGCCTTCGCCGTCGAAGGCGTCGCCGACATCCCAGAACACGTTCATCCCCAACCACGTCGACCACAGCTCGAGGCCCTGCGTGCGATACTCGACGTTGCCCCGAATCACGTTCTTTCCGTAGAACTGCGCGCTGGCGTAGCCCCGCAGACCGCTGTCACCACCGATGCTGTTGTAGTTGTTGTCCGAGTCGTCGAAGCGCATCTCGAAGATCCCCGCGAGGTGCAGCCGTCCGATGCCTAGGACCGGCGAGACGTAGCGCAGGATGCTGGAGGACACGGTGTCGATCCACTGGCCGCGCTCCAGTCGTCCGCGCAACAAGCTGACGGCGCTCAGGCGGTCGTCGCCAGCGAGGCGCAGCGCGGTGGTGGCCTGGGTCGAGGCCGCCAGGAACGTGGTCTCGCTGCCGGTGAAGGGGTGCCCCATGCCGACGGTGGCGACGAAGTCGTGTCCTAATCGGAGGTCTTCGCCCAGTCCCAGCGTCTCGACGTCGAAGTAGGTCCGGTAGGTGGGCTCGTAGGTGTGGTAGCTGACGAAGGGATAGCTCTGTCGATGGGACGACGGCATGGCCATGTCCTGGAACTCGGACACCAACTCGGGGCTGTAGCGCTGCGCGTCGATGACCGTGGGGTCCCGCACCAACACTCGCCAGCCCCACGAGAAGTTGTGTTTGATGAGGGCGTCGCCAAAACCATGGCCGTCGACCGAGCGCGTGACGGAACCCTGCACCTCGAGGAGCCGGTCGCGGAACTCCCAGGGCATGGTCTCCTCGCCCTCGGCGGCGTCGAAGGGGTAGCGCAGCTCCTGTCCGGCCGAGTGCTGGCGCGCGATGAGGTGCAGGAAGTCGGCCCCCAGCGACCAGGCCCAGCGGTTGCGCACGCTGTAGAGCGGCTGGCCGACGGAGACGCTGCCGTATGCCCCCTCGAAGGCGCTGGTGTCGCGGTTGAACGAGAACTTGACCCGCTCTTCGAGGGTCAAGCGACTGCCCAACACCTGGCTGTCGAGATAAGTGGGGCCGAAGCTGTAGACATCCGGCTCGAGGAGGAAGGCCAGCGCCACGGTCTTGTTGAGGCCCAGGAAATTGTTCTCGCTCAGCGAGGCGGCGAAGTAGTCGAGGTGGGAGCCGGTGGTCTGGAAGTTGGTGTTGAAGCGCAGGCTCCAGAGGTCCTTGGTGACGACGAGGAGGTCGACATCGTCGCCGTCGTGGCCCCCGTTGGGGCTTCGGTCGCGCCTGCGCACGGGCACCGTCACCACCGTCGAGAAGATCATCGGGTCCAAGACCAGCCGGCGCGACTCGTCGACCGTCACCCGATCAAAGCGCTCGCCCGGCGCGAAGGTGAGCCGGCGTCGGACGATGTCCGGGCTGGTCGTCACGTGCAGCCAGTTGAAGATGAGCGGGAAGAGGTCGTCGTCGAGGAAGACGTCAAAATTGTCGACCACAATCTCGCCGATGACGTGCCCCTCGGGGAAGCGCACGAGCTCGAGGTCGTAGGCGGCGATGGCGCGCTCGACGAGGCGCCGCTCCAGTGGGCTGAGGCGCGCGGTGGGCGAGTCGCTGGCGGCCGGGAGGACGCCGAGGGCGGCGGAGTGCAGCGCGGCGTCGGTGAGAGCGGCGGGCGCGGCCCAGACCTGGGAGGAGTCGAAGAGCAACAAGAAAACTGAAATCCAAATGGAGAGCGCGGCTCGGGTCACGAACACCTCGGTCAGACGTGGGTCGAGGGATTGCCGAGCGGGCGACCGATTTTTGCACCGAGGAGCGATGTCTAGCGACAATCGGTCGTGAGCAAGCGAGGCAATGAATCCGAATTGTCGCGTGGGGTGTCGTTGGAGCGCAAGCGCATCCGATCTTGCAATCGGGGCGACGCCGGAGTAGACAAAACTCGCGTTTCGCGTTTGGGCACGGGTAGCTCAGTTGGATAGAGTGTCGGCCTCCGAAGCCGAAGGTCGCGGGTTCGAGCCCCGCCTCGTGCATGCAAAAGAGCCAGAGTCCTTTGGGGGGTCTGGCTTTTTTCGTTCTTGTTCTTGTCCCTCTTTTGCGAACTTGCGTACACAGCAAACCGGGTCTGAGCCGAGGTGCCACTGGCGATACCGATGCGCAGAGGCCTCCGCAAACCAACAACGACAACAGAAGCCGGACTCCCATCGCCCACGAAGAGTGGGAGAGGGGCCGGGGGTGAGGGCCCAAACCCAACCCCACCGCCGACTTCAGGGCAAAGTCACTCTTCCCCCTCGAAGAACATCGCCAACTCGCTCAAGCCATCGCTGAGCGTGTTGACCGCCTCGAGCGAACGACCGACGTCCTTGCTGGACGTGCGACTTCCAACACAGCGCCATTGTGCCATCCACCTCTGAAGGGCGCCTCCGGACGCCACTGGGGTTGGGTGGGGGCTGATTTTTCTTGACGCAGAGCCGCAGAGCCGCAGAGGGGTTTCTTCGAGGGACTTCGTCGTTGGCTCTTGGGGGCTGGGGTTGGGTGGGGCGGCCGCCGGCCGCGCCGTGGGCACCGCAGCTGATTCGGACAACGAACCCAGCGAGGCTCGCGTCGGACCGCCACCCGACAAGCCCCCAAACACCCCGACAGGCTCGTGGCAATTTCCCTTGCAGAGCGAACCGCTAATTGCCTATATGGCCGTTAGCGGCTCAGAGAGCAGGTTCGTCTGGGCACAAAAGCGACGGTTCCAGATGGCTCAGTTTTCGAGAGCCGGTGGCTCCTTGCTGCCAGACCGGAGGCAAAAAATGTCGACCAGCGCGATGAACGACCAGCAGACCATGGATGAGCTCAACGAGTTTCGGGCCTACCTTCGGACGCTTCCCGAGGTGGACACTCGCGTCGTCCTCGAGGCGCCGGCGCTTCCTTTCGCGCCGTTGCCGGAGCTGGACGCCGACACCGAGCGCGCCATCAAGGCGGCCGCGCTGGTGGCCAACGAGCGCTACCTCAACGAGGTCATCGAGGAACACTCGTTCTGCCCCTTCGCCCGTGGCGGACGCGCGCAGGGCTTGACTGTGCGCTTCGTGCACTATTTCAGCGGCAACGATGTGGCGCCGCTGGTCGAGGTGATGAAGCAGATCGCAGAGAACCCGAATCACGTCATCACGCAGGTCATCTTCCCCATGCTCGAGGTCTCTGCCCTCGATTGGATGCGCTTCTGCCAAGACGTCACGCGCTTCTGCAACGCCCAGCTCGGCACCGAGGCCGAGGTCTACGCGGTCGCTCCGCTGCACCCCGCCTTGCCCTACGCGGCGTCGAACCCCTTCTCGCTCATCCCGCTGTTCCGGCGCGCGCCGGATCCGACCATCCAGTGGGTGCGCAACGACGGGCTAAAGGGCATCTACGCTGGCCGCGAGCGGGACACCCGCTTCGTGGACCTCGACGAGCTCGACGCGTTCTTGGAGAAGAAGCGTCGGCCTCCGCTCTTCGACTACATCGCCCAAACCAACCTGAAGATGGCCAACCGCCTGGGCATCCAGAACGTCGACCGGGCCCTGGCCGAAGTCTCCCAGACCGCCCAAAAGAGCTACGCGAACATCCTGCTCGGCGGGGCGGCTGCCGAGCCGCATCCGAAAGGGGGCTGCCCAGTGCACGCCTCGGCCACGCCGGACGTGGCGCCCCTGCAGGCCCAGCGCAGCGGCGAGGTCTGGAACCTCGGCGCGGTGCGCGATTTTGGCAAAAGGGTGCTCCACCACGTGCTCGTCGATGGGGTCGACCTCGTGGTCGTGCGCATCGAGGACGAGCTCCACACCCTCTACGGCCGCTGCCCCCATCGCCAAGCCCTGCTCTCGCACGCCCTGCTGGAGGGAAGCCAAATCGTCTGCCCCCATCACGGCTGGGACTTCAACCTGGCGAGCGGCGCGAGCGAAGGCGTCCCCGGCGCCTCCGTGCACCGCTTCGAGAGTCGGGTCAGCGAAGGGTTCTTGTGGCTCGACCACGCGGCGCTCGAGGCGTGGCGGGCGGCGAATCCGGTGGCGTTCACGTCGGGCGAGCTCGTTCCGTAGGGAGCGGCGAGCGCTCGGCTTTTGTCCAAGACGTCACTGCATCGACTTCAAGATCCGCGCGCCCTGCCCGGGCGGCAATCGCGTCGTGACGTGCACGACCTGGTCCCCAACATGCCCCGACAGCGAGCGCCAACCCGGTGGGCAGGGCGCGAAATTGTCTTCTAGGCAGCCCTCCACCGGGCCCATAGCGGGCGGCGGGAAGCGTACGGAGGTCCCGAGCCAGAGGACCCAGTCGTCCGTGTCGGCCTCCTTGATTCCGAACCACCATCCGGGTTCGTCGCTCAGCCGATAGAGGATGAGGGCTGGCGGCCACTGCACAGAATTGGGCAAGAACGTCGGGGTGAGGGCGAGGCCTGCTTTGGCGGGCAGCTTGTCGAGGCTAGTGGCCTCGTTCCAGCCGGGCTGCACGCGCTTGGGGCCCATCAGGCCTCGGTCCAAGGCGATGAGCCCGACGCACAGCAGGGCCGTCCAGATGGCGGCCCGCAGCAGCTGGCTCGACGCGCCGGGCGCGCGCCGCCGCTTTACGCGATTGCCCACAGCAGCGCTCCGAGGGCAGTGGCCGCGGCCCAGAAGAAGAGACGCGGCGGGGGCTCGAACGAGGTGGCGTCGATGAGCTCGCGGGCACGGCCGACCAGCGCCTCCTTCTTGGCGGTGTCCATCACCGAGCGCCGGGCTCGTTTCCAGGCGGTGGGCTCTTTGGACTGGGCGGTGTTCGGGACCGATTTGAGCAGCGCGGACGCCAGCGACGCCGGCTTCTTCGTCGCCCGCGCGGCCTCGGCGTCGCAGAGCGTCTCGCGGGCCTCGATCAGCTCGCGGAAGAGGATCAGCGCCGCCGGGTTGGGCGCCTGCAAGAGGCGAGCGAGCCAGATGGCGAAGAGCCCCATATTTCCGCCGTGATAGTAGTGGGCGAGCTCGTGGGCGACGACGCCCTCGAGCTCTTCGTCGTCGAGGAGGTCGATGAGGCCGCGGGAGACGACGATGACGGGATTCAAGATGCCCACGAGGGCGGCCACGAGGGCCTCGGTCTCGAGCCTTCGGACGATGACCTCTCGGCCGCGCGGTCTGCTCTTTCCTATCCTCTGGAAGCTTGCCTGCACTTTATCGAAGTGGGCGGAGAGCCGCTCGTCCCTGACGCGCTCGGCGTGTCGCTGTCGGCCCAGGCTGCGCCACGTCGGGACCGCCTCTTGGACGACGAAGATCGACGTGGTGCCGAGGAGGAGCAGGGCGAACAGCGCCTGATAGGGCCAGGGCGCGAGCCGAATGGTGTCCGCCCAGAGGTCCACTCGCAGCAGCATGCTCTCGGCCGGCACGCCGGGCAACCCCAGGATGCGCCAGAGGATGACGATCATGGGTGCAACCAGCGCCAACGACAAAAGCCCGCTCCACAGGCTGGGGGGTATGGGGCCGCTGACTCGGCGCAACCCGGCCAGCCAGATCAGGACGACCAAGGTGTGCAGTAGGTTGGCCAACAAGTAGGTCAGCATTCTGCGGCGTCTTCGATGGTACAGGCTTTCTGTCGGCCTGCGGGTGAACCCTCGACCTGCTGCCGCTCAATAGACTGCAAGATGTCTGGTTTGTCGACGGGTCGCTCATTCCGGCTGAAAGTCGTTGGCTCTTGCGGGCGGGGGTTGGGTGGGGGCTGGTTTTTGACGCAGGCTGATGGGGTCCGTGCCGTACCTTTTCCCCTGTGAGAAACACCCCGTGCCTCCAGACGACCACACACAATGCACCTACGCCCCTTCTTCTGAACCGCCTCAGGCCTCGGGCCTCGGGGCCTCAGGCCTAGTGTCTGACCTGGGGTTTCGGCCCCTGGCTTGGGTGCAGGCCACCGTGCCTGCTCGCCTGGGTGACGTTTTTGGGGGCCTCTAGGGAAAAGTATCGAACGGCCTAGTGAATAGTGCTGATTGTTATATCTTTTCAGCTACATACAATTCAATCACAGGGTCGATGAGGCCCTGCCCCGAGAGCGGTCCAAGAGTGTGGTTCGCTAGGGCGAATCACTGAACCTCAGGAGGCGATGATGAAGACTTATGATGCTGGCGACAAGGTTCCTTACGGCGTCTACTTCTCGGCCAACCCATTCAACCTGCACTACATCAGTGACGACGAAGTGCTGCCCGGAGCTCAGGGAACGACCTTCAAGCGGCTGCCGACCTTGCTCATCGTCGCCGCAGGCCCGGCCATCGGCGGCATCTTCGTCATGGCCTTCCCTGCCATCATCCTGATGGCTGTCATGGTGGCGGTCTGGAAGCTGGGCGTCAAAACCGTCCGCAGCTTCGCCTCTAAGAATGCCCATCTGGTGCAGATGAATTGGGAACCGAATGCGGCCTACCTCACTGGGGACGGCAAAGAGCCCGAAGAGGACGCTGAGGCCATCGACCGCGACCTCGAGGACGACGAGGTGGAAGCGCTCGAGGCAGAGGTCGAGACTCGCCGCGAGGAAGAAGAGAAAAGCTGACTGGCTTGGGCGCTTCTGCTGACCGAGACCCTGGAGCCGCCCCAAGACCTTTGACGCGCTCCACGGCGCTAACCCGTTCTCGAGCGCCCGAGGCCGACGCCGCTGGGACGGCGACCGAGACTAAATCGAATGGAAGGGGAGAGCCTGTTGTTGAAAAGTTCCGGCGCTCTCCTCGAGCTAAAACACCCTATTGTGGCACACCCTTTTATGGGTGGAGGTGATCCATGAAGACTGACTCGAGGTCCTACGAACCGATGCGGATCGGGCTCTTTTGCCCGACCCGCGCTTGGCCATCTCGGCCCCTCTTCTTCGGCGTCGCAGCGCTCGCCCTGCTGTTTGCGACCCCTCTGTGGGCGGAAGAAGAGTGCATGGACTGTCACGACGGGGCAGAAGACGAAGTCGAGTTCGCGGACGGAAGCAAGGTGGTGGTCGGCATCGACGCGAAGACCTGGGAAGCCTCGGTGCACGGCGGCGAGCTGAGCTGCAGCGACTGCCATCACACGATCAACGAGTACCCCCACCCAACCAAGCCCAGCGAGGTCATGGCTTCGGTCGGCGACTTCCAGCGCAACCAGGCCGAGACCTGCAAGCGCTGCCACTACGCCTACTACACTCGGGTGCTCGACGGCATCCACTACAAGCAACACACCGAGGGCTCAACCAAAGCCCCGACCTGCGTGGGTTGCCATGGCGCTCACGAGATCCGCAGCCTCAAAGGCGATCCTTTGGAGATCAACCATCGCTGCGCCAACTGTCACACCGAAATCGCTGAGGTCTACGCCAACTCGGTACACGGACGCGCGCTGGTCGACCACCAAGACGGTGACATCCCGGTGTGCACCGATTGCCACGGCGCCCACGACATCGCCGACCCCAACGCGGCGAGCTTCCACGCTGAGAGCTACCAGCTCTGCGCGCGCTGCCACGGCGACGAGGAGCGCATGGAGAAATACGGGCTCAACGCCAACGTCTTGACCTCCTATCTCGAGGATTTCCACGGCATCTCGAACCAGCTTTACGCGGCGGGCGGCGGTGAGCCCGGACGTCCCATGGCGACCTGCACCGACTGCCACGGCATCCACGACATCCAATCCTTCAAGAACGAGGGCGAGACGGTCGTCGTGAAGCAGCGGGTCGTCGAGGTCTGCGCCAAGTGCCACGAGGGGGCGACCCCTGAGTTCACGGACGCGTGGCTCTCGCATTACACGCCGACCTTCGAGAATGCCCCCTTAGTCTGGAGCATCAAATGGGGTTACCGGATTCTCATCCCCATGATCATGCTCGGCCTAATCCTCCATATCCTTCTGCACCTGTGGCGCATCCGCGCCCGGCGATAGAGGAGGTCAAACCCATGAAGACCACTGCTAAGAGTACGCGCATTCGCAAGACCGGCGACGGTGAGTGGCAAGTCGAACGCTTCAGCCCCTTCCGCCGTGTCGAACACATCCTCACCATTCTCATCTTCGTGGCCCTGGTGGTCACGGGCTTCCCGCAGAAGTTCTACGAGTCCAGCTGGGCCACGGGGCTCATCGACTTCTTTGGCGGCTTGGACCAGACCCGCACCATCCATCGGTGGGCTGGCATCGCCTTTGCGCTTTCCGCCGTCGTTCATCTGGGCGGCATCGCCATCGGCGTGGCCACGCGCAAGATGCGCCTGACTCTCATGCCCGCACCTCAAGACCTGCGAGACGCCTGGAACAACCTGCT
Source organism: Deltaproteobacteria bacterium CG_4_9_14_3_um_filter_63_12 (assembly GCA_002789955.1). Classification (GTDB taxonomy): domain Bacteria; phylum Myxococcota_A; class Bradymonadia; order UBA4248; family UM-FILTER-63-12; genus UM-FILTER-63-12. The sequence continues at coordinate 2,656 of PFUG01000430.1, read as the reverse complement.
CTATCTCCTTGGCTACCGCGACCATCCGCCAAAGTTCCCGAAGTTCGATTACCGCCAGAAGTTCGAGTACGTCGGTCTGATTTTGGGTGGCTTGGTGATGCTCGTCTCGGGCTTCGTCCTGCTCTTCCCCATCGAGTTCGCGTCGCTCGCCCCTGGAGAGCTCATCCCGGCTTCCCGCGTCATGCACTCCAACGAGGCCGTGCTCGCCTTGCTCGTCCTGGTGGTCTGGCATCTCTACGGCTCGCACTTCTCGCCCGATGTCTTCCCCATGGATAAGAGCGTGTTCACTGGCTACATGACGGTGAAGGACCTGAGCCACCATCACAAGCTCGAGTACGAGCGGCTCTTCCCCGCTGGACCCCCGGGCGCCAACGGAAAGTCAGGAGAAGCCGAGGCCCTGGTCAGTGAGAGCGAAAACCCAGACGACGGCCCAGAGGACGAGCCCTTCGACCCAGAGGAGAACGACCCAGGGGACGCCGAAGAGAGCGAGACCGAACAGAACGAGACTGAGAACGTCGAAGGCGAGGCGGCAGACGCGCTCGAGGCGGCAGACGCGCTCGAGGCGGCAGACGCGCTCGAGGCGGCAGACGCGCTCGAGGCCGCCTCGGACGCCAAAGTCGAGCCGTCCGCCCCAGCGGACACTTGACGCGGAACGTGGTCGTCTCGGCGGCCACGCCCCAACGGCGCCGGGGCGGTCCCTCCGCCGCCCTGGCGCCTAACTCAGACCGCGGAGGTTGACGACGTAAGGGCCGCCAAACTCGCCGGTCTCCCAGTCGCCGTCGGGTCTGGCGTCGACCTCGAGAACATCGACGACTACCGAGGACTCGCCGACGCCTTGATCGTCGGCTCGTCGATCAAGTTCGGCGGCGCTTGGCGCAATGGGGTCGACGCCAAGCGCGTGCGACTGTTGAAGGAACGTTTGGTCTAAGTCTTTGCTGCCCGCAGTAGGTCCAACCGCGTACGCCAGCCGCCCAACCGCGCACGCCAACCGCCCAACCGCGCACCCGAGCCGCCAGCTGCCCAGCCAACCCTGACCTGTCTCTGGAGAACTTACTATGTCTGCAGCGTGGGAGTTACCTCACGTAGTAGCGAAACTGGGCGCTGAGCGTCTTGGTCTCGCCGGCCTTCAGCGTGACCTAGGACCCTTACGATGCGCGCCTCGAGGGTGCCCCCCTCGGGTGTACGCAGGCCGAGGGTGACCCTCTTTCCGGTGTTCGCACGCAGGAGCTCGAGCATCGTCGTGTCGACTGTCCTCGACCTGCTCCTCGCGATGCTCGAACCACTCGGCGCGCATCGTCACGTTGCCGCCCTGCCACATGGCCCAGAAAGACCCAAGGACAGCGTCGTCCGGCACCTCCTCAGTGAAGAGCAGGCCGCAAGCGGTTGACAAGCATCGTGACTATTTTCATACATCCACGACAACCGTGATGCGCTTTGCAATCAAATCAATCACGCAGGAGGTGCTTGTGAGAAGGCTTCTGGGTCTACGAGTCTTTGGACCACTCGCGATGGTCACCATGATCTCGGTCACGCCAGCATTTGCAGAGAACGGCATTCCTGAAGGTGTCGGCGTCGACTCCTGTGCTCACGTCAAAAGTCGCATCTGCGAGCTGTGCTCCGATGCTGTGTGCACCCACTCCCTGGCGATTGAGAGCAGTGACCAGGAATGCCAGTGGGTACTCGAGTTCATCGAGCAGGAGATTCTCGCTGCCTGGGCCCGCACGTCAGCTGAGGACCCGGGAGCACAGTTGGATGAGCGATCGGCGGCGGCCGGGGCGTGTCTTGTGCTCGAGCAAGGCATGTCTGTCGAGTAGGCGACCGCTTTGTGCGACCAGTGCAACCAAAACAAACACCATCACTTTGATTGAGGTGGCAACATGCAGAGAGAAGAGTTCTATCCGAAACGACGTCTGGTGATGTGTCTGACTGGCACCTTGGCGGTGCTCCTCTGGGGCTCAGCTGCGTTCGCGGACGTCTTTCCATATTACCCCGAGATATCAACCAAATATCTTAGCGCTCCACAAGCAAACGCTCTGGCGATCTCCGCGGACGGCATGTATGTGGCTGTTGGTGATAGTAATCCGGTCGTTGGTGGGCTTGAGGTCTACAGCCATTATGGGTACACGAGGGGGGACCTGGTGGCCTCCTGGCAACCGTCAACATCTGACTGGTGGGCAACTGCCATGGCGCCAGCTTTCGTGGACCCTAGCCATTTTTGGGTTCTTCACTGGAACGGCGTCAGGTCAAGATTCCAGCCTTCGCTTGGCGCTCCTCTTGAGCAGACGGGGATACCCCCGACTGCGCTGCTCATCGATCAATACTGTGACCTTGACGTCGGTCCAGACGATCGACAGTACTTTACTTGGCTCGCCTGGCTGCCACGCTGGAATGTCCGCCTTGCACTTTGTGACGCAATACGATCCAGTGAGCGATCAGTATGAGGACCAACTTGTTGGATCGGGCGGGTTTGCGAAGATTTGCCCTAAGGTATCGTATGACCAGGTTCACAATGAAGTGGTGGTGCTTATCCAGGCAGAATTACCGGAAAGTACGCCCCACCAACTAAGCGCTGCGCTACCCCCGGCAAAGCCGGGGGGTTCCGCTATGGGAGCCGCCCAAGGCGGCTAGGGGGCCGCTTCGCGGCGTTCAGGAGCCG
>PFUG01000128.1 GCA_002789955.1 Deltaproteobacteria bacterium CG_4_9_14_3_um_filter_63_12 | reverse complement strand
TTCCCGGCTTGACGGTTGGTTTCTCTGGGACGGCGTTTAGGTCGGTCCCAGGGGGCGGTGGCTCGTAAGGCACCGGCTCCTGCGGGGTGATGATCACCTCTTCGCCAGAGAAATCCATCTCGAAGACATACTTGAGACCGGGCTCGATGACGATCTCTGGCTGGTTGGTGGCGTCGCGCTTGTTGCTGGCGTGGCCACCGAGCTGCTCCCAGACCTTGAGCGTGTACTTGCCAGCCTTGACCTCTTTGGCCAGGGCGGTGTCGTCTTCCCAGCAGACAGGGCCTTGCGGGCGCTTCATGCAGGGGTACCAGTACTTGCCGGGAGGGATGAGCCATTGGACCGCGGCGGTGCCAGTGCGGAACTCGGAGAGCGTGGCGCGGACGCTGAAGTTTCCAGCGCCGGTGGTGTCGAGGCTGTACTGCCACGGCTCGTAGCCCTCGGAGGTGACGACGATGCGCACCAGCTCGGCCTTGTTGAAGGGGACAGCCGCCATCCCGGAGCTCGGCTCCTCGTTGAACTCGACCTTTGAGGTCTTTGGGGCCGGCTCGACGAGGACCTCAGTCAGGCGGTCGGTGTAGACGCCTTCGCTGAGCAGCTCCTTGACCATCTCGCCTGGCGAGAGGGCCTTGAAGAGGACGACGTGCGGGGCTTTGCCTTCTTTCTCGTAGCTGACGATGTGGTAGGCGCCCTTGGCGATGCTCTCTTTGATGGGCGGCTTACCCATCTGCTTGCCGTCCAGCCAGATCATAGCGTCGGCATCGACCGGGTTCTGGATGATGACCTCCAGCTCGCTGGTCGGCTGGGCGTAAGGGTTGGGCTCGGGCTGGACGATGGGCGCAGGCTCTTGGCCGGGTTCCGGCGGTGGCGGGATGATGGGCTCTGGCAGCGGCGGTGGGTCGGGGATGCGGTCCAGCTTGAGATCGACTCCGTTGCTCACATCCTCACCGAAGGCCAGGAAGCGATGAACCGGAATGAAACCGTCGCGGAAGACCGCAACGGTGTTGGCTTGGTCCTCGACGAAGAGGAACGTGCCGGGCGTGACCCCGTCTTGTCGCAATCCGTTGACGATGACCCGCGCGCCCTCAGGCTCGCTGCGGACTTCAACCGGGAAGGTGGCCAGCGGCTTCCAGTCAGGATCGCCCTTGCCGAAGTAAGGATCGTCGGGCGAGGTCTCTTCTTTGACGGTCTCTTCGATCTTCGAAGTGCCGAAGATGGCGAAGATGATGCCACCGACCACCAGCAACCCGACGATGACGCCGATGACGGTGCTGCGGTTCTTCTTCTTGCGCCGGTCGAGGTCGCCTTCGAAATCTTCGTGGTCGACGGAGTGATCGATGGGCCCCGAGGGCATTACGGCGTCGAGTTGCTGAGCCACCAACAGCTGTTGTGACTGCCGCAGCGCCCGCTGCTGCTGTGCTTGCTGCTCGAGCTGTTGTTGTTGCTGGAGGAGGAGTTGCTGTTGTTGCTGCTGTTGCACGGCGAGCAACTGTTGCTGCTGGAGCACGAGCTGTTGTTGCTGCTCCGCGGTGAGCCGTTCTTGCTGCGTTGCCCACTGTTGCTGCTGCTCCAGAAGCTGTTGTTGCTCCTGCTGCTGGTGCGCGAGCATCTGCTGTTGCTGGACGAGGTGTTGTTGTTGGGCAGCGCTGAGTTGGCCTTGTTGGGCCTGGACTGGCGTCGGGTCGCCGGTCTGCGGCTGGGCGCCCATGGCGGCAAGGAACGGATTGTTAGTATCGTTGGACATGGTGCCTCCAGGCTTTCCAGTCAATATCTTGCTTCGGGCTTCATTCTGCGGCGAGTCGGCGGCTCCACTGGGGAGCATGGCCCCCTCTCGTCCCATCAGTGCAAGCCCTTCGTCTGATTCTTTCGCCGCGAATCGTGCCACGGAAGGCGGCGATTGGCCACGAAATTGTGAAGAAGGAGCGGCTGTTGACGGCGCTGCGAGCCCGTCAGCAGAGGACCTGTCCTCTGCGACCAAGTCCTTTTGCTGTGGTGGGGCTTTCTGGCCTCCGTCGACAGCGACTGGCGATGATGGGCTGTTGTCTCCGACGAGTCCAGGAATGGGGCTCTGCGGCACGCGGACGGGGTCTACGATGGTGACGAGACCCGGGTTCAAAGCCTCATCGACGTGTTCGGGCGTCCACACCACAGTGGGCAGGTCTTCGACATCGCTGACCTCGTCCCAGCTTCGCTCGGGGGCGAGCCCACCTGTCTTCTCTGGGAACATCCGGCGCATATACGCCGCCAACGCCGCCGCGCTGGTGTCGAAATCCAGGGAGCAGAGGTAGAGCTCGAGGTCTTGGCGCAGCGCATCCGCGGTCTGATAGCGGTCGTTGGGGTCTTGGGCTAATGCCTTGAGGACGATCGGCTCGAGGCGTCGGGGGTAGTCGGCTCTCTCCTGGGTCGGCGGGGTCACTTGGGCCTTCCCGACCAACCCCATGGTCTTGATCTCGTTGCCGCCCTTGAACAGTCGTTTTGCGACCGTCACCTCATACAACACGGTGCCCAGCGCAAAGAGATCCGAGCGATGGTCGACCGGACGCCCCGTGACCTGCTCGGGGCTCATGTACGAGAACTTGCCCTTGAGCTGCCCAGCGCGAGTCGTGCTGATGCGGTTGGCGGCCTTGGCGATGCCGAAGTCGACGATCTTGGTCTCGCCAGCCATGCTCACCAGCAAGTTCTGGGGGCTGACGTCGCGATGTATGATCCCCAGAGAGCGGCCCCTGGAGTCGCGCTGAGAGTGGGCGGCGAATAGCCCTTGCGCCACCTCGCAGATGACCCGACAGGCCAACGGGATGGGAATGAAGTCATGGGCCGCGAGGCCGCGTTCGCAGATGTGGCGCAGGTCGTCGCCGTGAATGTACTCCATGACGATGTAGGGGAGGCCTTTCTCGGCGCCCAACCCATACACTCTAGCGATGTTGGGGTGGTTCAACTTGGCCGCGATACGGGCCTCGTCGACGAACATCTCGGCCAAGTCTTCATCTTCGTCGAAGAGCGGCAGCATGCGCTTGACGGCGAGCTCGGCGCTGCCCGGCTGCTCGACGTCTCTAGCCAGAAAGATCTCGGCCATCCCTCCGGTCGCGATCTTCCTGATGATTTCGTAGTTGCCCAGCCGCAAAGCGTCGCCTACCAGTCCCCGCGCTCGTCGGCCACTTCGGGGGTTGGCAGCTCTCCTGGAGCCTCGCCCGCTCCGGCCTTCGGGCGCTTGATCTCAGGACGCTTGGCCGTCTTGGTCATCGGAGTGGGGTCGCTGAGCTGGGCTTGGGAGCCACCACAGGCGACCACGGAGCTGCCCAAAATCGCGAACATGAGCCCGATAACGAGCCTGACCACTGCATTCTTGCGGCTCATCGCCCCCCTCCTCGCCGCGAGGCGAGCTCGCGTTGCATCAACGGCCTGGCGATCATGCCCTGCCTGCATTTCGCTCCACCCATTCGCAGCGTTTCGGCTCGAGAAACTAGCCGCTGTGCGTGTTCGGCGAAAGGGTGCGGAGTTCGACAAATGAACAGAGAATGAAGATCTCTGACCGCAAATCGGTCGATGAGGGCAGTCGCCGAACCCACCTTTCACCGAAAGGACGAGGTATGAACCTAAAAACGCTCTGCATTCTGTGTACGCTCGCCATCGCTCTAGGCTTCGATGCGTTCGCGCAAGACGCCGCGCCCGTCGACGATTTTGCCGCCTACGCCTGGCTCTCCGAGATGCCGGGCCTCGACGCACCCGACGCCCTCGTCGCCCTGTCCGCGCGCTTCCCCGCGCCCGCAGGCTTCACGCGAGTCCCTGTCGAGAAGGGCAGCTTCGCCGCTTGGCTGCGCGGCCTGCCCCTGCGCACCGACCGCACCAGCGTCCTCGCCTACGACGGGTCCGAAATCGACGCTCCAGCCGCGGCGACGGTAGCGCTCGACGTCGGCGAACGCGACCTGCAGCAATGCGCCGACACCGCCATCCGCCTGCGCGCCGAGTACCTCTGGGCCAGCGACCAGGCCGACACCATCGCGTTCAGCTTCACCAGCGGTGACCTCGCCAAATGGAAAGACTGGCGGCAAGGCGAACGCTTCGAGATCGGCGACCACGAGGTTACAAGAACCCGCAAGGCCAAGAAATCCGCCTCCCGCGAGACCTTTCACGCCTACCTGAACACCGTCTTCATGTACGCAGGCACGCGCTCGCTGGTCAAAGACATGCAGAGCGTCGGCGACGACGAGCCCATCGAGGCCGGGATGGTCT
>PFUG01000614.1:0-3969 GCA_002789955.1 Deltaproteobacteria bacterium CG_4_9_14_3_um_filter_63_12 | reverse complement strand
GCGAAGCCGGCGGTCTGCGGGAAGAGGCCTAGGCCGGCGGCGAGGTTGTCACCGAACTTGTAGCGGAGCTCGGTCCCAGCGCTGAGGTCATAGACGTGCATGGAGACTCCTGGCGGTGGCGGTCGCAGGACCCGGCGCGAACTGCGGCGGAGCGCGACGATGGCGACGTTAGCCGAGGGGGTTCGCGGGCGTCAAGTCGCTCAGGGAGGCCCGGGAGGCCCCGAAGGATGGGTTCCCCAACGCCGACGGCAGCTTGGCGGAGGGCTCGGCAGGGGTTCCCCGTGGGAGACTCCCAGTGCCGCGAGCCGCGAGCTGGGGTTGCCCGTCGAAACTGTCGGTGCCGCGAGCGGCGAGCCGGGGTTCCCTCGGGAGAAGGGCTACGCGTGCGAACGCCGAGACGGGGTCCCCGCGCGGGAACCCCTCCTGCGACCGGAGCCCAGGAGGTGTTCCCGCTGGCGAAGGGCTCGTTCGGCAGGGTGCCGGGCCCCGACCGCGTCGGTGTACCCGTCCGCGTCCCCGTCCCCGTGCTCAGGAGTCGTCCGGGAACAAAATGCTCACTTGGGCGAAGTCAGAGGTGGGCGGGCAAGGAGGTCGATGCAGGCGATGCGCCGCATCGTCGAAACAGACCGACGTTGCCATCACGGCTCTGGTGATGTTGCAGGAATCAGTGGCTCGTCGAGGCGGCGCAGGCCTCGTGGACCTTGAAGGGTCGTTTCGCTGTCTATCAAGGCTTAAGTGGTCCTCTCTCTGCGGCCAGCCACGTGGACGACCTTGTCTAGCGGTCAACGGTCAGCAAAAGAGTTGACGAAAGACTCGGTCAAAATAAATCTAAGAAAGCAAAGGGGGTCCGGGGGACCTCGTCCCCCGGTGGGTCAGGGCAGCGCCCTGCTTCTCAAGAGAATTCAAAAGGCCTGGGGCGGGCCCGGTGTTGACTTCGGGTCCGCCCAGGCTGCTCTTCGTCCGGCATTGCCGGCGCCGGAGGACCGGCACTGTTCGCTCTCGTCGCGCTGGGGCATGGTCCGTGGAGCAGGCCCTTCGGGCAGAAGAGTGAGCTGGCACAGCGAAACCCGAGATTGTCGTTGCGGTTGCCGGGCGTGTCGTTGTTGCGGTTGGCGGCGCGCAGGGTGTTGCCGTCGTTGTTCCAACTGCCGCCGCGGTTGACGCGGTTCGAGCCGCTGAGGCCGATTCCCCGACGCCATCTTGACCGATAACGGCAGAACCTCAACCGACGACCGAAAATATGCTGCTGAGGATCGACCGACGCAGCGCCAAGGTCGACCCATGCTGCAGATGCCCACAGAGCGACGCAGCCCGACCGCGCTCGTGCTCCATCTCAGTCTCGTTGCTCGCAACCGTTACCGAGCGGCGAATCTTCGCCGCGAAACGCGTGCGGCCGTCGCGCTGCAGGCGAACGAGGCGGGGAAACACCCGCATCCCGAGCCACACAATCCCCTCCTCGACGGGCATCACCGCGGTCACGCTCGCCTTGAGTTCGAGCCCCAGCGCATTTCTCAGAAAGGTCTGTGAGGCCGCTGCGATTGCCCAGAGTTGCTCCTTGTCCGCTGAGAACACGAGCACATCGTCCATGTACCGAAGCCAAGGACACGTTGGCCATTCGGTCCGTGCCAGCTCATCAAGCGGGTGCAGATACAGGTTGGCAAAAAACTGACTCGTCAGATTCCCAATGGGAATCCCCCGTGCCGAGCCCGCTGGAACCGTCGGCACTCTGGAAGCCTCGACAATCCGTTCGCACAACCACTGCGTGCCGCCATCGTTGGCAGGGGCGAGAATCGAGCACAGCACCTCGTGGCGAATCGAATCGAAGTACTTTTCGACGTCGAGTCGCAACGCATACGGGTACCGGCGACAAAGTTGTTGCGCCAGCCGAAGCGCCGCATGAGAGCCCTTGTCGCGCCGGCAGGCAAAGCTGTGCTCGATGAACTTTGGCTCCCACACCCGCTCGAGCTCGGCCACCAACGCATGATGCACCACGCGATCGCGAAACGCCGCCTCCGAAACCAAGCGCGCCTTCGTCTTGCGCAGCCAGAAGAACCGGTAGGGGCCGGGGGTCCACCTACGGTCGCGCAATTCGCCCTCGAGACGCAACAGCTCGTGCTCGAGCTCGCGAAAGAAGAGCGGCTCGCCTCCCCGCCCCTTCTTTGCGCGTCGGGCTCTGTCGAAAGCCTGAGCCAACGCCGCAAACCCATAGACCTGCGCAAAGCTAGCCTGGTTCGGCAGAGCCGCCAGGTGGCTGCTGCTGTTGTCGAATCCAGCCGCCAAGGAGCGCTCCGCACTCGACGAGTCGTCGCGCGGCTTCTTCGAAGACGTCATTCGGGAGCACGCGCAGGCTGTAGGCGAGTCGCAACAGGATCCTGAGCGCATTCATCCGGTCGCTCGCCTCGCGCAGCTGCGCCTCCTTGCTGCGGCCCTTCCGGTAGCTCGCGCTCGTGAGCAGCTCGAGCGTCGTCAGCGCCCCCAGCTCGATCCGCTCCGTGAGTGTGTGCCGCAGGTGCTTCGGAAACCGCGCGGTCCGTTCCAACAGCCACTGCGTCGTCTCGAACCACAGCTCGAGCAGGCGCAGACTTGTTGCCTCCGAGCTCGGGGATGCAACCATGCAACGTCTCCAAGATGGCCTTGCCATGCCGTTTGACTCGACGTGCGCCCATGCCACGCACCTGCTCGAGACCCGACAGGGTCGTCGGGTTGCGTCGGGAGAGCTCGAGCGCCTCGCGATTCCCGAACAACACATAGGGCGGAACGCCCTCTTTCATGGCCGCATCGCGCCGCCAGGCGAGCAGGCGCTCGTAGCGGTGGCGCTCATTCTCGTCGAGCTCGCCCAAGAGCACGTCGAAGGCGGCGCGCTTGCCCTGGTCAACGTGCTCGCCTGCCGGCCCCGTAGCCACTGCCCCTTGTGCCATGCGGGTCTCGAGAAAGAGCGTCCAATAGGCGCGGCCCTCGCTCTCGAAAAAGGCGGCCTTACACCTCAACAGCACGCGGGAGGCCAGGTAACCGCGCACCGCCTCGTCGTCGAAGAAGCCTGCTTGCACCTCGAACGGAACGGTCAAGAGTTTGATTTCACGCATCAATAGACCATCGGCCCTGTGTTCGGTCTGTGCGGGCTTGCCGCAAAGTGCTCCGAAAAATCACGCTCGACCAGGGGCTAAAGCCCCTGGACCCCTTCTGCGCTCGGACCCCTTGCCCCCATGAGCCGCCCCCGACCCCTACGGGCCGGGCCGCTTCGCTTGGCCTATTCGGCTCCTTCGGGGTCGGAGCGGCAACCTCTGTCAATATCGAAACATCATTGAAACGCATTCCTGCTCCAGGGAACAGGGGATGGGGGCTTAGGGGATAGAACTGGCACAGCGAAACCCGAGAAAGTAGTCGCGGTTGCCGGGCGTGTCGCCGCCGCGGCCGGCGGCGCGCAGGGTGCTGCCGTGGCTGCCCCAACTGCCGCCGCGGAAGACGCGGAACGAGCCGCTGAGGGGCCCAGTCGGATTCGTCGCAGGACTCGTCGAGTAATAACTCGCGCCGTACCAATCCTTGACCCACTCATAGACGTTGCCCGCCATATCGTGCACCCCGTCCGGCGACACCCCGCTGGGGAACGAGCCCACTGGCGAGGTCGCTGCGTAGCCGTCGTGGCAAGACGTAGAGCCATTGGCCTTGGCGGTCGTGCTGGTCCAGTTGCCCGACGCGCACTCGGTGGTCGACCATTCGATGGGACAGCTGTCGCCCCAGGGGAACCGGCGCTGGGTTTCACCCTTGGCGGCACGCTCCCACTCGGCTTCGGTGGGCAAGCGTTTGCCGAGCCAGTCGCAGTACGTGAACGCCTGCATCCAGTCGACGTAGTTGATGGGGTGGTTCTCTTTGCCCGCTGTGTCGTAGGTCTGATAGCCTCCGGTTCCGGCTGCGGTGCAGACCCCGATGTCGACGCAGGCCTTGTACTCGGACGCGGTCACTTCATACTTG
>PFUG01000246.1 GCA_002789955.1 Deltaproteobacteria bacterium CG_4_9_14_3_um_filter_63_12 | reverse complement strand
AGTCCCCCGGCGGGTCAGGGCAGAGCCCTGCTTCCCTGAAAGGCCACGCTCATAAGCACGGACACATGTGAAGCGTTACACTAGCCTAGCAGCGGATCGACAAAATTTTCAACGGGTGTCGCCCATCGGGCGAGGGAAAGTCGGCCTCGGGGGTGAGGACCTCGACGGCAAGAGCGGGTCGTCCGGCCTTCTCGGCGCAGCGTTCGAGGTCGCCGCGCCACTCGTCGAGGTCGATGGAGGCGACGTTGTTCGTGCACACGAGGACACCACCCGGTTTGGTCAAGAGGAGCGCCGGCTTGAAGAGGCTCTGGTAGTCGCGGACGAGATCCACCGCGCCGAAGGGGCTCTTGGCCCAACGTGGGGGGTCGAGCACGACTCGGTCGAACTGGCGCGGCTCGAAGTGCTGATGGGGCCTCTTGCGCGCTCTACCCTTGACCGAGAGACCCGCCAACTGCCGCATCACAGAGATGGCGTCGCTCTTGATGAAGCGCATCGCTTTGGCCGGCGCCACCTGGCCGAGCAGGGGTTGGCTGCGACGCTCCGCCAGCGCAGCGGGTGGGTTGAGGAGCAGGTTCTCGGCCCCGAAGTCCAGCGCGCTCTGCGCGAAGTCGACGTTCCAGACCGTGTGGGCGCCCCCCACCGCGGCGGCGACGCCGACGCCACACGTGTAGGCGAAGAGGTTGAGCCAATTGGCCCCAGGAGGCGCGCTGAGGGCGTGCCGACGCACGACCCGCAGGTCGAGAAACAAGAGCGGGTCTCGGCCTCGGTGGTCCATCAGAGAGCGGTAGTGCACGCCGCACTCGGTGAGCACCGCCTCGTTGTGGAGTGGGCTCACAAGAGTCTCGACCTCGCCGCTCGAAGGGCGATGTCGGTAGGCGAGCTCCAAAGGGGCGCCGACGGCCTCGCTGGCCATCTCGGCGAGGACCTCGAGCTCGCCGATGACGAGCGGGTCCCTGAAGGACTGGACCAACAAGTGAGGTCCGTAGCGGTCGATGGCGACGCCTGGGACCCCTTCGACCGTGCCGTGAAGAAGCCGGTAGGCGTCGGTGTGCTCGGCGTGCAGCCGCGCCAAGAGTGGTCGCCGCGCCAACAGCGCCACAGAGAAGGCCAAATGCATGAAGGGTCCCAGTATCTATGGGGGGGCGGGGCTCTGCCCTGACCCGCCGGGGGACTCCGTCCCGCGGACCCCCTTTTTTCTTTCTTCATCTTGCAGTGAACAAGGTTCCGGTCTTCTTGGAGAACGAGGCCACTTTCCAGGTTGACCGACGGCAGAGGGTGAAGCTTCTTCGGCCGGGAGTAAAGGGAGTTTGCGCCTTTGGCGTAGGCGTGCCGAAAGAACCCAAATGCACGGAACCTGGATCTTGGCTGCCTGACGGTGTATTTCCTTCGAGGTACACTCTTGATTCGGTCGTGATTGTGGGGTCGTGTGAGAATGCGCCAAAGAAGCTCGAAGTTGAGAATTCTAGCCGTGCTGGTCGGGCTGTTTCGGGTTCTGTGCGCCCCTGCAGCGTTCGCTGAGGAGTGTGGTGTCGTTCCGGCCAACCCGGACCGGATCATGCCGGAACCCCAGAACCCCGACCAGGCCTTCGACCTCTCCGAGAAGGGCTACCTCTTCTACGATCGCGGCGACTTCCACTGCGCCGCCTACTTCAACCTGCGCGCCTATCAGGCCCAGTCCGATCCCGTGCTGCTGCAGAACGTCGCCGCGACCCTGAAGGAGGGCAAGCAATACGACGCAGCTCTGCGCTACGCGGCCAAGACCCTGACGCTCAACCCCGACGAACAAGGCATCGAGCTGGCCAATCAGATCATCGCCGAGATGAACGGGATCCTTAGCGGCGACGACTACGTCCAGTTCCCGCTCACGGACTACAACGCGACCGCGATGACGATCGACTTCATCCGCTATGAGCGCGGCGATCTGCCGCGAGTGCGCAAGGGGAAGCTCTCCGTCGTCATCGAACGCCAAGGCAAAAGCCCCTCGATGGAGACCATCGAGGTTCCAAAGCCTGTGGTCATCGAGCCGCCTCCCGTGGCGGCGTCATCGTCGGACTGGCGCATGACTGCCGGCATCGTCGCTGGAGGCACTGGTGTGGCGCTGCTTGGCGTCACCATCGGTTTGGATTTGTCCGCCAGCTCGAAACGCGACGACTACGACGGGTTGCGGGCTTGTCTCGAGGGCCCGACTCCCTGTGAGGATGGGCGCACTGTCGGCGACTACAACACCCTCGGGTCCGAGATCGAGACGCTCACGTCCATTGAGACCGTGACCCTCATCTCCGGAGGTGTGCTGACGGTCGCTGGCGTCGCGCTCATCGTCTGGCAGCTGGTGGACAGCAAGGGTGAGGTCGAAGACGAGGAGCCAGGCCTCAGCTTGATGGTGGCCCCCAACGCCAACCTCGACGGGAGCGAAGTGCTGTTGAGGTGGACGTTCTGAACGGCACTGCAGTCCACTGGATGCGCGCGACAAGATGAGCGCACGCACAGACACGGCCTCCTCGCCAGTACGTGTTGAGCTGCGCGCGCTCTTTGTGCTCGCCGCCCCGTTGGTCGTGGTCAACCTTGGCGGCCTCTTGATCGGGGCAGTCGACATGGCCGTCGTCGGACGCCTCGGTGCTGCGGAGCTAGGCGGCGTCGGCCTCGGCAATACTATCTTCTTCGCCATCAGCACCGTCGGCCTCGGCATCATGCTTGGCCTCGACCCGCTCATCAGCCAAGCGGTTGGCGCCCGAGAGGATGTCACCGCGAGCTCCCTCTTGCGTCACGGTCTGCTGCTGGCCATTGGGGTCGGTGCGTTCCTGGCCGGCGTCGTCGTGCTCGTTGTCGAGAGCCTCGGACACCTCGGCATCGACGCCCAAACCGAAGCCCTCACCGGCGACTATTTGTCGGCGCGACTGGTGAGCATGGTGCCCTTCCTCATGATGTGGGCCGCCCGCAGCTACCTGCAGTCGTACTCCATCACGCGGCCCATGCTCAGCTCGGTGATTTGGGCCAACATCATCAACCTTCCGACGAGCTGGTTCCTGGTCTTCGGAGACACCGGGTTGAACGGCCTGGGGTTGCCCAGCCTCGGCTTCGACGGGCTCGGAGTGGCCGGTGCTGGCTGGGCGACAACCCTCTCCATTGGCATCCAGCTCGGCATCCTGCTCTTGGCCGTGCGCAAGCGACACCCAGCCAAGGAGCCGACCACCCGCTGGGATCCAGTGGTCTTCATGAGGACGTTCAGACTGGGGCTCCCCGTCGGTTTGCAGCTCCTGGCCGAGGTCGGCGTCTTCACGATTGTGACCGTCCTCATGGGCAACCTCGGCAAGCTCCCCCTCGCCGCCCACAACGTCGCGATGACGCTGACCAGCGTGACGTTCATGGTCCCGCTGGCCATCAGCTCGGCTGCCGCCGTACGCGCTGGGCAGGGAGTCGGCGCCAGAGATCAGGGCGCGACGCGGCGCGCCGGCTGGGTTTCGTTGGCCTCGGCCGCCTCCCTCTCGTCTTTGGCCGCCCTCCTCTTCGTCGTCGCCGGAGCGCCCCTAGCCGCGCTGCTCACCAGTCAGTCCGAAGTCATCTCCGCCGCCGCCGCCCTGCTCCTGATCGGCGCCCTGTTCCAACTCCCAGACAACCTCCAAGTGGTCGCCGCAGGAGTGCTGCGGGGCATGGGCGACACCCGTTGGCCTATGGTCATCAACATCGGCTGCCACTACCTCGTCGGGCTGCCGATCGGGATTGCTTTGGCCTTTGGGTTGGATTGGGGCGCCGCAGGGCTGTGGTGGGGGCTGGTGGCGGGCTTGGGCTTCGTCTCCATCCCGCTGGTCTTGCGCTTCGTGTTCTTGTCTCAAAAGCTCGTCGCGCGCGCATGAGAGGCTCGAGTCTCAGCGCGACGTAAGGGTCGCGCGGGAATTCTTCTGCTGGCCGTTGACCGCTAGACAAGAATATCTATGTGGCTGGACGCTTAGCGAACTGAGGAGTCGTCCGGGAACAAAATGCGCATTTGGGCGAAGTCAGAGGTGGGAGGGCAAGGAGGTCGATGCAGGCGATGCCCAGTATCGTCGAAGCAGACCGACGCTGCCATCACGCCTCTGGCGATGCTCAATGGGCAGGTTGTTTTCTGAGGACGCCTTAGGATCTGCCGGAGATACGTGGAGCGTTTTTGTCCCAACCAGGACTTGGCGTTCGTGATGGAAGCAGACCCCAATCTCACCACAGAGAGCACAGAGAGCACAGAGAGAGTTTCCTTTCTCTTTC
>PFUG01000494.1 GCA_002789955.1 Deltaproteobacteria bacterium CG_4_9_14_3_um_filter_63_12 | reverse complement strand
AGTTCCGGCGAGTGGGGCTTGAACGCCTCGAGAAGCTCAACCAGGGGCTTGTGGCGCTCGAGGCCAAGCCCGACGAGGCCCTGGCCGATGAGCTGATGCGGGAGATCCACACACTCAAGGGCGAGTCGCGGATGCTGGGGTTCACGCGGGTGAATCGCATCGCCCACAAGACCGAAGAGCTCCTGCTCTATGCTCGCAGGCTCGGCTTCGCCGTGGCTTCGAAGGTCAACGACCTTGCCTTGGCCGCCTTTGACGGCATCGGTTCAATGCTCCAAGCCGAGACCGAGGCGCAAGTCACTTTCGACGACGAAGGCTTCCTCGCCGCCGTCGACGCCATTGTCAACGCGGAAAAAGTGAAGGGGTTGGAGGAAGAGTCCTCCACAGCAAAGTCCGCCGCCGACACCGCTGAAGTTGAGCCTGTCCGCAAGCAGATCGGCGACGTCCGACTGGCGCTCGGCAAGTCCTCCTCGGTGCGTGTCGACTCTGCGCGTCTGGACCACCTCACGGCGCTCTCCAGTGGGCTCTTGTTGAGTGGAAACCGCACCGAACGGCGCGTGGAGCGTCTCTCGGAAATCCTCACAAGCTGGCGAGCGATTGCTGTGCAGGTCCAGTCCCGAGTCGACGCCATGCAGCTCTCTGGCGTTGACCTCACAGCGTCGTTAGAAATGCTCGAGAGCTTCGTCAGCCAACAGCATGACTTACTGGAGACGCTCGACAGCCTGGTCACGGTGGCGAGGGAGGCTGCGTTCGACGACCAGCTGAGACTCGCACAGCTGGAGGACGCGGTGCGGGATCTGCGCCTCGTGCCGGTCTCCACCCTCTTCCAGCGCTTTCAGCGCTCTGTGCGCGACCTCGCGCGCGAGCAAGGCAAGCAGGTCCTCCTCGAGATCACCGGCGACGACGTCGAGTTGGACAAACAAGTCATCGAGATGCTGGCTGAGCCTCTGTTGCACCTCGTCCGCAACAGCATTGACCATGGCTGCGAGCAACCCACGCAGCGTGCCGAGGCCCAAAAGGCACCGACCGCCAGACTCCACCTCGGCGCCGAAAAACACGGTGCCCACGTCAACTTCATCATCGCTGACGATGGCCGTGGACTGGACACGGAGGCGATTCGGCGGGTCGGTGTGGCGCGGGCGATACTCTCGGAGCGGGACGCTGAACTGGCCCCAGATGCTGACATTCACAACCTGATCTTTCGGGCAGGCTTCTCCACGCGAGAGCTGGTGACTGAACTCTCGGGACGCGGAGTCGGCCTGGATGTAGTCCGGCAGCGTGTGGAGGCTCTGGGGGGCGCCGTTACCGTCGCCAGCGAGCCAGGCAAAGGCACGCAGTTCAAGCTCTCCGTTCCTGTCTCCATCGCGCTGATCCGTGTCTTGGTCGTCGAGGTTGGAGACGGGGTTCTCTACGCGATTCCTGCTGAAGCGATCCAGTCGCTGGTGCGTGTGAGCAGTGAGCTCATCGAATCCGCCGGCGACGGCTCCGCGTTGCGACACGAAGGTCACCTCATCCCCCTGACCGATCTCCAGGCGCTGCTCTCTGGAGGAACGGCATCAGAGGCCGACGAGCGTGAGCTCACTGTCGTCATCACGCAACACAAAGCCAGCGTGTTGGGGCTGCAAGTTCGCCGCTGTGTCGGCGAGCGCCAGGTATTGCAGCGCTCGTTGGATCCCTTCGTCGTCTCGCTTCGATTGTTGAGTGGCACCGCGCTGCTCGAGGCCGGCGAGTTGGTCCTGCTGATCAACATGCCTGAGATCTTCAATCTCTCGGCTGAGCGCGGTCGAGATATTCAGATAAAAGCACCGCAAAAACGCGCCGTTACCGAGTTGCCCAGGGTGCTCGTAGTGGATGACTCCGAGCTGACCCGCGATTTGATCGTAGGCATCTTGCGCGATCGGGGATACCGTATTTCTGAGGCCGTCGACGGCAGAGAGGCGCTAAGCCGCATCCAACAGGACACCCCAGATCTGATTATCACCGACCTCGATATGCCCATTTTGGATGGCTTAGATCTGATTCGCGCGGTCCGTTCGTCGCCTGTGCACAGCAGCATCCCGTGTATCGTGCTGAGCACGCGCGGCGCAGACGAAGACAAGCGTGCGGCGCTGGAGGTTGGCGCCGATGGTTACATCGTGAAGTCCAACTTCAAGAACGACGAGCTACTCCGAACCATCAACCGCTACTTGGGTGTCGAAGAGTGATTCGTAGACACGGGCCAGCCGAAGTCCTCATCGCGGAGGACTCCGAGCTTTTTGCTGAGGCGCTGCGCGAGGTGTTCGAGAGAGACTCGGGCATCATGGTCGTAGGCATCGCAATCAACGGGCTGGAGGCCGTTCGCCTGACCGCCTTGCTGCGTCCGAACGTCGTGACGATGGACGTGAAGATGCCTCTGATGGACGGTCTCGAGGCCATCGAGACGATCATGGCCCAGACGCCAACTCCCGTCCTTGTGCTCAGCTCAGATGAGCGCGGCCCGACCGGTGAGTTGAGCTTCGAGGCGTTGAGGCGTGGGGCGGTCGAGCTCAGGCTCAAGCCCACAGCGTGGCCGGTCCCCGTGGAGCAGCAACGCGAGCTGTGCGAGCTCGTGAAGTTCCTCGCCACGGTGCCGGTCGTGCGCCACATGGCGGGCCACCGGCACCGTGGCGCGCCCCCAACCACGAGCGCCCCTGTGGAGCGCGAGCGCAGGCTTGCCGGCCTGGTTGCTTCGAGCGAGCTCAGTGCAGCGGAGCGGGCCACAGGCGAGCGCCAGGGTGCAAAGGTGGTGGGGATCGTCGCCTCGACCGGCGGACCGGCCGCTCTGGCCTCGATTCTAGAGGGTCTTCCCAAGGACTTCGGAGCCCCCGTCGTGATCGTGCAACACCTCGCCCCGGGATTCGCAAGCACGCTGGCGGAGTGGCTCGATCGGGTCTGCAGTCTGCGAGTAAGGCTCGCCGAAGAGAACGCCGAGTTGCGCGCCGGCGATGTCTGGGTCGCCCCCGATGGCTGCCACACCCTCGTCACAGCAGGCCGGCGGCTGCACCTGGCGACCGACAGCACGACCCCCCCCGATAACCATCGACCTTCGGGCAGTCGCATGCTCGAGTCGCTCGCCAGGACGGTCGGTCCCTACGCTGTGGGGGTCGTACTCACCGGGATGGGCGCCGACGGCGCCAGTGGACTTCTGGAGGTGATGAGCGCTGGAGGAACCACCCTCGTGCAAGACCAAGAAAGCAGCGTCGTCTGGGGCATGCCACAAGCCGCCGTCAAGTGCAAAGCGACCCGACACGTCCTTCCTTTGACCGACATCGCAGTGGCCTTGGTCCGTTGCGTGGGCACGACAGCGAGCCACCGAGGTACCCCATGAGCTGGCTCACTCGCCTCACCACCCTCGTCAACCAACGCCTGGGGATTCGCCTCAGCCTCGAGGGAAGGGAGGACACCTTTCGCCAGGCTGTGAACGTCCGCGCCGCGGCGCTCGGGCTCACCACCCCAGAAGAGTACGTGGCTCGCGTCAGCCGAACGGGCGGCAGTGAAGAGGAATTTCAGAGCTTGGTGCTCTTGGTCACCAACGGCCACACCTCCTTCTTCCGCGATCTCGAGCAGCTCATGATGTGGCGCCAAGTGCTGACGCAGGATGCGCCCACACGACGGCTTCAGGTGTGGTGTGCCGGCTGCTCAACCGGCGAGGAGGCTTACACCATCGCGATGCTCTGCAAGGAGCTGGGGCTCGCGGTGGAGGTGTTGGGCACCGACATCAACAAAGCCTCGCTGACAATCGCTCAGCACGCGCACTACGACCCCTGGACGACCCGGCGAATCCCTGAAGAGTACGCGCGCTTCTTGGTCAGTGCAGGTGAGCAGCTTCGTGTGGCCGACAGCGTTCGGGCGTCGGTGCGCTTCCAGCAGCACAACCTCCTGCACAACCCGCCGCGCCCTGCTCCCGGGCAGAAGTGGGATGTGATCTTCTGCCGCAACGTGTTCATCTACTTCCCTCTGGAGGAGGTTGGGCACGTCGCTCGCTGGTTCGCGTCGGCCTTGGCGCCCGATGGACACCTCTTGATTGGTGCGAGCGAGCGCCTACCAGACCTGAAGCGATGGGTCATTCAATCCAAGGGGAGCCGTCACACCTACCAGCTCGCTGCAATGAACGACGAAGAGTCGCATCAGACCGAGTGGTCGCTCGCCTCGCAGCTCGAGACTCCTCGTTCGAGCCCTGCTGATGCGCCCCCACTGTCTTCCGTCGCCCCTTTTCTCG
>PFUG01000456.1 GCA_002789955.1 Deltaproteobacteria bacterium CG_4_9_14_3_um_filter_63_12 | reverse complement strand
GACTTCATCACAAAACCCTTCCCACCTGACGTCCTGCGCCTCAAGGTGCAAAAGGCACTCGAGGTCAGGGAGCAAAGGGAGCGGCTGCTCCAAGAGAACGAGTACCTGCGAAAGGATGCGGCGACGGATGAGGGGTTCGAGGCCATCATCGGCCAGAGCGCCCCCATGCAGAAGACCTTCAATCTGGTCCGCAAGGTCGCTTGCGCCGACAGCTCCGTTTACATCTACGGTGAGTCCGGAACAGGGAAAGAGCTCATCGCTCGGGCCATACACGACGCCTCCCCTAGAGCCAAGCAGCCCTTCGTGCGCGTCAACTGCGGAGCCCTCGCCGAGAGCCTGCTCGAGAGCGAGCTCTTCGGCCACGAGAAGGGCGCCTTCACCGGCGCCGTGAAGCGCCGCCTCGGCCGCTTCGAGGTGGCCGACAAGGGGACACTGCTCCTCGACGAGATCGGCGACATCTCGCCAAACATTCAGCTCAAGCTGCTGCGTGTCCTACAGGAGCGAGAGTTCGAGAGAGTCGGCGGCACCGACACCGTCCGCGTCGACGTCCGAGTCATCTGCGCCACCAACAAAGACCTCGCCGGTGAGGTCGCCGCCGGCAACTTCCGCGAGGACCTCTTCTACCGCCTACACATCATCCCGATCATCTTGCCCCCCCTGCGAGAGCGACGAGAGGATATCCCGCCCTTGGTTGAGCACTTCATCAAGAAGCTCGCCATGCGCACGCGCTCCGACGTCACCAGCATCTCCCCGGAGGCGCTCAAGTCCTTGATGGCCTACGCCTGGCCGGGCAACGTGCGCGAGCTGGAGAACATCATCGAGCAGTCCCTCGTCTTCGCAGAAGGCGAGGCCATCGAGGTCGGCGACTTGCCCACGCAGGTCTCCGGCGCCCAGAGCGGCGACCACCTCAACGTCCCCGACGACGGGCGTGCGCTGCCCGAGATTCTCGAAGACCTAGAGCGGCAGCTGATCCTCAGAGCCTTCCGCGGCGCCAAGGGCATCAAGACCGAGACCGCGCGACTGTTGGGCATCAAAACCAGCGCGCTCTACTACAAGCTCGAGAAGTACGCGATCGACGACAACGTCCTCTAAACCATCGTGCCGAAAACGCAGAAGGGGCGGCCTAAAGGCCGCCCCTTCTGCGTTTTCGTGTCCTTGCTGGGGACTGGCCTAGTCTCGGGTCGGCAGCCCTTCAGTCCAGTCGCTCAAGAGCCAAGTCGGGGCCGATCCTGCAAAGGCGGAACGGCGCACGCTGTTGTCCAAGCCGACGACGACGAAGCCAGAGGGCGAGAACGACACGCAGGCTGGGGGCAACACGTAAGTCGTGTGGATGACCTCGCGCTTCTGGTAGTCCGCAACGTTGCCGCAGGTTGTCAGATCGCAGGCACCATCACACAAGAGCGTGTAGCCCTCGCCACCCGTCACGTCGCAGATGTCGAAGCCGACGCTCCGCTCGTTCGTCATCGGGGTCGCGGTGGACTCGACGGCCCTGAACACGCCCCCAGGAGCGACGACGCTTCCCGTCGGGAAAGTGTAGTTGAAGACGGTTTCACAGACCGGCTGGTGCCGAATCACCGTCCCGGCGAGGTCCAATGCGCAAGCGCTGCGATTCGTCACCTCGATGAAGTCAGGGGTCCCGCCGCTGACCTCATTGAGGAGGAAAGGATGGAGCGGCGTCGTAATTTGCAGAGTAAATGGGGACACAGCGCCCAAGAACCCGTCGACGACGATGGTGTAGGTGGTCCCGGCGGCCGCAGTGAAAGAGACGCTCTCAGAGCTGCCCGTTCCGGTCGAGGTTCCGCCTGTGATGCAGGCGGCGGTGTCGGTGTTCGTGCAGGTGCCACCGACCTGCTTCATGACCATCAGGTCGAGGTCTGCGGTGAGGCCCGTGAGGTTCACCACCACTTGCCCTGCTCCGTCAGGGATGTACTCGAAGATGTATTCGGGCCCCGTGTAGGTGTAGGTGGAGCACTGCCAGCTGTCGAACACGTCGGTCGGCGTGACGTCGGTGTCGTAAACGGTGTCCCGGCACAGCAGAGAGGCGAGCGGCTGGCACGACTCCAAGGTGCAGGTCGAGCTGCAGCCGTCACCGGAGGCGGTGTTCGTGTCGTCGCATTCCTCGCTTCCCGCGCGGACAAAGCCGTCGCCGCAGGTCGCGTTCAGGCAGCTGTTGAGGCACGCATCGGTGTTGCTGGTGTTGGAGTCGTCGCACTGCTCGAGGCCAGCCTCGACAAAGCCGTCGCCGCAGGTGGCCCATATGCATGCATCCAGGCAGGCATCCGTGTTGCTCGTGTTGCCATCGTCGCATTGCTCTCCGGCCTGGGGAATCCCGTCACCACATCCGGCCAACTTGCAGCTGTTGGAGCAGGCGTCGGTGTTGATGGTGTTGCCATCGTCGCAAGCCTCGCCTGGTCCCACCACCCCATCGCCGCAACGAGCTGCGACGCAGGTGTTCAGGCAGGCATCCGTGTTGTTGGTGTTGCCGTCGTCGCACGCTTCAGTTCCCTGAATAAACCCGTCGCCGCACTTGGCGATCTCGCAAACGGAGGTGCAGGCGTCGGTATTGATGGCGTTTCCGTCGTCGCACTCCTCCACTCCAGTGAGCACGAAGTTGTCGCCGCACCGCGCCGACGCGCAGGTATTGAGGCAGGCATCGAAGTTCGACGTGTTCCCATCGTCACACTCTTCCACACCGGCGTGCACCGCCCCGTCGCCGCAGGTGGCGTTCTGGCAAGTGTTCGAACAGGCGTCCGTGTTCGACGTGTTGCCGTCGTCGCACTGCTCTACGGCAGCTTGGATCAGCCCATCGCCGCAGGTGGCGCTCTGGCAAGTGTTGAGACAGGCGTCCGTGTTCGAGGTGTTGCCGTCGTCGCATTGTTCCACGCCTGATTGCACGTAGCTGTCGCCGCACTGGGCGGGCAGGCAGGTGTTGAGGCAGGCGTCTGTGTTCGACGCGTTGCCGTCGTCGCAATCCTCGACGCCTGCCCGCAGATGCCCGTCGCCGCAACGAGCGCTCGCACAAACGCTGGTGCAGGCATCGGTGTCGTCGGTGTTCGCGTCGTCGCATTGCTCAACCCCAGCGCGCACGAACCCGTCGCCGCAGGACGCGTCGATGCAAGAGTTCAAACAGGCGTCCGTGTCGACCAAGTTGCCGTCGTCGCACTCTTCGCCAGCCTGCACAATGCCGTCGCCGCAGCCCGGAGCGCGGCAGTCGTTGGTGCACAGGTCGGCGTTGTTGGTGTTCCCGTCATCACAAGCTTCGACGCCCACGAAGACCACTCCGTCTCCGCACGCGGCGCTCTGGCAGTTGGGCAAGCAGGCGTCGGTGTCATCGGCGTTTCCGTCATCACATTGCTCGCTGCCAACCCGCACCACGCCGTCGCCACAGGTCGCGAGCTCGCAGCTGTTGGCGCAGGCGTCGCTGTTGTCCCGGTTGCCATCGTCGCACTCTTCCACGCCGGCCTGAATGAACGAGTCGCCGCAACTGGCCACAACGCAGGTGCTCAAGCAGGCGTCGGTGTTGTCGTTGTCGCCGTCGTCGCAGTCCTCGTTGTCCTGCTTGACGCCGTCACCGCATCCCTCTGGGATGCAGGCGTTTGAGCAGCTGTCGTTGTTGACCGTATTCCCGTCGTCACATCCCTCGCCGGGGCCGACAAAACCGTCGCCACAGCTCGCCGCAACGCAGGTGTCCAGGCAAGCGTCCCGGTTGTCCGTGTTGCCGTCGTCACACTCCTCGCCGTTCTGCTGGAATCCATCCCCACATCCAGGGAGCGAACAAGAGCTCGTACACGAGTCGCTGTCATCGACGTTTCCGTCGTCACACTCCTCGACTCCTGCAGCCACGTAGGCATCGCCACAACGGGCCGCGACACAGGTCGTGAGGCAGTCGTCTGTGTTGCTGGTGTTGGCGTCGTCGCACTCCTCGTCGCCTGCAAAGACGAATCCGTCGCCGCAGGTTGCGGTCATGCAGGTGTCCAAGCAGCCGTCGGTGTTGTCCGCGTTGCCGTCGTCGCATTGCTCGTCGCCGCCCAGCTCCCCATCGCCGCAGACCGAGACCTGATCCGTGCTGACGTCCACCTCGGTGAAAATGTCGCCAACGTTGGTGTCGTCGACGCCGTCATTGGCATCCGTGTTGGACTTTGGGTCGCCCGTTGCGCAGGCTTAGAAAAGAAAGCTGA
>PFUG01000491.1 GCA_002789955.1 Deltaproteobacteria bacterium CG_4_9_14_3_um_filter_63_12 | reverse complement strand
GCACCAAGGTCCTCTACACCTTTGCCCTGGCCTCACCACCGCTCGAGCTCCTGGAGCAGCTGCCCAACGGTGGGCGGTTGCTGGCGCCCATTGGAACCACCGAGCAGACGCTCACGTTGTTCACCAAGGTGAACCAACACGTCGAGCGCCGAAACTGCGGCAAGGTGCGCTATGTGCTGGATCGTCGAACCACGTAGGGGCGCCGCGTGCTGCGCCCTGCTTCAGAGCAACGCCGTGAAGATGGACCGCAGGTCGGGGGCGACGAAGGCACCGGCGGCGATGAGCTCGATGAGCCCAACGTCTTCTGGGATCTCGAGGTCTGCTGGGGTCCAGGGCAGTGAACGCAGGAGCCTCGCCCAGCCCGCTGGCGAGCTCGCCGCCCACCAGCTGCGATAGGCTTCCTCACAGGGTCCGGCGAGGCATCGATGGGCGAGCAGCGCGGTGGCGACGCCTTCGGCGCGCAGGTGTTGGGCGAACCCAGCGGAATGGGTCTTGGTCTCGACGGCGGCGGGGGGGGCCTGGACCGGATTTCGCTCGCTTCCTGGCACAGGGGGGGCTCGATGCGAGCCATCCCGCGTCCCTGCACTCGCGAGCCGGCGCAGCACGCTGTCGAGCATCAGCTCGTGGCAGCCCTGAATCACGGCGTGCCAGGGATCGAGACTGAGCTCCGGCCAGGGCGCCCCCACGGCGATGACCAGCCGACCCGCAGGATTCAGCAAGCGGCCGCAGCGCACCAGCGCTGGGCAGCTGAAGAGCTCCGCAGTGAACAGCTCTGGAAAGCAGCCCGCCGCCTCGCTGAACGCCCGGTCCAAACGCGCCTCGTCGTCGCGGTGCGCGGCTCGCTCCATGGCCATCTGGTCGCAGAATCCGGCCCGCTCCTCGGCCCACACCGCGACGCGAAAGAGCTCGAGCAGCGGCGTCGCGACGGCTCGTCCAATAGCTTGGGCCAATCGCTGTCGCCACGCCGGTTCGAACTGCAGCTCGGCGAAGGGGCTGTGCGCGTCGCGCACGAGCTCGGCGACGTCGTCGTAGAGCGAGGCCAGGCCTTGGAGCGCGTGAGCAGCCGGGGCGCGAGCATACAGGTCGGCGAGGAGCTGGGCGTCAGCGGGCAAGGTGCGCAGGGAGTCATCGAGTGGCCAGCCCTCGACGAGCGCGAGGTAGCGGCGGTCACCTAGGCGACTGACGTCGTCGGGGGCGATCGGGACCCCAGCGATGCAATGAAAGAGCAGGTCGTAGAGCGCAGAGGCGCGAGTTTTGATGTGGGGCATGCGTAAGCTGGAGCGTGCAAGGCAACTCGGACGTGGAGACCGCCGTTTGACATCGACACGGTCTGCTAGGGGCGAGTGTCGAATGCCACCCAGAATGCACGGCAAGCGCCATGGACGAAAGGAGTGGGGCAAGAGTTCGCATGAGGTGCGACACCGTAAACACTTTCGCCCGCCTGTGTTTTGGCAACTTGCACCAAAGTGCCCGCGGACCTAAGATCGTTGGGTTGAACTCTTTCATGCAGGGAATCATAGGGAGGGCGATAGGCCTCCTCGAATCGGGCTCGTACGCACGAGCAATAGGGCTCTGGTCGTTAGATTTGGGAGTACAGGGCGATCCGCTGAAGAATGGAGAGTCGGATGCCCACGGGTACGCTTGCGCCAGCGATGTTCCTGCCACAGGTGGCTCAGATGAACGAGGATCAACAAGCACCACGACGGGAGCCCGCGAGTGGCGAGCCCTACGAGATCGCCGAAGGCGTCTGGTGGGTCGGGTGCAACATCGAGGGCGACGAGTTTCAGTGCCACTCTTATTTGATCGAGCACGGGGATCAGTCGGTGCTCATCGATCCGGGGGCACCGGTCAGTTTCGTTGAGACCTTGGGCAAAATCGCGAAAGTGACGCCGTTCGAGAACATCCGCTACTTTGTCTGTCACCACCCGGACCCTGACATCACTGCGGCGCTTCCCCAAATCGACGGCCTGCTGACGCGCAGCGATGCGTTCTTGGTTTCGCACTGGCGGGCGTACTCACTGCTCAAACACTACGAGCTCAAGCACCTGTCGCCTTTTCTTATCGAGAAAGAGGGTTGGCGGCTGGACTTGAACGGTCGCGTTCTAGAGTTTCGCTTCACCCCCTACGCGCATTTCCCCGGCGCCTTCGTCACCTATGACACCCAGACCAAGACGCTCTTCTCGAGCGATCTGTTGGGGGGGTTCAGCGGCGGTTTCCAGCTCTTCGCGAAGGACCTTGGATACTTCGAGCAGATTCGACCCTTCCACGAGCACTACATGCCCAGCAACGAGGTCCTGCGCAACGCGATTTCGAACTTCAGCGATTTGGAGCTCGACCGCATCGCTCCACAGCATGGTTCGATTATCGAGCGGCCGCTGATCGAGCCGATCCTCGCGCAGCTCGCCCAACTCGAGTGCGGCCTCTACCTCATGGCCAAGCAAGACACCGACGTGTGGCGGTTGTCATTGCTCAATCGAGCGCTGCGAGAGCTCACGAACGCGATGATCGGACACCGCGATTTTCCCGAGATTGCCGATACGCTCGGTCCTATTCTGTCTCGCCTGCTGCCGATCGAACGAGTGGAGTTCTTCTCCCACGTCGGGCAGAGACTCCTGCATCTCAGCCCGGACGACCATTTTCGCGGGGACTTTGTCGAGCCGCCAGCGAGACTGGCGCCCTATTTTGCGATCTCGCAGGAGGTATGGAGAACCCACGTCCCCACTCGCGTCGTGCTGCTCGAAGAGCCGGACCACCCTGAGCACGGTCCAGCGGTGCTGCTCGCCCTCTGTGACAGCCACCAAGACGACGTTCATGCGTTCGCTTTGTTTACCCTCAGCCGACCGCTCGAGGAGCTGGAGAAGAGGGTCATCCCTCTCCTCGGTGAGCTCGCCGAGCCGATTCAGGTGGCCGTTGAGCGCGGAAGTATCCATCGCGTCTTGGATTTCGAGCGCTGGGAGTTCTATGAGCGCTCGATTCGCGACCCGCTCACCAAGTTCTTCACCCGGGTCTACATGCACGACACAATCACCCGCCTCCTGCACATCCACGACCGCAACGAGAGCGCGCTGATCAGCCTGGTGATGTTCGACATCGACCGCTTCAAGAGCGTCAATGACACGTTTGGACACGGGGTCGGAGACAGTGTTCTACGAGACGTCTCGATGGTCGTCCACAACAGCTTGCGCAGCGGGGACATCCCGATTCGCCTGGGGGGAGACGAGATCGCGGTCTTCCTCACCGGCGCCTCGGTCCTCGACTCACTGGAGTTCGCACGGCGCGTTCGAGCCGAGGTTGAGGCCACAACCTCTGCAGAGAAGATTCGAGTGACGTTGAGTGCCGGAGTCGCCGAACGCCATCAAGGCGAGAGCCTGAACGACCTCTTGCACCGCGCGGACACGGCGCTCTACAGGGCCAAAGACGGGGGCCGGAACCAGGTCTGCAAGGATCCGCACGATGAGCGTTGAGCAAAAGGAAAGCCGACGTTGACCTAGGTGTGATAGGGTTTGCTGCACGAAAGCGAGGCGTCACCTCGCTGCACCTCGACCCCGAGAGACAATTCAATTGCTGGCCGTTGACCGCTAGACAAGAATATCTACGTGGCCGGCCGCTTAGCGAACTTAGTTGACTTTTGATGGGTGACGAAATGTCAGGCTCCACCCACCGCATTGGGCTCGAGACGGACGACCCACTTTATGGGCGAGTTCGAGAGCTCCTGGCGAGGCTCGACGCCGTCAGGGAATGCATCGAATTTCTCTCTCTTCCCGTCATCGCCAACGAAGACGCCGAGAGGACGGCCGAGGCCATTGGCGAATTCCGAGAGGCCGCCCTCGGCGAACCGATGCAGCGACTGTTGGGCAAGAATTTTCGCGAGTTTGCGCATGAGCTCCGCGATCCGCTCACGCTGCTCGAGATGAACCTCGAGCTGCTCCGACACCCACTTTGCCCACCCGACGAACGCCTCATCAGCTCGAGCGCCTTGCACACAGGCTTCGAGCAAGTGCAGAGCCTGCTTTGCGGCTTGGTTGAGTGCAGCGACGAGGAGACTCCGTCTCCGATGGAGCTCAACGATGAGATTCGGAGCACCCTCTCGCTGCTCCACCCACGCCTCGCCCCAGTGTGCGTGCACACCGAGCTGCAGGCGCTCTCGCCCATCGCCGCCATCGGGCGCCAACCCATTCAGGTCCTCGTCAACCTCCTGAAAAACGCCGCCGCTGCGACGCCAGTCGCCAACATCTGGGTGAACACCTCGGCCCACAATGGTCAGGTACGACTCGAGGTTCGAGACGACGGCTGCGGCATGGGGCCCGAGGTTCGACGTCGGCTCTTCGAGCGCGGCTTCACCACGAAGCCCGACGCCGGAGCCGGGCTCGGGATGTCCATCACCCAGTCCATCGTCTCGCGGCACCGCGCCGCCCTCACCATCGAGAGCGAGGAGGGCGTCGGCACGCGGATCTGCGTCGATTGGCCGGCGGCCAAGGTCTACGACTGACTCGGCGCTCAGGGCGCCCGCGAGAACACCACATCGTCGAACCGCACGTCGTCCATGCCCCACGAATAGAGTCCGACGCCGCCTTCGCCCAGCCGTTTGTCCACCCCTTCGAGGAGCACCTGGCCGTCGACCCGCAGCACATGCTGGTCGCCGTGCCGCTCGACCTCGACCCGGAACCAACCATTGCGCAGGACGTCGAACTCTTGCAGCTCGGCCAACAGCTCGAACTCGCCGTCCTTCACGACCACCCACCGGGCGTACTTCTTCGCGATGTCGAAGCTGACGCGATAGTAGTTCTCGGCGTCGACGATGCCGTACATCAGCCCGAAGCCGTCGTTGTCGCCGGCATAGATGCGGACGGCCAGCTGGCCGTCTCCCAGCTTCTGGTCTGGGGTCCACAAAAAGGTCCCGAGTTTGGGAACGGCGATGCGCTCTTTCTTGTCCTCGCGGTCGTAGCAGTTGCCGTCCTCGACCGCGACGCCGTCCGCGATGTGCCAGTTGGAATCGGAGTTCTCTTTCCCCTGGTCGACGACCGACCAGGTCGGCGCCAAGGCGTTGTCGAAGGTCTCCATGAAGTCGTAGCCGAAGCCTTCGACGCTCGTGGCTTCGAAGCGGATGGCGCCTCCGTCCTCGAGCTCTTTGGAGATGGGCTCCGGCACGGCCGTCCCCGTGAGCAGCGGCAGCCACTGGAGGGTATAGGTGCCAGGCGGCGCCCTCTCGAGGTCGACCTCACCGAAGCCGCTGAAGGTGTGCGCCCCAGTGATCAGCCAGTCCATCTGACGGCTGGGCGGTCGCACCTTGATGTGTCCGCGCCCAATCACGAAGCGCTCTTCGTAGAGCACGCCGGGGTCGAGCGTGTCTTTGCGGCTCTCGGTCTTGTTGCCGATGGCCGTAAACGTAAGGGCCGCGGGTGGGCCGGGCTCGTAGTCCATGAGCCCGAAGCCCAAGGCCTTGTGCTGGATGACGACCCACGGCGGCACCGCTCTGGACGGGGCTCGTGGCGTCTGCGCGACGGCGCTGGTCTGGAACTCTTTGACGCCCGAAGGCAGGTGGTGCACGGCCATCCAGTGCTGGTCGCCGGTGAGGATGACGATGCCGTCGAGCTTCTCGACGACCGTGGCGAGGAGCTCGTCGCGCTCGAAGGCGAAGCCGTTCCAGGAGTCGCGCCCAGTGGTCCCAGCGACCAGCGGCACGCTCAGACACAGGAACTTCACCTTCGCGTCCGACGCCGTGAGTTTCTTCTGCAGCCACTCCCGCTGCTCCTTTCCCATCATGGTCTTGTCGGGGCCATTCTTGGCGCTGTTGGCGTCCCGATGGCTGCGCAGATCCACCAAGAAAAACTCCACCTGCGAGCCCCACTTAAAGGTGCGGTAGAGCTCGCCCTTGGGCGCATCCTCGATGGGAAAGAACTCGTGCCACACCCTCTTGGCGGCCGCGACGCGCTCGGGCTCCTCGACGTTGGCCACGCCGTCCCAGTCGTTCTTCAGCTCGTGGTCGTCCCAGATGGCGATGGTGGGCATGGCCGCCATGAGCCGGTGGATGGCCGGATCGTCGCGGGTCTCGAGATGCTTTTCGCGGTACTCCTCCACGCTCACTGCGTCCGTCCCCGAGTCCGCGTAGGGCCAGTCGCCCAGGAACAAGTTGAACTCCGCCCCGGACTCGGCCACGTCGTCGAAGAGCCCGTAGAGGTCCTTCTTCTGGGAGATATCGGCAGTGAAGGCGAAGCGAAACGGCCGGTCGTCGCTGGGCGCCGTCGAGAACCAGGCGTAGTGCCCATCTCCACGGTCCTTGACCTCGACGCGGTAGCGATACCAGCGGCCCGCCGCCAGGTCGGTCAGGCGAATCTGAGCCATCAAAGCGCCCTCTTCGCTCGTGCGCGTCCAGTTCGTGCGCTGCTCCTCGCACTGTGGCCCCAAGGTGTAGGCGACGCGCACCTTCGCGGGCTGGTCTGTGCGTGTCCAGATCACCACCGAGTGCTCGCGGGGCGCCGCGCTCATCACGCCGTAGGGCAGCTCCGGGACGGGCCCGGTGGGCTTGCCGAGGGCGATGTCCTCCCAAGGTTGGCAGCCCGAAGGCGAAATGTTCGCTGGCACGTGCGCGGCCGTCACGTCTTCGCTGTTGCCGACGCAGCAATCGGCTTCACAAAACGAGTCCTGCGGACAGTCTGTGTCTGATTTGCAGGGGGCACCGCAGGCCTCACAATCTCCGCGCTCCTCGCAGCCAACCTGACTGGCGTCTTCGAGAGCCGAGACCGATTCGACTCGCTCAGGATCTTGCTCGCCGAGGACGAGGGTACTGGCTCCGTCCTCCTCACATCGGGCCGCGACACAGCGGCTGCCAGCAGGGCAGGGAGCTTGCTCCGAGCATTCCGTGCGTGGGGGCACATCGACCGGGACCGAGGTCTTGCATCCCACGACGAGGAGAACCATGAGGGCGGCCGAGAGCCCACTTACAGCCGCGGACGGCACCCACTGAAGCAACCCTGCACTCCATCGCATGTATAGCCTCCAATGATGAGCGCCACTCTAGGAGCAACAGGCCGGAACTGCGAGTGAGCTCTGCGGTGAGGTGCGCTGCCCAACCGCAGTTTTTTGCGCAACACCTACATACGCGCACAATGAAGGTGTTCATGCGCCACGTAGGGACCTCGCCTACTCGGGCACAACACTCAATCTCGACTCCAAGGATGGAGAAGCTTCATGGAACCGACGCTCAAGACCCAAGAAGACCACGACCTGCCCACCGTCGCCGGGGCCTCCAACGTCGTGACGTTCAAGCCCAAGGTGCGCACTGGTGCCGCCGCGAGCGCGCCCGCGTTGGTGGGGCTGCGGCCCTTGGTGCCGAATATCGTACAGAAGACCGAACCGCTCATCACCCGTGGCATCGTCGACAAGCTGGTCTCGCTCTATGCCGACATCCGCACCGAGCGGCGCGAAGTGCTCGAGAAGCAAGAGAGGATGCAGGGCGAGCACGACCGGCTGTTGGAGACCAACCGTCGCCAAGCCGTGGAGAAGCAGCAGCTGGTGACGCTGTTGCTGCGTTGGCAGAACTATGACCGAGAGCTGCAGCAATGGGCCGACGACGGCGAGCGCCATTGGGGCCGCCGCCTGCAGCTGAGTCAGGCTCAGACGGTGGCAGCCAACCAACAGGTCTCCGACACCGAGCAGCTCCTGTCACAGGCCGAGCAACGGGCCGCGCTGCTGGAGACGAAGTTGGCGGCGGCTGAGCTGCGCGCGGCACAAGCCGAAGCCAAGGCAGCAGACGCCGAACGCAATATTGCTGGCGCGGCGGACATCGCCGAAGAGCTGCTCGCCGGCCGTTGGATGCGCCGTTGGCGCAAGGAAGAGGTCCGGGATCGGTTGGCTGAATTGATGGTGGTCTGAGCCCGGAAGCCAGAATTGGCGGCGAAACGCCGCTCGAATGAAATGGAACGTCGAAGAGCCCTCAATTTGCGGGCTCTTCGACGTTTTCCCCCAACCGTCCCTTGATGAATTCGCCCAGCCGGGTCATGCTCCAGGCCTCATTTGCTCGAGCTCTCTGCGCCTCGGCCGCCCTCTGCGGCTCTGCGATAAGATCGAAGCAATATCAGCGACATGTCACTCGAGCCCAGCAATGTTCATAGCAGAAGGAGGTCATCATGAGTCGCGTTATTTGGGTCGCGGTCTGGGTTCTCGTGCTTCTCGGAGCGGTCGCTTGCACCAAGACGATGTACGTCGTGCAGAACCCCGACGGGACCTACACTGAGGTCGAGGGCACGGCTCCGGAAAAGGACAAGACCACCGCGACAGTGGTCGACCCCATGCCGGACGGTTTGCTGCAAGACCCCGACGAGACCCAGCTCATCGACGAGGATCTGGTCTCCTTGGACATCGAGAGCTCCAACGACTACCTGCGCGTCGGCGACGACGGACCGTTCTATCTGCAGGTCTCCGTCGGCGCCAAGGAGTACCAAGCCGCCGACCGCGCGGCCATGAATTTGGCCGTCGTCCTCGACCGCTCGGGGTCCATGTCGGGCTCCAAGCTCAGCTCCGTAAAGGCCGCTGCGACCTGGCTCATCGACAACCTGACCCCGGCCGATCGAGTCGCCATCGTGTCCTACTCCACCGACGTGCGCTTGGACGGCGTTGCGAAGCTCGATTCGGACGGGCGCGACACGCTGCGCCGGGCCATCGAACAGCTCCAAGACGGCGGCGGAACCTACCTCTCCGGTGGGCTCGAGGCGGGCGCCATGCAGGTCCTCGAGGCCCTCGACAGAGAACACCTCAACCGCGTCATCCTCCTCTCCGACGGCAACGCCAACGAAGGCATCACCGACATCAACCAGCTCGGGCAGCTCGCCGACGTCTACCGCGAGAAGGGCATCACCGTCACGACCATGGGCGTCGGCCTCGACTACAACGAGGACCTCATGGAGAAGGTCGCCGTCTTGGGCGGCGGCAACTACCACTTCATCGAGAGCGCCGACGCCGTCGCCGCCGTCTTCGACAAGGAGATGAACACTCTCGGAAACACGGTCGTACGCGACGCCGTCGTCGAGCTCGAGCTGCCCGAGGGCGTCTCCGTCGACCAGATCTACGGCTATCGCTACGAGCAGACTGGCCGCGACGTGAAGGTCTACATGAACTCCGTCTCCTCCGGCGAGAAGAAGCGCCTGCTGGTCTCCCTCGACGTCCCCAAGAAGTCCGATGGGAGCAAGGTCGTCGTCGCCAAAGGCAAGCTCAGCTACCGCAACGAGGCCGCCGGCAAGGACATGAACGTCGACCTGCCAGAGGTCGAGGTGACCTACACCAAGGACGACGCCTTGGTCGAACGGGGCATGAACAAGCCCGTCGTCGTAAAAGTCGAGACCGTGCGCAACGCCGAGCTCCAGAAAGAAGTCTACAAGCAGCTCGACAGCGGCAACCGCGACGCCGCCCAGAAGCTGGTGAAGGACCGCAAGGCCGCCGCCAAGGCGACCAACAGCGTGGTCAAGAGCGACGAGCTCGACACCCAGATCGGCGCCATCGAAGAGCTCGAAGGCCTGGTCGAAGAGGTGCCCGAAGAAGCCGCCGAGCAGCAACAGTACCGCGAGAGCAAGAAGTACAAGCGCTCCAAGAAGGCCGACAAGGCCAAGTCGAGTGACGCTGTGCTCTACTGAGCGGCCGGAGCCCTCAACAAAGCGTCGCGCAAAAACCGAACAAGAAAAAATTCAAAAGAAAGATCGCTCCGGCACCGACCCCCGTTCAACCCTCCCGTTCGCCAAGCAGCTTTGTTGTCTTCGTCGCGGGAGGGAAGGTCCATGCGTACTCTGCTCAGTCTAGTCTTGTTCGCGTTCGCCCTGATGTTGACGCCGTCCTGCGTCCGAACCGTCTACGTCGTGAAAACACCCGGCGGGGATCTTGCCGAAGTGACGCGCGAAGAGGCCCTCGAGCTGCAGGGAGACGAGCCCGGCACCCCTGAGCGGGCAGACGAGGCCGACAAAAAAACCGTCGTCGACCCCCTCGCCGACGCCGATCTCCACACCCTCTTGGTCGATCCCAACGAGGTCCTGGAGGAAGAGTTGGTCATCCTCGACGTGCAGACGGCCAACCCCTACGTCATGGTCGGCGACGACGGCCCTCTCTATCTGCAAGTGACTGTCGGTGCCAAAGACTACGTCGCCGCCAACCGCGCCGCCATGAATTTGTCCATCGTGATCGACCGGTCCGGGTCCATGGCTGGCACCAAGATGCAGAACGTCAAAGCCGCCGCCTCGTGGCTGGTTAGCAATCTCTCCGAGAACGACCACGTGGCCATCGTGTCCTACTCCAGCGACGTGCGCATCGACGGCTCCGAGACCCTGTCCAAAGCTGGCCGTGCGCGGCTTCTGGCCGCCATCGAGGGCATCAGCGACGGCGGCGGCACCAACCTCTCCGGCGGCCTGGTCACCGGCGCCTCGACCATCGCCGAGCGCTTCGACGGCGAGCTCCTCAACCGCGTCATTCTGCTCTCTGACGGCAACGCCAACGAGGGCATCACCGACGCCCGCGAGCTTGGCCGCATCTCGGACAAATTCCGCGAGCAGGGGATCTCGGTCACGACCATGGGTGTCGGCCTCGACTACAACGAAGACCTCATGGAGAAGGTCGCGACCTTGGGCGGCGGCAACTACTACTTCATCGAGGATGCCGTCGCCGTCGCCGCCATCTTCGACCAAGAGATGGCCCTGCTCGGCAACACCGTCGTCCGCGACGCCGTGGTCGACCTCGAGCTGCCCGACGGCGTCAAAGTCGACGACGTCTACGGCTACAACTTCGAGCAGAACGGCAGCGACCTGAAGGTCTACATGAACTCGGTCTCGTCGGGTCAAGAGCGACGCCTCTTGGTCGCCCTCGACGTGCCAAAGGAAGACCGCGCACAGAAGAAGCAGGTCGTCAAAAGCGGCAGCTTCTCGTACCGCAACGAGGCCGCTGGCAAGGACATGAAGGTCGACCTGCCGCCCGTCGAGGTGAACTACACCGACGACGCCAGTTTGGTGGCGTCGAACCTGAACGCGCCGGTCATCGAGAAGGTCGAGACCGTGCGCAACGCCCAGCTCAAGCAGCAGGTCTTCGAGCAGCTCGACATGGGGAACCGTGCCGCGGCCCAAGAGCTGGTCGCCAATCGCAAGAAAGAAGCAGCCGCCACGCAGAAGGTCGTGCAGAGCGAAGACCTCGACCGGCAGTTCGACGACATCCTCGAGCTCGAGGCCTCCGTCGACGAAGTGCCCGCCGCGCCCGCCGCGCAGCAAAGCTACCGCTCCAGCGGCGCCTACAAGTCCAAGAAGAAGAGCAGCAAGGCCGAGGCGAATTTCGACTTGGCGTACTGAGGTCACATCTCCCCGCCGAGTCGGAAGAGGCCGAGCGCTGTGTGGCGCGCTCGGCCTCTTGTTTTTCGGGCGGTTCGACGATGCGGGTTCAGGGGAGGGGTTGGGGGGTTGGGGGGGTGGAGGGCATGGGCGCTAGAATAGAAGTGGTTGTGCGTGGCAAGAAACCTCAGGCAGGAATGGTTCCGCCCATTTAAAATCAAATGGTTGCGAGTGGTGTGAACAACATGCTCACCACAGAGAGCACAGAGAGCACAGAGAGCGAGCCGTGAAGAAGTGTATGGGACTGGCCATACAGACGAATCGGGAAATCCAAGTAAGTCGCGCCAGAAACCTCCGCTCTGTGTTCTCTGTGTTCTCTGTGGTGAACCTGGGCTCCAAGAAATCACCCGAAGCCTAGATACAATTCTAACGCCTATGGGGTTGGGGGAGGGGGCCGGATTGACTCCACTTCGAGGGCGGTGCACTAGTCGTAATGTGACCACATGCGCAGCACACGCACTTCGTGCTTCTCGACGTCGACTTGGTAGACCAGCCGATGTTGGATGTTGATTCGACGCGAGTAACACCCGGACAGGTCACCCACGAGCTTCTCGAACGGCGGCGGGCTCTGGAAAGGGTCAGCCCCGAGTACCTCCAACAACGCCTGCGCCTGTTCTTTGAGATTCGCGGCGGCGAGCTTTCGCGCGTCTTTCTGAGCGGACCTGGCAAAATAAAGTGTCCACTTCACCAGTCGAGCTCCTGCGTCATCTCCTGCGTCGGGGTCTCCATCCCCTCATGAATCGACTCTCGCATCCCGGGGATAGCAAGGAGATAGAGCGTCTCTTGAATCGCCTCCCAGTCGGAGGCAGAGATCAGCACGGCGTCGCCTCCCTTTCCGGTGAGTTGAATCGGCTCGTGGGAGGACTGGACGGCCTCGACCAGCTTGTAGAGCTGCTTGCGGGCTTCGGTGATGGTCAAGGTAGTCATGGGCTCTCCTTGTGTGGTCGTACGTATAAACGTACGTCCGTGGCCCAGGGCTGTCAACACAGTCATTTGAGACGCTGAGGCTCTTTGGACGGCGAGCCCCTGACCTAGAGTCCATCTTGAAATTCAGAGTTCGGTCGCATTTTCCACCGATCTCAGCGAAGCACCCAATCCTTCCCCAAGGACATCTTTTGAGTGCCCGTTCGGAAATGCCCAAGGTGCAAGGAGCCGACGGCCGGGCGACGCAGGCCACGCACCGGTACGCCGAGGAGCGAGGGAGGAAGGGTGCGCCGCAGATGGGGGTTTCCCGGATGGGCACTACCCCAACAACACCCGCGCATCCACCGCCCGCGACTGCCCCCCGGCCGCCGTCACCATGAACGGGTTGATCTCCACCTGCTCGACTCGCGGGTTGTCCCCGACCATCTGCGACAGCCGCATCAGGATCGACTCCAGCAGCGCCAAGTCGGCGGCCGGCTCGCCGCGGTAGCCCTCGAGCAGCCGACGCGCTTTGATGGCCCGCACCATCTCGGCCGCATCGAGGTCCGTGATGGGGTGGATGCGGAATGACACGTCGTGCAAGACCTCTACGTCCACACCGCCCAAGCCGAACATCAGCAGGGGCCCGAAGGACGGGTCTTTGGTGACGCCCAGAATCACCTCGCGGCCGCTGGTGATCATCGCCTGCACCAAGAAGCGAGCGTCCTTGATCCCATGCTTCTCGACGATCTCCTTGAGCTTGCGGTAGCCCTCGACCAGCTCGCCCACGTTGCGGATGTCGACGATGACACCGCCCAGGTCGGTCTTGTGCACCAACGATTCCGCCTCGATCTTGAGCACCAGCGGATAACCCATGGACTCGGCGGCACGGACCACGTCCTCCATGCTGTTGGCGATGGTGCGCTTGGCGATGGGGATCCCGTAGCACTCCAGCAGTTGGGTCGTCTCCTCGCCGCTCAGAACCTTGCGGCCGGCGCTCACCGCCGCGGCGACGAGCGCTTTGGCCTCGTCGCGGCGCACATCGGCGAAGGTCTTGACCTCGCCTTCGGGCCGCGCCAGCCAGTTGGCGCGCCGCACCAGCGCGGCCAGCGCGCGAATGGCCGACTCGGGGAAGAGGTAGATGGGGATGTTGGCCCCGCGCAGCGCGCTGACGGCGTCTTCGATGGCCTTGCCAGCGTTCATGAAGCAGGTCAGCACCGGCTTGTTGTTGCCGCGCGCCCGCATCGCCTCGACCGAATCGGCGATGGCACGGGCGACCTCCGGGGCGTTGATCATGATCGGCGGAATGAAGATGACCAGCAGTGCGTCGATGTTGGGGTCCTCGGCGCAGGCCTCGATGGAGACGGTGTAGTCCTCGGGGCCGCCGCTGGCGATGACGTCGACAGGGTTGCGCACCGAGGCCTCGCGCCGCAAGACGGCGCGCAGCGCCGTCTGGCTTGAGGCGGACAGCTCCGGCACCTCGAGCCCCAGGCTCGCGCAAGCGTCGGCCGCCATGATCCCTGGACCGCCCGCGTTGGTGATGATGGCCACGCGGTTGCCGTTGGGGACGGGCTGCGCCGAGAGCGCTTGGGCCACGTCGAAGAGCTCCTGCACGGTGGTCACGCGGGTCACGCCGCACTGCTCGAAGAGGGCGTCCACACCTGCGTCCAAACCGGCCAGCGCGCCGGTGTGGGAGAAGGCCGCGCGGGCGCCTGCGTCCGTGCGGCCGGCTTTCACCGCGACGATGGGTTTGTGCCGCGAGATGCCGCGGGCCACGCGGGTGAAGCGCCTCGGGTCTCCGAACGACTCCAAGTATAGCAAGATCACGTCCGTGCGCGGATCCTCGCCCCAATACTCGAGAAGATCGTTGCCAGTGACGTCGGCCTTGTTGCCCATGGAGGCGAACATCGAGAAGCCAATGCCCACCTGCTCGGCGTGGGCGATGATGGCGTCACCCAAGGCGCCCGACTGGGTCATGAAGCCGACGTTGCCCACTGGCGGACGCACTCGACTGAAGGTCGCGTTGAGACTGAACTCTGGGTCGGTGTTGACGACCCCCATGCAGTTCGGACCGATGGCGCGCATCCCATTCGCCTTGAGAATCTTCTTGAGCTCTTCCTCGCGCTCGACCCCCTCGCCGCCGATCTCGCGGAATCCGGCGGTGATGATCACCAAGCCCTTGATGCCCTTCTGAGCGCATTCCTCGACGACCTGCTTCACGTGGTCCTTGGCCACCAAGATCATCGCCAGGTCGACCGGGTCCTCGAGGTCCAGGACCGACGCGTAGGACTTCATGCACAGCACGACAGATTTTGTCGGGTTGACCGGAAAGACCTTGCCGGTGAACTCGGAGCGCAATAAATTGGCCAGCAGCTCGCGGCCGATGGTGCCCTCTTTGTTCGTCGCGCCAACGACGGCGACAGAGCGGGGACGGAAGATGGGGTCGAGGGCATCAGACATTCGCGAAATCTCCATCGGGTGTGGCTCTATTAGGGAGGCAGGGCTCTGCCCTGACCCGCCGGGGGACTTTGTCCCCCGGACCCCCTTTCCGCTTAGGGTTGAGGCACCGGGCCATATACGCCAAACCCAGTCACTTGAGTACGATCGCGAGCAAGAAGGAGGCGCTTTTGTCGGCCCGCTCGACGAGGAACGCCGAGCCCCGATAGTATCGGCCCCAGACTCAACCCCGAGGCGACGATGGAGCTCTCACTGCTCACCGAAATGGGATATGCGCTGGGCATCGGCCTGCTGGTCGGCCTGGAGCGCTCCATGGGCATCTTGTCGACCGGCAGCGCACGGAGCGCCTCGCCGGCCCTTCCCCGGCAAGCCCCAGAAGGGAGCTCGGACACCAGCAGCGATGGGCAGAACGCAGGCGAGGTCTTGAGCGCCGCGGACCGCGCCGAGAGCGCGAGCGACCTGGATGACACCATGGGCCTGCGCACCTTCGCGGTCCTGTCGTTGCTGGGCTTCGCCGCCGCCTTGGTCTCGGAGCGCACGCCCTACGTGGCCCCGGTCGCCCTCGGCACGGTCGGCCTGCTCATCATCGCCATGTACGTGCGCGCCCACCACCTGGGCTTCGGCATCACGTCGGAGGTCGCGGCGCTGGCCACCTGCGGCCTGGGCATGCTCTGCCACGGCACGCCCCACCTCGCCGGCGTCCTGGGCATCGTGCTCACGGCGATCCTGTCGGCCAAGCCGCTGACGCACGCGCTGGCCAAGAAGGCGCGCCGCGTCGAGCTCACCGACACGTTGAAGTTCCTGGTCGTCATCGCCATCTTGCTGCCGCTCATGCCCAATCGCGCGCTCGATCCTTACGGCGCCTTCAACCCCTACAAGGTGACGTTCCTGGTCGTGCTGATCTCGGGCATCGGCTATGTGGGCTATTTCCTGACTCGCATGTTGGGGGCCCAGCGGGGGCTTGGGATCACCGGCCTCATCGGCGGCCTGACCTCCTCCACCGCAGTCACCGCCGCCATGGCGGCCCAGGCCAAAGAAGAGCCGAGCCTGCGCTCGGCGTGTGCCTTCGCCACCGTCGCAGCCAACGCCACGATGTTCATCCGGGTGCTCGTCGTCGTCGGGCTCCTGGACTGGGAGCTCATGCTGCGGCTGGCCTGGGCCATCGGCACCATGGGGGCCGTCGCCGCCGCGGCCGCCGCGCTGTTATGGCTCAACTCAAACCAGAAGGGCGCCGAAGAGGAGGGCAGCAGCGACCGAGTGAAGCTCAAGAACCCCTTCTCCGTAGGGCCAGCCCTGAAGTTCGCCGGCTTCTTCGTCGTGATCTTGTTGGTCGCGCGCCTGGCCAAGCAGTTTCTCGGCGACCAAGGCCTCACCCTCGCCGCCGCCGTGAGCGGGCTGGCCGACGTCGACGCCATCACTCTGACCATCGCCGAGCAGACCGCAGCCGGGACGTTGTTGCGCGAGGTCGGAGCCATCGGCATCACCATTGCCGTCGTCTCCAACAGCTTCGTGAAGTCAGGCATCGCCTGGTACTCGGGCGGCTGGGGTTTTGGGAAGCTCGTTGGCGCCTGCCTGCTCGCCGCGACGGGGGCCGGGCTGGCGGTGGTCGTGCTGGTGTAGGTCGTCCAAAGGAGTCTGGCGTGCTGACGACGACGGCCGGCCATCCCGGTCATTCATAATGAAGTACCCGGGCAATCAGTCTGATTGCGGAGAGGCAACTCCTTCTCGCAAGTCGTCCTAATACCTCGTCTGTCGTTGGCTCGGGCGGCGTGGTCGAGCAGATTTTTCGCGCGCTACTCGGAACAGAGGTGGCTCGCGAGCCACTTCGCGTCCCTACGCGCGATGCGGCATGGATAGTGCGTGGAGCTGCGTGGGCAGTGGAACCGACTCACTTGTGCGGAGCCATGTCCACATCGAGGTGGGTGGCCAGCAAAGAATGTCGGAAGAACGTAACGTGAAAAGCTCGAAATCCAAACTTGGGTTCAACGGGACCTAGTCGATGGCCGTTGGCGGCATGGTCGGCAGCGGGATCTTCTCGACACTGGGCGTCGTGATCGGGATCGCCGGTGCATGGGCCTGGCTCAGTTTCGCGACCGCGGGCCTCATCGCCCTGGCCGCCGGGTATAGCTAGGTGAAGCTGTCCGCCCATTACGGCGAAGGGGGCGGAGCGTTCACCTTTCTCCGGGAGATCGATGCACAGGGGTTCGCCGGCAGTCTCTCGTGGGTTCTCATCGTCGGCTACGTGCTCACCAATGCCGTGTATGCCTTCACCTTCGGGCAGTACCTGGGGTACGTCGTGGAGTTGGGGTCATGGTTCCCACGTGTGGCTGGCGTCGCCATCATGGCCTTGTTCATTGGGCTAAACCTGCGGGGCGTCGGCAAGGCTGGCAGCGTCGAGATTCTTCTCGTTTGGTTCAAGCTGGCCGTGCTGGTGGGGCTGGCCGGATGGGGGCTTGCACAGTGGGCTCCCTCGATGCTCTCGCAGGGCGTGCCTGACACCGGGCTCAGCGCAGCGCTGTTCGGTGCTGCGTCTGTCTTCATGGCCTACGAGGGCTTTCAACTGCTGACCTACGACTACCAGGACATCAAAGATCCGAAGAAGACGTTGCCGCGCGCGGTGCTGTCGGCCATCGTCGTGGTCATCGTCGTTTATGTTGTCGTTGCCCTCGGTACGGCCATGCTGATCGGTGCGGACCAGGTCGTGGAGAACAAGGAGGTCGCGTTGGCCATCGCTGGGAAGCAGGCCTTGGGTAGCGTTGGCCTCGTGATTGTCACGATTGCCGCGGCGTTCTCCACCGGGTCGGCCATCAACGCCACGCTCTTCGCCACGGCGCGTCTCGCGAGCAAAGTGGCCAAGGGCGGGGAGCTGCCGGCCGCTCTGGAACATGAGAACAAGGCCGGTATACCCAATCGGGCTGTGCTCGGGCTGGGTTTGGCCGCAGCGGTCCTTGCGGCCGTAGGAACGCTCACCACGCTCGTCGAAGCTGCCAGCCTCTCCTTTCTCTTCACTTTTGCCGTTGTGGGAACTCTCGCCTTTCGTCAGCGGGCAGGCCTGCGGATCGTCACTGGGTTTGGCGCGATGGCCGCCGCCGCTGCTTCGGTTGCCCTTATCGTTCGCCTCGTTCGAACCGACCCGCTGGCGCTCCTTCTCCTCGGCCTACTGGTGCTCATCGCCGTCTTTGGGCGTCCGGTCCTGTTGCGGCACCCCGAGACGGAGGACCGTAAGAGCGAAACGGGAACTTAGGTCGTCGTTGCTTGGCGCGGGAAAACCAGCCAAATCGGTCGTGCGGAAGCAATTGGAGATGGCCCCCCACATGGCCGGCGTGCTGGGCATCGTGCTCACCGCCATCCTCTCCTTGCAACTCGGCGTCCTTCCCGTCCTAGCGTTGAAATCCGAGGCGAAGAGCAGCACGCAGTCCTAGTTTCTTGGTGGCCAATCCCAGGTGGGCTTGGTCAACAAGCCCTGCCCGGACACACAGGTCGCGCCGAGCTCTTTGGCGAGCACGATGGAGGTACACTCAGGGCTCTCGGCCAGCGCCTCGGTCAGCTGACTGGCGTGGGAGACGACCCACATCTGGGTCTTCTCCGAGGCCTTGAGGATCAGGCGTGCCAGAGCGGGCAACAGGTCGGGGTGCAAGCTGGTCTCGGGCTCGTTGAGCACCATCATGCTCGGCGGTCTCGGGGTGAGCAGGGCTGCGACCCAAAGCAGGAAGCGCAAGGTCCCGTCGGAGAGCTCGGACTGATCCAGGGGGCGCAGGAGACCGTGCTGTTGGAACTCGACCCAGAAACGGCCGCGGTCCGAGTGGACCTCGATGCGACCGCCAGGGAAGGCATCGGCGATGGCGTTGCGAAGGGCGGCGCGGTCGCCGTCCTCGATGATGGTCTGCAGCGCTGCGGCGAGGTCGTGGCCGTCGTGGTCCAAGACCGGCGTGCGCGTGCCGACCTGCATTTGGCGCGCGGGGGCGCGGGCGTCGGTGCGGAAGTGGTCGTAGAAGCGCCACGATTGAATGGCATCCCGCACGATGAGGGCTTCGGGCGCCCGAATGGGGTCGGCGATTCGAGACAGCAGGCTCTCGTAGGGCGCCAGGTCTGCGGTGACCACAACGTCGTCCGACTCGTCCATACGAAGAACCAGGTTGCGTTTGCGATCTAGGAGGACGGCACCCCGCCTGTATCGAGGTCCGTGCCAGATGCACTCCCGCTTGATCTCCGGGTCTTTCGTGAAATGTGTTTCCCCACCCGAGGCACTCTCTGTTGTCGTGAGGCCAAACTCGATGGAGTAGGAGAAATCATCGGCCGCGAAGCCCAGCTTGAGCGCGATGGGGTTCCTCCTCATCGTCGCTGCGATGGGCTGCGTCCCATCCTTCATCTCTCGGCTGTGGTTCTCAGGGCCCGCCCACAACACCGAGTCGAGGCCGCCCTCGTTGGCCAACGATGCGCCGGCGCGTCCCGTGGCGGTCTGGCTGAGCAAACGCAGCGCCCGATACAGGTTCGACTTGCCGCTGCCATTGGGGCCGGTGATGACGTTCAACTGTCCCAAGCCGACGACGAGCTCGCGCAGGGAGCGGTAGTTGGAGATGGCAAGGGTCCTGAGCATCCGGGCATCCGCTCTCTAGAAAGCCTCAACAGGCTGTGAGTGCCGAATCACTTTGCAATACCCATGTCCGAGAAGCCAGGCGCCAGCATGGTCTCCATTGCAACGTGCTAGTCAGTGAGCGCTTTTGCGATCGTGTTGATGTCGAGAAACATGGG
Source organism: Deltaproteobacteria bacterium CG_4_9_14_3_um_filter_63_12 (assembly GCA_002789955.1). Taxonomy (GTDB): domain Bacteria; phylum Myxococcota_A; class Bradymonadia; order UBA4248; family UM-FILTER-63-12; genus UM-FILTER-63-12. Next base: position 9,045 of record PFUG01000491.1, on the reverse strand, counting down.
AACAGAGTCGCCGTGGAGACGTCCCTCACGGACACTCTCGAGGGGGATGAACCCGAGCTTCTCGTAAAACCCGATGGCATCGAGCTTCGCGTCCACAACGACGCCAACACAACCAGCGCTGTCACGCTCCTCGAGCGCGAGCGAGAGCACATGCCGCGTCAGCCGCTGACCGACATGCGTACCCTGGGCGGCGAGGTCGACGCCAAGGCGCGCGAGTCGCAAGATCGGCAAAGGATAGGCCGGAAGCCGTCGCCGCAGCCTTTCGTTAGGCACCTCACGCCCTTCGATGGTGCCGACTGCGAGGGTCACGAATCCCAAGATTCGCTCATTTAGGACCGCGACATATGTCACGGCGAGCCTCAGCTTGAACTGATTCTGGCCCGCATAGTGTTGGAAGAAGCGATCGAGCGCAGGTTCCCCACACGAGAAAGCGCTCCGATCGTCCGTGGGTCTCAAGGGCCGAATCTCAATCGTCTGTGCCACGCATCAGCTCCCTGAGCGCACGAGAGGGTGCGGGCGCCGCTTGGAGACACTCGGCAATCCGATTCAGGTCCTCATCGTCGAGGACGAGCCGCGTCGGGATGAAGGCTTCGTCGGGCAGTTGGCGTCGCGACTCCATGAAGTACAAGAGCGCTTGCTCGACGACGAAGTTCTTCTTCAACCCGAGCTCTTCGGTGAAGCGGTCGAGCTTCTCTTTGGTGGTGGTCGAGATCGTCGCGGAGACTTGGGAGTTTGGGGGGCTCATTTTCTCTGTCCTCTGGACGACGCATGGTAAAGAATGCGTCTCCATGGAAAAAATAGCAACCGCGACCCAAGACGTCAATCGGATTTTTCGCGCGTTACTCGGCACCGAGCAGTCTCGAAGCGAGACTGCTGGCGTGCCTACGCGCGATCGGATTTTCGCGTGCCTACGCGCGATCAAAGTCCTCTAGGAAGCAGGTCCGACCGCGCTCCTCGCCATTTGTGTCGGATGCTCAGCGAGCAAGCCCCAAGAAAAAACTCCACCGTTGACATCCAAAATCCCAGACGTCATTGATTAGACCACTGGTCTAAACCGGTGGTTTGAACAACGGTCCAACCGCTGAGTCCAACCGGCAGTTTCACGGCTCAGCCTGCGAGTCCGCTCGGACCAAGACAGAGAAAACATGCCTCGTCCTCGCTTCTTCAAGCTCGAACCCGACAAGCAAGCCCGCATCATCGACGGCGCGGGCCAGGTCTTCGCGCTGCACGGCTACCAGGGCGCCTCGCTCAACCAGATCATCGCCCAGACCGACATCAGCAAGGGCGCTTTCTACTACTACTTCGACGACAAGGCCGACCTCTTCGCGACCTGCGTCACCCACGCCCTCGAGGAGGTCTTCCAGAGCGTCGACTTCGACCCGCAAACGCTCACCGTGGAGACCTTCTGGCCGGCCTTGATGGCCATGAACGACCGCATGATGACCTACACCGACGACCACCCTTGGCTCGTGGCCGTCGGAAAGCAGCTGTACACCTCGGTCGACGACCCCGAGCTCAAAGACCGACTGGCGCCGCTGCTCGCCCACGGCAGGAGCTTGTGGGCCGCGATCTTGGTGCGGGGCCAAGAGATCGGCCAGGTGCGGAACGACCTCCCGTTGGAGCTCCTGCTGGCCGTCATGAACGCCCTCGACGTCGCCATCGATCGCTGGTTCGTCGAGAGCTGGCACGACTACTCGAGAGAAGAGCTCGAGCGCTTGACCACCGTCGCGCTCGACATGATCCGCCGCATGGTCGAGGCACCGGAGGCTTGAGATGAAGACATCCTGGTTGCTCTCTGTCCTGCTCTCCGCGCTCCTCTTTCCTGGCGCGCTATCCGCACAAGAGAATCCTCTCCCAGACATCAAGGCCGTGACGCAGAACCTCGATGACCTCTTCCGCTCGAAGGCGTCGCACGGCGAGCTGAAGATGGACATCGTGACGGCAAACTGGAGCCGCACGCTGGAGATGGAGATGTGGACCAAAGGCGAAGACTTCGCCTTGATCGTCATCCGCTCGCCCGCCAAGGAGGCCGGGACCGCCACGTTGCGCACCGACGAAGGGCTGTGGAACTACGCCCCGCGCGCCGACCGCATGATGCGCGTGCCCACCGGCATGCTCTCCGATGGCTGGATGGGCAGTCACTTCACCAACGACGACATGATGCGCGAGTCGAGCTGGGAAGACGACTACGACACCGTCCTGAGCTGGGAGAAAGAGGGGGACACGACTTACCTCGTGGCCACCAGCACGCCCAAACCCGACGCCCCCGTGGTCTACACCAAGGTCGTGCAGTGGATGACCGAGAAGGACTGGATCCCCGTGCGCGCCATGTACTATGACGGCGAGGAGCTGGTGCGGACCATGACCTTCGACGACATCAAGGAGATGGGCGGGCGCAGGATCCCGACCCTCATGTCCATCATTCCGGCCGACGCACCGGACGAGAAGACGCAGTTCTCCTATGTGACCATCGAGTTCGACATCGCTCTTGACGACGACCTCTTCACGGCTCGCGGGCTGCGCAAGGCGGCGCAGAAGTAGCCTTCACCCGTGGCCCCTCTCCCACTTCGTGGGCGAGGGGAGTCCGACGTTCACAGTCGCCGCGGGTTTGCGGTGGGTTCGTTCGTTCTGGATTAGAGCGCGACTCAGAGGCGTGACATGATCTTTCGGTTGGCTATTCGTAACCTCTTCCGCAAGCGCTGGCGCAGTCTGCTGACTGCGAGCGGCATTGCCGTAGCCGTGGCGATCTTGGTGTGGATGGTGTGCTGGATGGACTCGTTCAACGACCTACTGATCAAGGGCGCGACGTCCCTCGACATCGGCCAGGTCCAGGTCCAGAGCCAGGCCTACATCGACAAAGCGAACCTCTACAACAGCTTCCCCGTCAGCGGTGCGCACCTCGATGAGGTTCGCAAGCTCGAGAACGTCGGCGGCGCCGTGGCGCGAGTTCACGTCTACGGGCTGGTCGGCAACGAGGAGCGCTCGCAGGTCGCCCGCATCACCGGCGTGCAGCCCGAAGACGAGCGGCGCGTCACCAGCGTTGTCGACGGACTGCAAGCGGGAAGCTGGCTCTCCGAGACGCCCGCTGGGCCTGGTCCCCGCGAGCTGGTCCTCGGCGCCGCCCTCGCCAAGCTGCTGCAGGTCGAGGTCGGCGACGAGCTCGTGCTCTTCTTGCAGGCCGCCGACGGCTCGCTGGGCAACGAGCTCGGCAAGGTCATCGGGGTCGTCAAGACCGGCAGCACCCTCATCGACCGCAACACCGTCTTCATGCACATCGACGATGTGCAATACGTCGCCGCGCTCGACGGGCAGGCCCACGAGGTCAGCATCAAGGTCACAGACCTGAGCGCCATCGCCGAGGTCTCGGCCGCGGTGGCCGCGCTGGTCACGGTGGACGGCGAGCAAGACCCCAAGAGGCTCCTGGTCTCCCGGACCTGGGAGAAGGTCAGACCGCAGATGTCCAAAATGGTCGAGATGAACAGCCAGAGCACTGGAGTGCTCTACTTCATCATCTACCTCATCGCCGGGCTGGGCATCCTCAACGCCCAGCGCATGAGCGCCCTAGAGCGTCGCCGCGAGTTCGGAGTGCTCCTCGCCGTGGGCATCAGCCCGGCCAAGCTGTGGCTGTCCATCGTGGTGGAGACTCTGGTGCTGACGCTGCTGGGAGCGGCCCTGGGCGCTGCCCTCGGTGCAACGATCTCCGAATACCACACCGTCGTCGGCCTCGATTACAGCGTCTTTTCCAGCGCCGAGAACATCTCTTTCATGGGGGTCTCGTTCTCCGAGCGCACCTACTTCGACCTCGAGCTCCAGCACGTCGTCGACCCTGTGGTGGTCATTGCCTTCGTCGGCATCCTCTGTGGGCTTTGGCCGGCCACGAGCGCTTCGCGCCTCAACCCCATGCGCGCCATCTCGGGGAGGTCCTGACATGTGGAAGCTCGCCTGGCGCAACATCTGGCGCAACAAGCCGCGCACGCTGATCGTCGTCTCCGCCATCGCCTTCACCTTCGCGCTGATCCTCGTCTCTTTGGGGGTCTCTGAGTCCAACTACACGAAGATGGAAAAAGCCGCGGCCGAGGGCGCCGGCGGCAACCTCCTCATTCACGGCGAGGGCTACTGGGAGAACCAGACCAACGAGGCTTTCATCGCGGACCCTGCGCCGATCTTGCAAGCCCTCGAGGGCGTCGAAGGCATCCGCCGGGTCCAACGCAAGGTCTACATCAACGCCCTCCTGACCTCTCCGACTGGCAGCACTGGGGCACGGGTCACCGGCGTTGTCCCCGACGAGGACCCTGAACTCGACAAGCTCTCTCCCTTCGTGGTCGACGGCGGGGCGTTCGTCGCCGCCGAACCCAATGGTAAGATCGTGCTGGGTATCGGGGTCGTCGACGAGCTGGGCGTCAAACTGGGAGATCGCGTCGTGCTCACCGCCACGGCCCCCAACGGCGAGGTCGTGCGCGCCTTGTTCCACCTCGGGGGAGTTCTGGACACGCAGTTCGAAGCCATTGACGACTCCTCGGCCTACGTTCACTTGGCGGACGCTCAGAAGGCCATCGGCCTCGGCGAGGGCCTGACGCAGCTCGGCGTGGTCATCGACGAGGACAGCCACCGCTTCGAGACGCGCGACGCCGTGCGCAAGGCGCTCGGCGCGCACGCCGCGGGGCTCGAGCTCTTGAACTGGGACGAGGCGGTGCCCGAGCTGGTGGGATTCATCGAGGTCGACCGCTCCTTTGGCTACATCTTTGACGTCATCCTCTTCATCATCGTCGCCTTTGGCATTGCCAACACGTTGCTCATGGCGGTCATGGAGCGCGTGCGGGAGCTGGGCCTGCTGGGCGCCCTAGGGCTGAACCCCGCGAAAATAGCCACCTTGGTGGTCTTCGAGACCATCTTGGTGGCGCTGGTCGCCCTCACGAGCGGGTTCTTGCTCGGCTATGGCATCCACGTCTGGTTCCGCGACGTCGGCCTCGATGTGGCCGAGCTGTACGGCGACGCCGACTTCTCTGGCGTGACCCTCACCGACCCCATGATGAACAGCGCGCTCAACCCCAGCACTTGGGGGATCGCGGCCTCGCTGGTCTTTCTCTTGGTTTTGTTCAGCGCGCTCTATCCCGCCTGGAAGGCGAGCCGGATGGAGCCCGCGCAGGCCATGAAGACTTACGAATAGCGGCGGCCAGGCCGCCTCGAAGGAACGGATATGAGCACCCAGAACATCGTCGAGACCCACGACCTGGGCCGCGTCTACCAACAAGGCACCATCGAGGTGCACGCCCTCAAAGGCGTCAACTTCGAGCTGGCGCCCTTGGAGTTCGCGGCGCTGGCCGGCCCGTCCGGTTCGGGCAAGTCGACGCTCCTCAACCTCATCGGCTGCCTCGACGCGGCGACCTCCGGCAGCCTCACCCTGGACGGCCGACCCGTCGCCAAGATGAACCGCACTCAGGCTGCGCTCTTCCGTCTGCGGCGCATCGGCTTCATCTTCCAGGCCTACAACCTCGTCCCCGTGCTCTCGGCCTACGAGAACGCCGAGTTCACCCTCTATTTGCAAGGCGTGGCCAAGCAGAAAAGGCGTGAAATCGTCGAGCCTCTCATGCAGCGCGTGGGGCTTGCTAATCTGATGGACCGACGCCCGCACGAAATGAGCGGTGGGCAGCAGCAGCGCGTCGCGGTCGTGCGGGCCATCGCTTCGAAGCCGGCAGTGGTGCTGGCCGATGAGCCGACGGCGAACCTCGACTCGGAGGCTGCCATCCAGCTCCTCGAACTCATGCAGGAGCTCAACGAGGAGCAAGGCGTCACCTTCCTCTTCGCCTCCCACGACGAGCGCGTCCTCGAGGTCGCCAAGCGCGTCATCCAGTTGCGCGACGGGGAGATCGTCTCCGACGAGGTGCATTGATGCGACGTCTCCTTGGCTCCGCGCTCGTCCTGTGTTTGCTGCTGGCGTCGGCCCGGGCCTCTGCCACCATCCCACTGGTCGAAGGCGAGGACGTCACCCTCGACTTGGCTGGCTATCTCAAGGCCCTGACCGGCGTGCAGCACATCCCCTATGACAGCGACGGCCTCTTGCCCGAGACCTTGGGCATGAGCAGCAACGTCCTGCGGGTCGAGTGGAAGCTGGTCCTTGGTGAGAGGTTGACCATGGAGGTGCACGACCGGCTGTTCTGGAAGCTGTTGAGCGAACCGACGGCTTTGGGCAGCAGCCTTGGGCTGGGCGCCACCGCCCAACCCAAGCGCAGCGTCGACCTGAGCACCAAGATTGTCGACAAGCCCACGAACACTTTTGTCCACGACCTCGACCGACTCTTCTTTCGGCTCTACTTCGACTTCGCCGACTTCACCGTCGGCCGCCAAGCCATCACCTGGGGGCGCTCGTCGCTGTTCACGGTGGCGGACATCTGGACGACCTTCAGCCCCTTCGAGCTCGACCTCAGCGAGAAGCCCGGTGTGGACGCGGTCCGCATGTTGACGAGCTACGGCGAGGGCTCGGAGCTCGAGGGGGTCGTGGTCGACCGGGGTTCCATTGACGACCTGTCGGGGGGCCTCAAGTGGACGACCTACTTGGACTTCGGAGATCTCTTTCTGTCGGTGGCCAAGGACTGGGAGAACCTCATGCTGTTGGGCGGAGTCTCCGCCGAGGTCGACGTCTACGGAGTGCGCGGCGAGGTGGCCTGGCCGGCTTTCGACCTCGACGACCAGAGCGTAGGCCTGCCCCGCGTGACCGCGGGGCTGGACACCTTCGGCAGCGGCTGGTTTTCCAGCCTCGAGCTGCACTACAACGGCGCCGGCAGCCAGACCGACAACACCGGCACCGCCAAGCCGTCCAAGGCGTTGGGTCGCGGCGAGGTCTACTGGATGGGCCGCTACTACGCGGGCGCGGTGGTCGGCTGGACGGCGACTGACCTGCTGACGCTGACCCTCTCGGCGCTGGGCAACCTGAGTGATCCCAGCGTGATGCTCGCCCCCAGCCTGGTGTACCGCTTTTCGAACGAGGCGGAGGTGAGCGCGGGAGGTTATGTGGGGTTGGGAGAGTCGCCGGATTTCTTGCCGAGTACGAAGATTCCCAGTGAGTTTGGGGCGTATGGGAATCTGTATTTTGTGCAGTTGGCTGGGTATTACTGATTGGGGGTCGGGGTTTGTGGTGGGATTGGCTTCGGATCTCAACGCGGAGGCGGGGAGGCGCAGAGCCGCAGAGAGTCTTGGGGAGGCCACGCCGACGTGAAGAATTGTATGGCGAACACGGCCATGGGGAGCGCGGAGGCCTGGCCTGATTTATCCGCGACGATGGGTCAAGGCACGTCGGAGAGTTGCTTCACTTTGGCGAGAAAGAATCGCTCGGACCACACCGTCAAGCTCGCCCGCTCGGATGCATGAAGGAAGGGCTCCACATCGCGGGCGGCTCGTGCCCAGTCGATTTCACGAACCTTCGCCTCGAGCGCCTCGGTGAGCCAGGTCGGACCTGGCTTGACGTCACGATCTCGCCACGGGCCGGTTTGCTGCAGGGCGTGGCGCAACAACTCGCTATTTGGCACGACTCGCTGCCGGCAATACCAGACAAAGTCATACCAATCGCGTCCTTTCAGATACTCGCGACAGAGCAGCGCATGGAGTTTCAGTGCGAAGTTGCTCGCGAGGTCTTGTGTGTGGACCTCAAAGTCGGCCGGGAATTCTGCGAATTGCCAGATTGCGCCGCTGCCCGCGGGGGGATGGGTGTCGATCTCGAGTTTCACCTTGAGCTTGCGCCGACTGTCGACAATCGCGAGGTTGAGCTGGCTCACAATCGAGTTGTCCTTGAGCAACGCCTTGCGGACGGCTCGCTCTGGGTTCAGCTCTTTGAGCTCGCACTTCACACCGAACTCTCGCATCACCCTCGTTAGCGCGTCGAAATAGCCCGACCATCGAAAATGCGGCTCGGGAGCAATGGCGAGGAAGTCGAGGTCTTCAGAGAAACGGGGCAACCCATGCAGCAGCCGCAGACTCGTGCCCCCGTGAAAGAGGGCAAGTTCGAAGAAGTCGGTCTGCCAGAGCGCATAGAGCGCGATTTCCTGAAGGGTCTCCTTCAGAGCTTGCTCGGCGTCAACAGCACTGCTGGATGCGCGGTCTCGAATTCGCCTCCGGAGCAACTCGTTCATCGTCGGTACTCCTGGGTGAGCGCCTCAAAACACCGAAGTGTGCGCCGCAGCGTGTACGCACGGCCCACGTCGCGCCAGGTGATGGCTGGGACCTCGGCGATGGATGCGGCGTCGATCCGCATCCCATCCACGAAGGCGCCAGCGTCGCCGGGCTCGATCTTGCGTTGGCTGATGAGGTCCAGGAGGGCTCGAAGCGGCCGAGCAACGAACGCGACCCGCCCGTCGATGACGAGGCGCTCGACGGCCTCTAGAAAATGACCGGGAGATGTGACCAGAGGCGAAAATCGGAAGGTGCCGAGCGCATTCTCTACCTCGAGGGTGCGGCGATTCGATGTGACGGAGAGTATGAGCGGGACGGACTCGGGGAGCCATCCATGGTGGCTCAGCGCGCTCTCGAATGAAATGTAGGAGCCCGGCACGAGCGCTTGGGCGAGGACAAAGGGATGGAGTACCTTTGTGGAGTGCTTGGCCGAGAGGACATAGAGCCCTCGCCGAAGACGCACGAGCTCACCGCGGGAGAGGGCGCGATTCACGAGGTTGTAGCGACTCTGTGGGGAGCCCTGGAGGAGCCGAGCGATCTGCGCGGAAGAGACGACGCGATCGTTCCAGCCGGCCTCGAGGAGTGTTTCGGTCAGCGTCTGCATTCGTGCACGATACTTTCCATATTTGAAAGTTTCAAGCACGAATTGCTGAGTACAAAGCCCTCCTAGGTGTTGGCCCGGTTGGGGTGATACGGCGTGTAGATAGGAAATCCCTGGCTTCGTGTCCCGCGCACTCCTAAGAAAGAAAACTGCGGCCCCCGTCCCCGCAGGAAGAACAGGTCAGACACTAGTAGTGCGTTCCATTAATATAGTTACACTAGAACCTAAGTAGTTTATACTGGCCATGATCTTTTTGACTCTCTTGACGGAGGTGATCATGG
>PFUG01000511.1 GCA_002789955.1 Deltaproteobacteria bacterium CG_4_9_14_3_um_filter_63_12 | reverse complement strand
CGAGCCAGATGAGAATGTGCAAGACCTCCTCTTCCACGTGGGCCATCTCGGATTTGCTGAATCGCCGCCGGATTTGCGACCGGATCACCTCGAGACTCGAGGCCGGCAGCGAGACTCCCCTGCGGGCCCCAATCGCAGCGAGCAGCTCCACCGCCACGCCCAGGGTCAAGAGGCTGTCCGCGCTCTGCACCAAGAGCGGGTGAGCGGCGCTGGGCCGGGCCAACTTCAGCTCCGTCAGGTCGTCGCGCCCACGTCCCCGTGAAAACAACGCGCGGATGATGCCCTCTAGGCCCGAGCCTCTCGTTTCGCTCACCCACACCTCCTGGAACACGGGCCCGACTCATCCCTTGAGCTGGTCGATCCCGAGCTTCTTCGCCTCTTCGATGAGCGCCATGATCTTGCTCTTGGCGCTGGGCTCCACCGTCGCCAAACGGGCGAGCAGCGCGGAGAGCGAGAGTCTCTGGATGGTCTCCGCGCCGATGGCGGGCTTGGTGAGCACCTCCTTGAGGTCGGCCGGCAAGCTGGACTCGCCGTCCAAGTACTCGCTGAGCACGGCCTGGACGGAGTCGCTGTTGCCCACGAAGCCGTCGATGGACTGGCTGACGGACACGGCCCTGATGAAGCGGTCGAAGAACTGTCCATCTCCGCCGACGATGTTGATCTTCGCCGACGAGAAGGCTTGCGAGAGGATGTCGGCCTGCGCCCGAGCGATGCCGATGCGGGTCTCGATCTGGGCGAGGTCGACCTGCTTCTCCTTGTCCAAACGCAGCCTGAACTCTTCGTGCTCACGCCCGACGCCGTCGAGCGCCTTCATGGCCTCGGCCTTCTGGGCCAGACCGGCGGCCTCGGAGACCAACTTCTCTCTGATCGAGACGGCATGCGCCAGGCCCTCTTTTTCGATGCCAATGGCCTTGGCGATCCCTTCCTTCTCGAGGGCGGCGGCGTCGGCCTCCTTGACCTTGGCGATGGCGAGTCCCTGCTTCTCGTTGGCGACGGCGTCGGCCTCCTTGACCTTGGCTCCTGCGAGCCCGCGACGCTCTTGGCCGTCGGCTTCGGCGTTGAGTTTCTCGCGGATGACGGCGGCTTCGGCCATCCCCAGCTTTTGCAGCGCCTCGGCGTCGGCTTCTTTGACGCGGGCCCTGGCCATGCCCTGCTTCTCCTCGCCCTGAGCGCCGGCTTCATACTTCTGGAGCGCGACGCGGGCTTCGGCGATGCCGAGCTTCTCGACCGCCACAGCGTCGGCCTCGCGCACTCTGACGGCGGCGAGCCCCTCGGCGGCAGCCTCGGCCTGGGTTCCTTCGGCCATGCGGATCTTGGCCTGGGCGTGCTTGTCGGAGGACTCGCGGTCGGCTTCGGCGAGGGTCAGACGCTCGCGGGCATGGTACTTGGCCACTTCCTCGGCGGCCTCGGCGCCCTTGATGTCCTTGACGAGCTTCTCTTGAGCCTCACCTTCGGCGGTGATGATCTTGGCGTTCTTGTTGCGAGTGGCGTCGGCGAGGAGCCGCAAATCTTTGATGGCTTCCTCTTGTTCGGCGACGTTCTTCTCGACGGCGATGCGCTCGGCGACGACGTCGGCGATGTTCTTCTTCTCGACCTCGACCTCTTTGTCTTTATTGATGCGTTTGAGCTCGACCTCGCGCTCGCGCTGAATCGCTTCGAGCTGGCGGTCCTTGGCGACGCGCTCGGTCTCGATGCCGACGATGCGCTCGCGGTTTTTCCCGGCCACCTCGACCTGACGGATCTTGTTCTCGCTCTCGATGGCGATCTCTTCCTCGGCTTTCAGGCGTCCCCGCTCGGATTTCGAGAGCTCCTCGGACTGGATCATCTTGGTCTGTGCGGTCTCGCGGGCCCGCACGGAGGCGATCTCTCGGTCGCGACGGGCTTCGGCGTCGGCGCGCTGCCGCTCGAGCTCGAACATGGCCTCGTCGGCGCTCACGTCCTCCTTCTTCATGGCCTTGCGCTCGGTCTGCCGGAGCTCGTTGGTCTGTACGTTCTGTTGGGTGGTGATCTCGGTGATCTTCCGGATGCCTTGCGAGTCGAGGATGTTGTCCTTGTCGAGGTGCTCGATGGGGGTCTGCTCGAGGTAGTCGATGGCCGCGTCTTCGAGCTTGAAGCCGTTGAGGTCCTCGCCGATGATCTCGATGATTTGGTCACGGAAGACGGCGCGCTTGGTGTAGAGTTCCTCGAAATCGAGGCGCTTACCGACGGTCTTGAGGGCCTCGGAAAACTTCGCCACAAAGAGCTCTTCGAGGGTGTCCTGGTCGGAAGCCCGGGCGCAGCCGATGCTCTGAGCGACCTTCAGGACGTCCTGAGGGGACTTGTTGACCCGCACGAAGAACGTCACCTTGATGTCGGCGCGGATGTTGTCCTGGCAGACCAACCCGTCCTTGCCGCGGCGGTCGATCTCGATGGTTTTCACCGAGATGTCCATGATTTCGGCCCGGTGGATAATCGGATAGACGACCCCGCCTGTGAACGTGACGTCTGGCTCATTGCCCATCTTGTTGATGATCAGCGCCTTTCCCTGGTCGACCTTGCGGTAAAACTTGGCGATGATGACCATCAACCCGGTCAAGACGAGAATGATCGTCCCAACGACGACTCCAACAAGAATATACGTTTCGCTCATGACGAACACTCCGAGGGATGAAGCTCTGGCCGAAAGGTTTCGTGTGTGGTGTCTTGGCCGTGAGTCGCGAACAGCGAAGTTCGCTTGTCCGGCAGAGTCAGGAGTTCACGGGGGGGTAGTCCCATCCCGAGGCGTCCAGCCGCTTTTGATTTTCGTTGTTCGTGTTTCTTAGTTCTACCCCGCCCGACATGCAAACCCCGCCGACTCGGGCGAGGGTCGAAGCTCAGACCAAGTTCTCGTCGTCGTCGTCGGAAGGTTGGGAGATTTCGGAGGGAAGCCTGAGCATGGGCTCGAGGGGTTCGACCCAGTAGAACTCTCGCTCTTCGTCGAAGTCGATGATGAGCGCCACTTTCCCGGCCGAGAGGCGATTCGCCTCCTCGCAGCGCACGTCAATGATCAGGCTGGAGCCTCCGTTTTCGAAGCGGGCTTGGCCGAATTTTGCGTCGACCCGTCCGGTTCGCACGATGCACGTCTTGCCGATGAGGTCGGTGGGTTTGGCGGCCGGGTGAGTTCTGAAGATCGGAGCCAGCGGGTGGATCACGATGGACGTGACCACCACGCCGACCAGCAACGCGACGAGCAAGATCAATAGACCGGAGAGCCACGTGGGGAGCGCAGGGGACCCCTGCAGCACGCGCGTCCCGACGTAGCTCGTCACCCAGCCGCAGAGCACAATGAGGCTGAAGACCACCGTGACAGGCGCAGAGCGCAGCTTCAACGCCGTCAAGAGACCGGTAAAGGCGCCGTGCCCCGCGGCGTGAGCCCCGCCTTCGGTGGCGCCATGGGCGACTCCCTCGCTCAGCCCGTCGCCGAGCCCGTCGGCCGCTCCTTCGGCCACACCTTCGGTCAGACCGTGGGCCGCCCCCTCCGCGATGCCGTTGGCCGCCCCCTCCGCGATGCCGTGGGCCGCCCCCTCCGCGATGCCGTGGGCCGCCCCCTCCGCGATGCCCTGGGCCGCCCCCTCCGCAATGCCCTGGGCCGCCCCCTCCGCAATGCCGTGCGCCGCACCTTCGGCCAAGCCCTCGGCGCCCGCTTCGGCGCCACCCTCGACGAGGCCGTCGCTCCCGCCGAAGAGGTCGATGTCGAAGGCGCCGAACACGACGAAGAGCCAGTAGAGCAGCACGATGATGAAGAGCACCGTGAAGATCACTGTGGGGAAGAGAATGATGGTCTCGAGGAACATGTCCATGTGGGTCCATTGCTTGGCGACAACCGACGGGCACGGCAGTTCGCAGCCTGGAAGCGGAGAGCCTAGTAAACCCCGAGGCTGCGCACATGGTGCCACGCAGCGCGTGGTCCCTGTCGGGCCGCGGCACGACCAGTGACCACTCGGTGCGCAGTCCAATCGCCATCTGGGAAACAAGACCGATCTGCTACCCCATTCGCTCGGTGTTTGCAAGACGGCTCCCCCGCTGAGGAGGTTGCCTCCCGGGGTCGGGTGTTTGCAAGACGGCTCCCCCGCTGAGGAGGTTGCCTCCCGGGGTCGGGTCGCGTCTTGTCAACTTCTTGAGCGTGCTCTCGTTCTCTGATGGCAGTACATCCACGCTTTCTGATGGGCGCA
>PFUG01000122.1 GCA_002789955.1 Deltaproteobacteria bacterium CG_4_9_14_3_um_filter_63_12 | reverse complement strand
GGCCACGCTCATAAGCACGGACACATGTGAAGCGTTACACTAGGGGGTCGCTTCGACCAGCTCGTCGAATTCGACCTGCACGCCCTCCGCGCTCAGCTCCCCGACCCTCGACCAGACCATCCTTCCTTCTCGAAAGACAAAGCTCGCTGGCAGGGAGCCATCCCAGCTCTCCCCGACGATGGCCTTCAGCTCTTCGGGCGCCTCCTCCAGCCAAAATACCGGAAAGTTGGGAGGGTTCGATGACAGGTAGTCGATCAGTTGGTCCTCCCCCTCGGGAGGATCGGTCGCCACCGAGAGCAGCTTCAGCCCGCGTTTGCGATAGGCGTCGCTGATGGCGATGAGCTCGGGCCACTCGTGTCGACAGTTCACGCACCAGGCCGCCCAGAGGTGCAACAACGTTGGGCCTGTTTGAGTTTGCAGACGGGCGGCCAGAGACTTGATGTGGGTCCTGGGTGGAGCTGTGGCCTCAGCCGTTAGGCAGGGCACCGCGCCAGCGACCAGAATTCGCTCGGTTCCTGGCGCCGAGGTGGCTCGAGGCGAGCCCGCCGAGCCTAGGGCACCGCTCTCTCCAAGCTCCTCGAGGGTCTTTTCGAGCGCGCCCGCCTCGACGCTGCCCAGGAACGCCCCTTTGCGCTCGCCCCGAGTGTCGAAAACGAAGGTCGCCGGGAGCTCGCCCTGCCAGGCACCGCCGATGCCTTCGAGCAATGCATCGGCGTCTCTGCTCGTCCACCACAGTTGGCGGGAATGGCTCTCGTGCTGTGCCACAAAAGCCTCGAGCTTGCCTCGGTCTTCACGCCGATCGAGGGACACCGTCAGCCGCTCGACGTTCGTTCCGAGCTCGGAGTAGAGGGTCTGCACCACGTCCCACTCTTCGATACAGGGTGGGCACCAGGTCGCCCAAAAGTGGACCACCAAGGGCCGACCTCGCCGTGTGTGAACAATTGACAGCAGCTCGTCCGTACTGACCGGCTCGAGGGTCGACGGGGACTCCCGCGTTGCGTCCGTCTCAACAATAGGCTTCTCGGCCTTGCAGCCGGCGAGGAGACCTACCAAGAGGCAGAGCGCCACCACACCAAGACGGCTCATCGCTTTGCTCCGGCGGCGATCCAGACCTCGATCATCCGCAGCTCGTTGGCGGTGAGGGGTCTTGCGGAGATTTCCACCCCGAGCTCGAGCTCGGGGCTCCACCACGGTGGCGGCATCGCGGTCCCGACTCGCTCAGGGTAGTCCGGTATCGCTTTGTGCATCAGCACACTTTCGCTGGGAAGGTAGGGCTCGACGAGGTCTCGAGTCGGGGAGCGCAAGCTGGGCTGGCCAACGATGCGCTCGTAGTCGAGCGCTGGGAGCGCAAACCAATTGGGCGGGTACTCAGCCAATCGGTGGCAGCCGCAGCCCTCATCAAGCACGTGCTGGACGTGCTCCCACGTGGGTTGCGTCCCGTGCACTTCGGTGGCCGCCGTTCCGTCCCCCGTCGTGAAGCGAATGGTTGGAGCGAAGAGCATGGGGGATCCATCCACCCCTCGGATGGTGTCCGGGTCGAGCGACAGCTCGTAACGCAGCTCGGGCTCGAGTGGGCGGAGCAAGCGAACCGTCAGCCTGCGGGACACCATCTCATATTGAACTCGGTTTGGCGCAGCCACACCGCCAGAGGCGAGGGTAACGGTCGAAGAGCTGAGCTCCGAGGGATCGAGATAGGCGTCGAAATCAAAGTAAATTGGGGTGTTGGTCGGGACTTGTTGGGCCCCACTAGGGGGGTAAATGTCGCGCACATGAACCGCCGCCCCATAGGGTGGCACGGTCGGAACAGGGTCCGGCTCCACAGTGTCTTGTTCCGCGACGCCGTTCTCCACCGCGCAGCTCACGACGCTCGAGCTGACGAAGGTCGCGAGGAGCGCGACGAGAGCCAGCCGACACAGGCTTGCGCGGGCCTGGTGTCCCAGTCTTTTCGATCCGGCGGCCTGGTGTCCCAGTCTTTTCGGTCCGGCATGGTGGAGATTGCGAGGCATCGTCGGGTCTTCAGTGTCGCGAGATTGCACGGCGAAGTGTAACCGCTCGGAGCCTAACCGCGAAGACTCGAATCGGCGACTGTGGTCAGACTTTGATGGTCTTCCAGGAGCCACCACGAAACTTCCAGCCCATGATGCTCGCCAAGAGAATGATGTAGATCACCGCGGAAGACCAGACTCCGACCGGACCGAGCTCGAGCCGAATGCCCAATATGTAAGCCAGTGGAACCAGGCAGACCACGTGCAGCGTGCCCTCGACGTACATTACAAATTTGGAATTGCCGGCGCCGAATAGGGCTTGGGTGAGGATCAGGCCAATCCCGATGGCCCACTCGATGGAAGCCAAGACGCGGATCGACGGGATTGCTGCGGTGATCACGGCTTGGTCACGGCTGAGGAGCCCCAACGCGACTTCGGGCCAAATGAAGGTCAAGAGCCCAATGAGCCCAAAGAGCAGGCCCCCCAGCTTGGCCGACTCCCAGCCATACTTCTCGGCGAGCTCTGGATCCCCCTTGCCCATGGACTGTGAGACCAACGTCGCGGTGGCGGTCCCAAACGCAATGGCGCTCATGAACGTGATGCTCAAGAGGTCCATGATGACCTTGGCACCCGAAGCGAAGATGGGAGGTCGGGCCTCGATCGACATGAACGCCAAATCGGAGACGTAAATCCGCCCGAAGAAGTCGTGGGAATCGAAGAGTTGGTGCTGCAACGAAGCGAAACTCTTGGCGAAGGGACCGCCGTAGGCGGCGGTCGCGGACAGGGTCTCCTCGACCGCCATGGTGTCGAGGTATCCGACGATCTTGAGGAACATCAGGAAGCCCAACATGGCGAAGACCGTCGCTAGGCCGCTTGGGAACGAGATTCGAACGATGGCCCAGGCCACCTTCTTGCTCAGCTTGGACCGACTGAAGTACTTGAACTTCTTTATGTATTTCGGAGACAACGCCCACAGTATCATGATCGCGAGGCCGATGTAGGTGGCGATCAAGCTCGCCAGGCCGGCCCCTGCGACGTAGAGCCTGGGAAACGGCCCAATGCCAAAAATGAGCAGGTAGTTCAGGATGATGTTGGCGGCGTTCATGATGATCGCGATGACCATGTGAACGTGGGTCTTGCCGATGCCGTCGAAGAAGCTCTTGAAGGAGATTGTCGCCACCATACTGAGGACGCCAAGTAAGCGCAGCTGGGCGTACGGGATCCCGAACGCCAGCACACTCTCGTTGTCGTTCAAGAGTGGAAATACGTAAGGAACGGCCAGGTACGAACCGATGGAGAAGACGATGCCGCTGATGACCGCGATCGTGACCGAGTTGGTGAGGGTCTGCCCCGATTTTTCGAACTTGCCTTCGCCGAATCGACGAGCGGTGATGGCGAGCGTCCCCACGGAGAGCGCCGAGAGAAATCCGCCGACGGACCACAGCAAAGGCAGGCTGTATCCGAGCGCGCTCTGTCCTGCGATGGAGTAGCTCGGCTCGAGCCACCCGACCATCACGGTGTCCATGATGTTGATCGCGGTCTGGGTGAGCATCGCGAGGATGACTGGTGCCGCGAGTTTCCCGATGCGACCCCACATTTTCACTTCGAGTGTCATGGCACCTTCGTTCGAGTGTGCTTCGACGCTGGATTGAACGCGCGCGCATCGAGGCGAAGAGTTTCGTAGAGCATGCACCCTCGCTTCGCAAGTCCTCGATCGTTGGTGTTCGAATCGGCTTGCGCTCACTATCTGGCCGAAGAGACCTTCGTCTCTTCTTGCTCAGAGGCGTCGAACCCCCTAACGTCGGTGGCTCTTCGCCACGTCTCATCACAGATTCTCGTGAATCCAAGTACTCCGTCAGCCGAAATCTCCCGGTCTCGTCAGCAGCCTACCATCAAGCAACTCTTCGACGATTTGATCGGCGAGGTGCTCTGGTCCGAACGTGGCGAACAAGAGGGAAGTTACGCCTATTTGCTGTGGTTTGTCGGCGCTAAGGCCCACGCGAGGCGCGCCTTCGAATCCTTGTTTCGCAGCGGCACGGAGAGGGCGGCGCTGCCCATTTTTTTTCTCACAGGCGGGGATGCGGACCGACGCCTCGAGCTGAGCTGTTCGTTAGATGCGCAGCTCAGCCCAGGCCCCATTCGCTCGACCTTCAGACGGGCGATCTTTGCGGACTTCTGGTTGCGGCGGGACGAACCAGAGCAAGCCAACGACTTCCTCTTTCGGACCGAGTCCTG
>PFUG01000193.1 GCA_002789955.1 Deltaproteobacteria bacterium CG_4_9_14_3_um_filter_63_12 | reverse complement strand
CCGACCCTCGGCCTCGGCCCCTCGGAGGCGTTTCCGCCTTACTGGCGCGCTGTGCTGCCAGAGATGCTCGTCGCGTATGAACGACGCTGCGCGTACTTGGCTATGTACATCCATCACGCAACAGGCAGTCCTACCGTCGACCACGTACTCCCAAAGTCGACCGCGCGGGACCAAATCTATGAGTGGGCGAACTACCGGCTCTGCGCGGCGATCATCAACTCCAAGAAGGGCGTGTTGCTCACGCTGGTCGACCCATCAAGTATGACGTTCGGTAAAGGTCTGGTAACCAGGGAGCATCAAGGAGCCTCGGAGCGGCGAGCGAGAAGTTGACAAGTCTCGACCCGACCCCGACGAGACTGACCAGGCTTTGCCTGGCGCACCAGAGGACGCCTATGAGCACTCAGCCGCAACTGCTCTTACTGGACCCCGTTGCAGAGCTAATCCGGCGCGCCGCCGAGGTCGGCTATCCGCATGAAGTCTGCGGCCTAGTGGTGCGGACTTCGTCCGGAGCGCTCGAGGTGCGGCTCGCGCCGAACATGGAACTCGCGCACCCAGAGCGTGGCTTTGTGCTCGACCCTCGCGCGATCGTCGAGTCCGAGGCGCGGGGGGAGCACCTGCTCGCCATCTTCCACTCCCATCCAGACGCCAGCGCCGAGCTCTCCGACGCCGATCAGCGGGCTGCCGTCATCCCTTGGCGCGACGGGCCTCGACCCGCTTATCCTGGAGTCGTGCTCCTCGTCGTCGCGGTGAGCGCCGCTCGTGCAGGCGAGAGCCGTGTGTACGCCTTCGCTCCCGAGCGCGCGCGGTTCGTAGAGTCGCCTCTCGCGGTTCAGAAGTAGAACGGACGGTCGGCTTCTTGGTCGAAGACCCGCAGGTCGTCGTGGCGCGGCAGGTTGGGCGACTCGGCCGTGATCCGCCAGACCTCGTCGATGAGGGTGGTCTCGACGCCGAGTCGCAGGACCACCTCCTCGAGTTTCGGCGTCTCCGAGACGGCGACTCGTTGAAACGCCACGCTGACGTCGAGCCAGAACTTCTTCTCGCCCCGCTCGCTCTTGTCTTGGACCGAGATCTTGCAGGCCTCGAGGTCGTCTTGGTTCTCGGCGACGAACGTGGCCAAGACCTCGTAGTCGATGACGCCCTCGCTGGCCGCCTCGTCGGTGGGCACGAGGCGAGCCCGCTTCTTGAGCAAATCTCTCCGCCTCTCGATGGCCTCGAGCTCGGCGTCGACGCCGCTCGCCCGGCTCTCGCAGATGAGCTGCGCCCAGATGCGAGCGGCCTCCTCGGGCGTCTCTGCGTCGACGGGGTTGCGACTGCAGGCCCCGACGCAGCACAGAGCGCAGACGAGCGCCAAGAGCCCGGTTCCCCGTGCTCGGCTCACAAGAATCCAAAGTGGCCCTCGCTGAGGCTCCCTCGCGGGCTCCTCGGCAGAGGTCATCTTGCGGCGCTCGTCCAAGCTCATCGTCCTTACACCCACGACATGGTCGGGGGGTCCCAACGTTTGGCGGCGCCACCCGCGGCGTCCTCCATGTAGAGTTCGTTGGAGCCGGCCTCGGTGTAGAAGCGGGTCAGCTTGAACTCGGCGTCGACGTCGGCGTCGGCCAGATCGAGGCCCACGTTCTTGGGTGAGATGGCGTAGTACGTGGCCTTGAACTTCGTGGCATCGACTTCGGCGATGGAGAAACCCTGGGTATCGGTGTTGGTGTAGGCCATGGGCGGGTTGGGCTTGGTCGCTGGGTCCTTCAAGAGGGACTCGATGCCCAAGGCGAGCAACGCGGCGCCCGCGGCGAGGAGGGCGGGATCGCTGTTGGCGACGTTGGAGAGCATCTGCCGGTAGGAGCCCGAGGAGATGCCGGCGCCGGTGAACTCGACGATGCGCTTGCTCATGTCGTCGCGCACCAGCGGCGTTCCAGTGAAGAAGGCGTGGATGTCGCCGGTGAGGGCGACGACGTTTCCGACGGCCGCAAGTTCGGAGAGCATGAAGTCGCGCTCGTTGGGGAAACCATCCCAGTCCTCGGCGGAGAGGAGGAACTTGTTCTTGAAGAGGGAGCCGTCCTCGAGAGCAGGGTTCTGGGTGAGATCGACGGCGCGCTGGGTGAGCATGTACTCGTTGCCCCAGACCTTCCATGTCTTGGTGCTGTTCTTCATCTTGTCGAGGAACCAGGTGCGCTGCGTGGCGCCCATGACGGTCTCGCTGGCGCCGGAGGTGCTGGCGTAGTGTTTGCCGCACCAATAGTGGAAGGGGTCCTTGACGACGAGATAGCGCGAGCCGGTCTGGGCGTAGGCGCCGAGCTTGCCGCAAGCGCGGTTGGTGAGGCCGCGTTCGAAGGTCGCGAGCTCGGTGGCGTCGATGAGGGGGAGCTGGTTTGCCGGCTCGAGGGTCTCGTTGAGGGCGGCGACCACGACGTTGATGTAGCTGGCGCTGACCAGGCCTGCGACGGAGGCCGGGTCGGCGGCGGCGGTCTTCAGGGGCGCCACGTAGATGCCCGCGGCGTAGTCGTCGATGTTGACGTAGGGATCGGCCCAACCAGGGAGCGCCCCCAGGTCAGCGATGAGCTCGGCCTGCTCGACCAGGACCGTGCCGGGGAAGGCGTCCTCGGCGATGACATGGTCGGCGCGGTAGCTGCGCAGGTCGGTCACGACGAGCTGCATATGGGCGCCGTATTCGAACGAGCGATAGATGGTGAGGTCTTGCAGGTACGGCTTGGAGGCGTCGTAGACAAAGGCCGGGTCCTCGTAGTCGACCGGCATGTACTCGAACCAGGCCTGGTTGGCGTTCTTGCGGCGGCTCTCGTCGTACTCGTCCTGGTGGCCATCGTAGTAGGTGGCCGTGGCGCCGAAGCAGTCGTCCGAGTACTCGTGGTCGTCCCAGATGGCGATCATGGGGAGCTTCTCGTGGACAGCCTGCAGGTTCTTGTCGCTGCGGTAGGTCTTATAGAGATCGCGGTAGTTGCTGAGCGACTTGGCAGCGAAGAACTGCTCCTCGGTGCCCTCGTTGAAGACGATGGCGCCGGCTTCGTCTTGGAACTTGACGACGCGATCCGGCGTAGTGGTCTGGAACTGCGGGTCGCCGGTGGTCTCGTAGACGTAGTCGCCCAGGTGCACGAAGAAATCGAGTTCCTCGCGCAGCATGCGTTTGTAGGTGTTGTAGTACTTGCCGTTGTAGTCCTGGCAGGAGGCCCACGCGAAGCGCACTGGGACGTCGGCGTCAGCGGCGGGCGCGGTCTTGGTGCGGCCGGTGTGGGTGACGTACTTCAGGCCACCCACCTCGTAGATGAAGCGGTAGTAGTAGGTGGTCGCCGGCTCGAGGTCGGCCAGTCGGACTTTGACGCAGTGGTCGAAGTCGGCCTGGGCCGTGAGCTCGACGCGCGTGGCCCCGTTGATGGTGACCAGCTCGGTGAAGAGCTCGTCGGCGGCGACGTCGAGCAGGAGGCTCAGGTCACCGCTCGACGCCGCGTCCTCGACGCGGGCCCAGAGGATGACCGAGTTGGGCTTGGGGTCGCCGGAGCAGATCGACTGCGGGAAGTAGGCGTCGCCTGCTTCGAAGCTCTCGCCAGAGGTGTCGTCCGTGGTGTCGCCCGTGCTGTCAAGGGCGTCGGGATTGGTCTTGTTCCCTTCGTCATCGCATCCGAGCCCAAGGGCCATGCTGCCAGCGGTCACGAGCGTAGCGTGTAGGAAGGATCTGCGGCGCATCTCTATTCTCCTGGTGGCGATCGGCCTCTTCGCAGGCGCGGTATCTTGTGGCGTTTGCGGCGTGCGGATTTGGGGTCGATCGGGCGTCTTCTCAGTGGCGATTCCCTGCGTTCGAAACTCGATGAGGGGTTCTAGCACGGGCCGGCCGGTGTCGAAAGCGGACACGTTAGCCAGTCTGTCTGGCGAGTCAAAGGCATTCTCAGCGGTGGCGTGATTTGGCTTTTTGCGCTTGGGGCTTGCGGCTCTGAGCGCGCGAAGCGCCGACTTTTGGCAGAGTTGCTCTAGCAATACGTGTTGTCGGGTCCAGACAACTCGCAGCCAGGGATGGCGGAGAGTCGTGTAAACCCGAAGGGTTGCGCGCAGGACGCGCGCAACAGGTTGCGCGCCTGGAGTTTGTACACTTCCCTGGAGTTTGTACACTTGTGGGATCGCGCGGGCGGGCGTCGGTTGCCCAAGGTTGCACCTTGGGCTGGGGAATGTT
>PFUG01000633.1:11467-29298 GCA_002789955.1 Deltaproteobacteria bacterium CG_4_9_14_3_um_filter_63_12 | reverse complement strand
GGTTTACACTAGCGGGAGAGGGAGTCCCGTTCTGGGTGACGAGGCAAACTTAAACTTCGACGTGCGGGACCCTTCGGCGGCATAAGGGATCCTGGAGCTCCCCTCTCCCACCAGGGCCCGCCAGGGAGAGGGGGCCCCAAAATGAGAAAGGCGACTCGAGGGTCGCCAGGCGCAACGACAAGGCAGCGGTGTGATTCGCTGCCTATCCATGGGCTGTAATAATCGCATCGCGAGCCAAAGGCCAGCAAAAGAGCCAGGCTCGTCCCCCAGTCGGGCTACCGTCCAAACGGGCTCGCCTGGCCGGGCCCAAAAAATCGGTCCAGCACTCAGCGAGCCCAAACCCGCACAGACTCAGTCGATGCTCTAGAGAAGCGACGCGCAGGGCGGGCTCGCGCAGAAACAACTTCCGGTCTCTGAGCGCCGATCCATCCCATCTGCCTGCGTTGCGTCGTCCTCGACGTAGCGGCGCTACGCCTCGTCCTCGCGCCTTGGCAGATGTGCGCCTCGACGCTCAGCACCTCGGAAGTTATTCCTACGCGAACCCTTAGGCGCTCGCTTGCTCGACCACGGCATCGACACAGACGCGACGTCGGTCCTTGCCGAAACGCTCGTAGCGGATGACGCCATCGATGAGCGCGTAGAGCGTCCAGTCCTTACCGATGCCGACGTTCACGCCAGCATGGATCTGCGTGCCACGCTGACGAACGATGATGCTCCCTGCAGTCGCACTCTGGCCGCCGTACAGCTTGATGCCCCGGAATTGGGCATTGCTGTCGCGACCGTTGCGGCTAGAGCCTTGGCCTTTCTTATGCGCCATCTCACATCTCCTGTGGCCGAGCGCCCACCCTCAGACAAAGGGCGACACACGACGACGTTCACTCGGGGGTCTTCCCTGACGAGTCGCTGCTTGAGTTCTAGCCCACGATCGAAGTGATCCGGACCTCGGTAAAGTGCTGACGATGCCCGTTCTTGCAACGGTATTTCTTGCGACGCTTGAACTTGCCGATCAAGATCTTCCGGCTTCGTGCATGACGAACGATCAGCCCGGAGACCTTGGCGCCAACGACCAATGGAGTGCCAACCTTCAGGTCCGCACCCTCACCAACGGCCAAGACCTCGAAATCGATAGTCTCGCCCTTGGCTTCGGTCACTTTTTCGATCTTGAGCAGGTCGTTCTGATTGACCCGATACTGCTTACCACCCGTACGAATCACGGCGTACATGTCGAAACCCTTGTTCCACTTGATGAATCGAACGCTCGACTCGCAACCCCCGAATTTCCATAGCGTTTACGGCCATTTTCGGGCGGCCTCGAGACAGGACGGCGAACAATAGCCAACGAGGCTCCAAGAGTCAAGCAGCAAAATGAGACTCGGCGCCCTGTCGTGTCGTTGCCGGCCGAGCCCATCGCCGCCGCATTCGCGCACCCTCAAACAGGACCCTCCAAGACCTCCTTCTTCGTCCAGCGCTCCGAGTCGCGCTCGACGATCTTCTTCAACACCCCCTGCATCACGCTCTGCAGGTCCAGACCGAACTGATTCGCCAGGCACACCACCACGAATACGATGTCCCCGAGCTCCTCGCCGATCTCGCCCAGCGCCTCGCCGGGCTTGGGCGCCTTGAAACCGTCGTGATGGCTCAGCGCCCGCGACAGCTCACCCACCTCCTCGACCAGCCGCGCCAGACTCGCCAACGGCGGGAAGTACCCCTCCTCGTATTGCGAAATCCAGCCGTCGACCCGAGCTTGCAGCTCGCGCAGGCTCATCTCCGCCTCTTCTTCCAACACTCCACTCATCTCGCCACCCCTGCCGTGTCCCTGTCTTCAGGACGTCTTGTTCCCAAGTGCGCTCGATTATCATATAGGGGAGCCGTTGTTTAGGCGTGAGAGGGGTCCTCCACGACAATTTGAGCGGAGATTGGTTTGCACGAAGGCCCACATGAGACTGACTCCACACTGGACTGGGGCGACCTGCTGGCCTGCGTTCTCTATTTGGGCATCGGCCTGACCAGCCTCACGCTCGCGTTCATGGCCTCCTCGCGGACCGACCGTGAACGCGACGTCGTCGAGCTCGTGCAGCTCGCCGCGGCCGACGGCGCGCGTCCCGCCGAGCTGCTCATCGCCGGTACCCAGCTCGAGGAGGTCGTCTTCGCCAACGCCCCCATCCTCGGCGATCTCACTGGTTTCTCGCCGCGCTTGGTGCCCGCGGACACGCCGGTCAGCGTCAATCACGACCGCTATTGGGTCGTCAGCTCGGTCGCGACCATGCTCAAAACCCCCAAGCGCTACGAGGGCCGGGAGCTGCGGCGAGAGAAGGGGCTCAAGCTCCTCGAGTGGCAGAGCAAGGACGAGAGCAAAGCCCTCCAGCTCAGCGACCGCGTCGACAGCGCCACGGCCGTCTACGTCTCCGAGACCAAGGACAAGCCCGACATTCCCTGCACCCAGTGGCGCTTCGGCCGCCTCTATTGCGGACCCAACTCGTGGAACTGGGTCGGTCTGGCGAACGTCACGGTGCAGGGCAAATCCGAGCCGTGCGTCTGGGCCCACCCGTTGGCCGGCTACGAGCTGCGCGTCACCCTGCCCAAGCTGCACCTGCAAGGACAGCTCAAAGGCCGCTACGCGCTGGCCGACTTGGCCGTCTCCGGCGGCGAGGTCAGCCCGGTCACCTTCAGGGTCCTGCTCGACGGCGAGGAGAAGGTCAAACGGGTTCTGCCCAGCCGCAAAGGCTGGAACCCCTTCGCGCTCACCAGAGACGCTGGCGCGCCCGAGGTCGTCGACATCACGTTCACGGTCTCGTCCCCGGACGACGGACGTCGGCACTTCTGCTTCGACGGAGAGCTCGTGCCGATGCCTGCTGCCAAAGCGGTCGACAGCCGGTCCAAGGCGCTGGTCGGTCCCAATGCTGCGGCGAAGGAGGCCAAAACCCCTCGATGAATATTGGACTCACACCCGCGCGCGCGTTCTTTGCCCGACAGCTGTCGAAGGCCAGCATTTGGACGGTGGCCTGTCTGCTCGTCATCGCGGTGCTCTCCGGCATAGTGGCCGAGCGGGCCAGCCGCGACCGCGGCCTCACCAACGACTCCATGTGGCTCTTGGACGCGGCCAATCAGCGCATCGAATTCTACCAGGCCTGGTTGGGCCGAAACGACCTCAACCCCAAGAACGAGGCCCTGATCACCAAGAGCTTCGCCCCGAACTCGGCGTTGCCCCCCTTGATGCCGGCGCTCGTCGCCAGCGCCAAGGCCCTGAGCGCCTCCGAGACCTCCACCGCCCGCGTCGCCGCACGCACCAACGCCGTCTTCTTCGCCCTCTTCGTCCTCTTCCTCGGCCTCATGGGGATGGAGGTCGGCGGCGCCGTCGGCGCCCTGACCGCGGCCATCGGCGCGGCGAGCGTGCCGCGCATCTTCGGTCTGGCGACTATGGTCGGCTTCGGCATGTCGACCCTCTTCGTCCTCACCGCCACCGCCTATTTGCTGCACGTCGCGGTGCGCAGCCGCTGGGCGACCCTCTTCGCCCTCCTCGGCGTTGCCGCCAGCGTCCACGTCGTGTTCTTTGGCTTTCTGGTCTGGCTGCCTTGGCTCTACATCGTCGCCACTCGCCCGCGGCGCGAGCACGAGGGAACCGAGCCGCTGCGCAACCTCTCCATCATCCCGCTCGGCCTGGCCCTTGGCTTCGCGGCCTACCCCTACCTTTGGTTCGACCTCAAGCCCCACCTGCACGTCTTTCTCACGCACTTTTTGCGCAAACCCGCCGAGCCCTTCTCCTACGCCGGCCAGGTCTGGGGCCACGAGCGCCTGCCGTGGCACGCCGCCCCCTTCGTCCTCTTGGCCACCATGCCCCCCACCCTGCTCCTCCTCGCCGCCGCCGGATTGCGTTGGGGCCAGTGGTATCGCCGGCTGAGCGAGCGCAAGCTGTTGGGCTTCCTGTCCTACCTGCCGTTCGCGCCGGTGCAGCCCGACGCCGTCCCCGACACCCGGCTCATCCCGCCCCAAGGCGACCAAGAAGAGCTGCTGCGCTTGGCGGGCGTCATGCTCTTCCTGACCCTGCTGCTGCCCCTGGTCCTGCGCAGCCCCTACACCTCGGGCGTCGATCTCTTCGCGCTGAGCGTCCCCTGGGTGCTCGTTTTTTCGGCCGCCGGCCTGGCGCGCCTGGTGCCCAAAGCCATGGAGATCATCCCCTGGCGCGCCCTCATGAAGCGCTTCGCCAAAACCGCCCAGCCGCGCCGCCCCTCCAACGCCGTCGCCCTGCTGCACGCCGTCGTGACCGCGCTCTTCGCGGTCACCCTCGTCATCCCCTCGCTCTTCGTGGTGGCCCGCTACCACCCCATCGAAGAGAGCTACTACAGCTGGCTGGTCGGCGGCCCCGAAGGCGCCCGCGAGCGCGGCCTGCCTCGCAATCCGCGCGGCCCCATCCCCCTGGAGGTCATGGCCGACATCGCCGCAGAGACCGGCAGCTCGGACGTCTCGGTCGGGTTCATGCTGCCTGGGCGCAACGGCGACGAGGCGCTCAACCGTGCGGCCCAAGAAGGCCTCATTCAGCCCGGCTGGAAGTTCCGGCGCGCCGTCTTCGACAGCCAAGTCGCCATCCTCGCCCATGACGATCTCGACCCCCGCTACGAAGAGGCCGCCAACAACTTCTTCCGCACCGTCCAGAGCGAACCCGAGATGACCGTCATCACTTACGAGCGCGGGGCGGTGCCCATTTTTACGGTGGCGATCATTCCTTAAGGGCCTTGTTTCGCTCGTGCTTGGGGGCTTGCTCGCCCGGCGACCGGAGCCGGCCACGGCCTCGAGGTCGGCGCGGAGCCGGCGCCGTGCCGAAGTGGCGCCGCGCGGAGGCGGCCAAGATGGCCGCGCGTCTACTCTGTCAAGGTCAAGTGCGCGATCTCAGCGTCCAGCGGCGCCGACTTGCGTGCTGCGGGTCAGAGGCGGCGAGCCGTCGCTGCGCTCGAGCTCGGAGGGCCTCGAGGTCGAGATCGCGAGTCCCCTGCGAGCGTCGATGCCGTCCGAGGTCCCTCGAGCTTCCCCAACCTCATCGAGAGCCCTCGAGAAGCTTCGACGAGGTTCCCTAACTGTGTTTTGTCGCCGAGAGAAGCTTCGATGAACTCATTTGAGGGAATCGACGCCCATTTTGCACTTACCACAAGCTCTTTTTAGGGATTCGGTAGCCTTGGGAAGCTGCGCGAAGCTTCCCAAGGCTGTTGTGCAGCCTCTTGGAGCTGCTTTTCAGATATTTTAGGGAATCGAACCGCATTTCGAAGTTACCTCAAGCTCATTTTAGGGTTTATGTAGTTATTTTGGCCTATCTCCAAGTTTGTAATAGGGAACTGGTCAAACTGGCCCGTCGTGTGCCAGCCTCTGTTCAAGCGGCCTGCGCTCTCCCAACTCACGAGGTGGGCTAGGTAGTGCCCGTCCGGAAATATCCCATCTGCGGCGTCGCCTTCCTCCCTCGCTCCTTGCACCTGGGGCATTTCCGAAGGGGCACTAGACTAGAGTTTCGCCGCCGCGCCTGCTATAGCAACGCTTCACGCTCGAACTCGGCAGACGCTGGACGTTGGACCCCACACCAAGGTGAGACCGATGGCACACCCCCTCGCTGGAAAGCCCGCTCCCCTCGATTCGCTCATCAACACGCCTCGGCTGATCAGCGAGTACTTTGCGCTGCATCCGAAGCCCAGCGAGCAAGCCCAAAGGGTCTCGTTCGGGACCAGCGGGCATCGGGGTGTGGCGTCCGAGACGACCTTCAACGAGGACCACATCTTGGCCATCACCCAGGCCACCTGCGAGGTCCGCGCCGGGGCTGGGATCACGGGGCCGGTGTTCCTCGGCATCGACACGCACGCGCTCTCCGAGCCGGCGCTGGTCACGGCCCTCGAGGTGCTCGCCGCCAACGGGGTCGCGGTGATGATTCAGAAGGGGCGCGACTACACCCCGACGCCGGCGGTCTCGCACGCCATCTTGCGCTTCAACGAGACGCATGGGACCAAGGCCGACGGCATCGTGGTGACGCCCTCGCACAACCCGCCGGACAGTGGGGGCTTCAAGTACAACCCGCCGCATGGTGGACCGGCGGGCTCCGACGTCACGAAGGTGATTCAGGACCGCGCCAACGCCATCCTCGAGGCGGGAGTGGGGACCGTGCCGCGGATGAGCTTCGCGAAGGCGCTGCGGGCCGACACGACCTACGAATTCGACTTCGTCACGCCCTACGTCGAGGATTTGAAAAACCTCGTCGACATGGACGCCATCGCGCGCAGCGGGTTGAAGCTCGGCGCCGACCCCTTGGGGGGCGCGGCGGTCCACTACTGGGCGCCCATCGTCGAGCGCTATGGCCTGAACCTGACGGTGGTCAACCCGCGCGTAGACCCGACGTTCTCGTTCATGTGCCTCGACCACGACGGCAAGCTCCGCATGGACTGCTCGTCGCCCTACGCCATGGCCAGCCTCATCGGCCTCAAGGACGAGTACGACATCGCCTTTGGCAACGACACGGACGCCGACCGGCACGGCATCGTCACGCCCTCGGGGCTGATGAACCCCAACCACTACTTGGCCGTCGCCATCAACTATCTTTTTACGCACCGGCCGCACTGGTCGGCGGCCGCGGGCGTGGGCAAGACGCTGGTCTCGAGCAGCATGATCGACCGCGTGGCGCGCGCCTTGGAGCGGTCGCTCATCGAGGTGCCCGTGGGCTTCAAGTGGTTCGTCGACGGGCTCATCTCGGGCCGCTGCGCCTTCGGCGGAGAAGAGAGCGCGGGCGCCTCGTTCCTGCGCCACGACGGCTCGGTGTGGACCACGGACAAGGACGGCATCATCATGGATCTGCTCGCCTGCGAGATGCAGGCGGTGACGGGCAAAGACCCTTCGCAGCTGTATCGAGAGTTGACGGCGCGCTTCGGCGAGCCGGTCTATCGCCGCATCGACGCGCCGGCCGACGCCGCGCAGCGGGCGGCGCTGGGGGCCTTGGCTGCCGACGACGTCGTGGCCTCCGAGCTGGCGGGCGAGGCCATCGTGCAGAAGCTCACGCACGCCCCAGGGAATGGAGCGGCCATCGGCGGGCTTAAGGTCACGACCGAGAACGGTTGGTTCGCCGCACGTCCCTCGGGGACCGAGGCGATTTACAAGATTTACGCCGAGAGCTTCTTGGGTTCGGAGCATTTGGACCAAATCCTCGAAGAGGCGCAGGCCATCGTCACCGCGGCGCTCTCTGGGAAGTAGTCTCGTTGCAAGTCTTGGGCGGTGTGCCACGTCCGCCAACGCAAGGCCGCTGACCGCGAGTGCACCGTCTTCAAGATCGTATCAAGCCCCCCCATGGACTCTCCGTCTCCCGTTTCGGGCCCGTTTCGAGGGGAGGAGGTTGGGGCGAGAGGGGGCCGATTGATATTGGGCAAGTGCCCGAACCTCACTCGACTCGAGGGTGTTGTATGTCCAACAAGCAAGAAGAACACTGGCAAGGCGTGCGCATCACCTGGATTGGGGTCGTCGTCAACCTGGTCCTCACCGGCCTGAAGATGTTGGCGGGGATCTATGGGCACAGCCAGGCCATGGTGGCCGACGCGGTCCACTCGCTCTCCGACCTGTTGACCGACGGAGTGGTGCTCTTCGGTCTGCGGTTTGGGCGCAAGGAGGCCGATGCAGAGCATCACTTCGGCCACGAGCGGATCGAGACCCTCTCGTCGGCGTTCATTGGCATCGCTTTGGTGGTCGTGGGTGTCGGCATCGGCTGGAGTGCTCTGCGCCAGATGCTCAGCGGCGAGGACACGGTGCCCAACGGGCTCGCCATCGCCGGCGCGGCGGTCTCCATCGTGGCGAAGGAGGTCCTCTACCAGTACACCGTCGTCGTCGGCCGCCGGATCCGCAGCGCCGCGGTGGTGGCCAACGCCTGGCACCACCGCAGCGACGCGCTGTCGTCCATCGCCGTTCTAGTGGGGGTGACCGCGGCGCAGCTCAACCCCGACTGGCACATCTTGGACGCCGTCGCCGCTTTGGTCGTCTCATTCATGATCGTGCACGTCGGCCTAAAGATCTTGCTGGACGCGCTCAAGGAGGTCATCGACACGGCGCCGGGCAAGGAGGTGCTGGGGCGAATCGAGAGCATCATCAAGTCGGTGCCTGGCGTCGGCGGGTTTCATGGTCTGCGGGTGCGCACCACGGGCGGCCTGCTCCACATCCAGGTTCACATCGAGGTCGATGGCGAGATCACTGTGGCGGGAGGGCACGACATCGCCGATACGGTCGAACACGAGCTCGGCACGCAAATGGAGGTGCCCTGTGACGTGATCGTGCACGTAGACCCATTGGGGGCCGAGTCCGCAGGTCACCGTGCGCCCGTTGGCAGCTGAGCGGAGCCCGGGGAAGCGAGGCAATAGAACCCCATAGACGGTGGAATCGCGCCCCTGAGCCGAGCGTTCGAGCCTGTAGGCACGCAGCGGACTCGAGGCTTCGGGGGAGAAATGCATGCGTTCGAGTGGGGCAAACAATACGTCACGACCCTCGACACCGTCGATAAAGAGCACCGCCGGTTGGTCGACATCGCCGAACGAAACGACGAGATGCTCGACGTAGAAGACCTCCTCAAGGCCGCTGACGAAGGGGTCTACCTCGCCAAGGCCGCCGGGCGAAACTGCGTCAGGGCTGCGCAAAGCCTAGGCCACGGATAGTTCGTTCAGCGCTCGAGCCTTGGATGCTTGCCACCGTCAGAACCTGGTGTATCGGGTTGTGGGAAGCAGGAGCATACGTCGGCGACCAAGCTCCCCGTGCCTCGAATCGACTCTGGACATCGAAAGGTTGGACGGCTATAGATTCGCCATCCAGAAGATCTGCCGCCGTACCTATGCAACCGAGTGAGAATACGCTGGTCCGGCAGAGGTCGTGTCGGGGGCACTTCGCCCAGGTTCCGAGCTATGGAAGCGCAAGGAGGAAAGCAAATGTCTCGAGCTGTACGTCTGTTGATTTTGGGTATTCTGTTCTCGGCGTTGACCGCGTGCACCAGTGGCGGCAACGGCAACAATTTGGATGCGACTGACGCCACGACGACCGACGCCACCACGACCGACGTCACCACGACCGACGCCACCACGACCGACGTCACCACGACCGACGTCACCACGACCGACGTCACCACGACCGACGTCACCACGACCGATACCACTGAGGACCTCGTCATCACAACCGGCGCTTTGACCATGACCCACGCGGGCACGGACGTCCCGGCCGGCAGCAGCTATTCACTGCCTGACTTCAACCCGAGCCAAGGCGCCGTCGCCATCTACAGCGAGCAGAAGGATCGCATGGCGCTGAACAACACCGGCGACAGCACGCTCACGCTGACCAGCATCGTGCTCGCTGACCTGGGCGACGTCCTCCCGGACGAGTTCCAGCTCTGCGACACGAGTTCAGGGGTCAACCAGTGCATCCCTTACGTACTTCCTGGCAGCCTCGACGCCGGTGCGGGCACCGAGTTCTTCATTCACTTCTATCCCCTGCGCTCCGACCTGCGGGAAGCCTCGCTGACCGTGGCCTACAACGATGGCACGGCCAAGACCTATGGCGCGACGATCCGAGGCTACGGCCGCATCGGCAGTGACGCCAACCCCGCCTTCTTCTTCTCCAGCGGCACCGAGCTCTCCCACAAGCTGTGGGGCGGTTACACCGGCAGCGCCGACGAGGCCCCAGGCGCCCTCGAGGCCGACGCCGACGGCAACCTCTACTTCGTCCATCGCATGGCGCTCAGCTCCGACACCGCCACAATCACCCGAATCAACGCCGATGGCACCGTCGGGTGGTCCAAGCAGTACAGCGAGTTCAGCACCCGCGAGACCGCTGACGATGGCGGCTACATGCCTCCCGACTCCATGGACCTCGAGGGTGGCTACCTCTACGTGACGGGCCGCGGCAACAACGGCGCGTTGACGACCCATGTCGGCGTCATCATGAAGCTCGACATCGCCACGGGCGACGCGGCCTGGATCAAGTATTGGTCTCCCAACACCACTCGACTCCAATACACAGACGCTAGAAACCTCATGGCCATCGACGCAGAGTCCAGCATGGTCTTCGTGACCGGACACATCGCCGACTACGACAGCGGCAACCAAGGACTCGGCGTCCTCGCCTTCGATGCCGCCACGGGCAACAACCTCTGGTCCAAGCTCATCGTGCCCCAAGGCGTCACTGGAACAGCGCACCGGGGTCATTCGATCCGCTCCGCCGGTAACGGCGTGCTCTTCGTCGCTGGCCTGGACTACTCCGCGGGTAGCCTCGATGGACCCTACCTCGCCAAGCTCAGCGGAGTGGACGCGAGCGGCACCAACGTCGTGGTCGACTGGGCCGAAGCGATCGGCGGCGAAGTGACTGGGTCGAACTTCAACTCCATGGACCTCGACAGCAATGGCGACGTGTTCCTGTCCCTGGGCATCACTGGACCCTCGAGGCACATCACCTTCGTCAAAGCCAAGAGTTCGGATGGCAGTATGGTGGGGACGACCCTCGGGGGCGCCACCAATTCCTGGAGCACCTCGTTCGTCGTGCGCGCAGTGGGGACCGACATCTATGGTGGTGCTCGGGCCGGTATCTCGGGTTGGGACTCGCAGAAAGGCGACGCCCTGTTGGCGAAGTTCAGCGCCGTTGACATGAGCACGACGTGGTCCGCGCTCTACTACACCGGTACGGGACCCAACGAGGTCTGCGCGCACTCGGTCCATGGCATCGCGGCAAATGGCAACAACCTCTACGTCATGGGCCAGGTCTACACCGGAAACTCCAACTACTACCGCTACTACGGCCTGTGGTACGACGATCCCATGGCACCCGCCGCCTATGAGCCCACCGTCAACAACACCACGAGCACAACAGTGCTCATGGACCTCGCAGCCTCAGGTGAGGTCAACAGCACCACGAATGGCTTCATGCACGCCGGCGCCCTGACCACCTACGACTGGCAGGCCGCGGGCGTCGAGTGGCAAGATGCCACCGCCAAGAACG
Organism: Deltaproteobacteria bacterium CG_4_9_14_3_um_filter_63_12; assembly: GCA_002789955.1. Lineage (GTDB taxonomy): Bacteria > Myxococcota_A > Bradymonadia > UBA4248 > UM-FILTER-63-12 > UM-FILTER-63-12. Next base: position 18,318 of record PFUG01000633.1, on the reverse strand, counting down.
AGACGACTAACGGCGCCGCGACCGATGGAGACCTCTTCATCTCCACCATCACACAGCCCTAGTTCGGTCACGGTTGCCTGCACCACAGTGCAGTCCTAGGTTCAAAAGCGACGGCGACCCTGAAGGTCGCCGTCGCTTTTTCGTCTCGGCGCAACCACTCCCCCCCTTGATCGCCGCCCAGAAATCGGCAGGATGCGCGCTGAAGTTCATCCCGACCGCACCGGAGAAAAGCCATGCTGAAGCCCCTCCTCATCGGACTCACCGTCCTCTCGCTCTCAATGGGTCTGACCGCTCAGGCCGAGGCCCAAATCCCCTTCGACATCAACGTCGGACTCAAAGGCGGCGCCAACTTCTCGGGCGTCACCAAGCCTGGCAACAAGGAACTCAATGGCCAGGCCTACAGCACCTTCACCTACCCCGGCTTCTTCGGCGTCGGCTGGAGCCTCGGTGCCTTCATCGAGCCCCGCATCTTGGAGCTCGTCGGTCTGGAGATCGGCTTCATCTACGAGGCCACCAACGGCTCCGGCGACATCAATGACTACCCTCTCACCATGTACTCCAACGACCTGGCCATCCCCATCCACGTCCGCGTCGCCACACCCGGCATGATCAAATTTGTCGCAGGAGCTGGGGTGGACGTCATCGTTCCCTTGTCGCAAGATCAAAAGAAAGCGGCCGCCTTCGTCGGCTTGGAATACGAAACCCTCGAACGCACCGCCACCACCTACTTCGGCTTCGACCTCGGCATCGAGATCGACGCCGTGGTCGTCAAGATCCCCATCGAGGCCCGAGGCCGCTGGAATCCCAGCATGGAAGACACCCTCGACCCGCGCGTCAAGATCGACTCGACCAACGGGAACTATTACGCCACCTACCCCAACTGGGGCCTGCAGGGCGAGTTCATGGTGGGTGTGGTGTACCCCATCGATATCCTCTAGTCTTCACTCAGGTCTCGCGCAGACGCGCCCAGCCTCAGAGGGCGCGGCCTGGTTTTGGGGCTTGGGAGCTGCGGCTGCGATGCTATGCGATGAAGCTCCTCACTGGCAGGGGCAGCATCTCGCGCAGAGTCGCAGAGCCGCAGAGCCGCAGAGGGCTGCTTTGACGGGGGGGACGATGAGAGCTGCGGTCATTCTGGGTTTGATGAGTCTTCTGGTTGCCTGCGGCTCGACCGGCGTCGAGCGGCCGAGAGACACGTCGGAGCCCAAGGACACCGTCCACACCGACGACGTCTGGGACACCTCGGACGGACAAGACACGGCCGATCCTTGCGCTGGCGTGCTCTGCGACAGCGACGAGCTCTGCCAAGCTGGCGCTTGCCTCTCCATCAACGGCGACGCCGATAACGACAGCTTCAACGCCGACGTCGACTGCAACGACCTCGACCCCGAGATCAACCCCGACGCCGAAGAAATCTGCGACGGGCTCGACAACAACTGCAACGGGCTGCGCGACGAGGGCTACGACGGCGACGGAGACAACTACGCGGACTGCGGCAGCATCAACCGCGACTGCGACGACACCAACCCCGACGTCCACCCCTTCGCCATCGAGCTCTGCGACGGCCTCGACAACAACTGCGACGGCTTCAAGGACGAGGGCTTCGATGCAGACAACGACTCCTACAGCGCCTGCACTTCGGACCCCCTGCAACAAGACTGCAACGACCTCGATCCCAACGTGCACCCAGGCGCCGAAGAGCTCTGCAACCGCAACGACGACAACTGCAACGACCAAACCGATGAGGGCACCGTCTGCGTGGGCTGCTCGGACGGCGCCCGCGACGCCCTGACCGACACCGCCCGCTGGCCCGAGGTCGCGGGCTGCGCCGGAACCTTCCCCCGCGGCTCGCTGCGCGCCACCCGCACCAACACCAACTGCGGCGACGACGCCGGCGGCCAGTGCCCAGTGCCCGAGGATCTGTGCGCAACGGGCTGGCACCTCTGCATGCGCAACGGGCTGGGCTCCGATCTGGCCTACCGCCTCACCGCCGCCGATTGTTCCGGCGTCAGCGGCTCCTACGTCGCCGCCTCCGACAACTGCTCCAACCCCACCGACACCATGCCCACCACCTGCGACATGGCCACTCCCCTGCCCTGCCGGCCTTCCGGTTGGTGCACGGCGCCGGTCGTCTGCGGCGGCGGCGAGCACACCCGCTGCCCGCACGCCGTCTGGATGAACAACACCCACAGCTTCGGCACCCACAGCGGCAACACCAACAACAACGGTTGCTCGAACTTCGGCACCGACGTCACCTACAGCTCCGACCTCACGGGCGGGACCATCGCCTACACCGGGGTGTTGTGCTGTTTGGATTAGCGTCGCTGGCTTGTTCAGTCTGCGGTGGATGTTGCCTCGATCTCAACGCAAAGACGCGAAGGCGCAAAGGCGCAGAGAGCTTGGGCTTGGTGCTGCTTTGCTCGTGAGCTCCTGAGCTTCTACCAGACCACGAGCTTGCCGGCTTCGGCCATGACGGCGTGGATGCGCACGTCGAAGCGCGGGTCGGCGGCACCGACCCTGGCGGCCACGATGGGCATGCGGCCGTCAACGATGGCGTCGAGGAAAATGGTAGGCACTGACGCAGCCCAAGACGAGCTGGCCGTCATGAACGCCCCCAGGTAGATGCGCTGTCCGTCGGCCAGCAGCACGAAGGGCCGCCCGAACACCCCTGGAGCGGGGATCCGGCTCGCCAGCGAGCCACTCCACCCGTCGAGCCCGACGATTTGATTGGCCTCGTCGTAGGAGTCGACGCCCATCAGGGAGAGCACCGCGAACTCGTTCAAGACCAGCTCGGCGAGCGGGGTGCTTTGCACGTCGAGCGCGGTCAAGGCTGGGTCCGCCAGCAGGTGAATCTCGAAGCGGCTGTCCCAATCGTAGGGGGCGACCGGCACCACTCCGCTGTACAGCGACAGCGTGCCAGCCGAGGTTTGCGCACCGAGCAGGCAGAGCGTGGCGAAGGTCGGCTCGCTGTACGCGGTGTTCTCGATCCGCAGCCAGCCGCTGGCGTTGTCCATCGGGAGCAGCTCGCAAACAAAGGGATCAACGGTGCAGCGGCTGATTTCCAGCAGCTCTGGCAGTGCCTGTAGGTCGAAGGTGCCGTTTGGGACTTGTGCGCCCATGGCCCGAACCAGGGTCACCACATTGGCCATCGGGGTGCTGGGGAGGGCCTCCGTATGGAAGTGCAACGAGAATCCCTCGCAGCAGTCCATGATGAGCTTGGTCGAGGTGACGGGAACGGGCACGGAGGTGCCGTTGAGAGCGAGCTTCGACGCGCCCTGACAGAAGCCGTCGGGGTCCGTGGTGTCGACGTCGACGATGAGGTCGGGGACCGTGTCGGGGAGCGTGTCGGGGATTGTGTCCGGGGTGGCGTCGTCTGCTGTGAGGTCAGGGGTTGTGCTGGCGTCGGGCGCCGTGGGGCCAGGCGTGCTGTCCCGGTCTGAAACCGAGTCGAGAGAGGTCAGGTCGGCCTCCTCTTGGGTTGCGTGGTCGGTGCAGGCTAGAAGGGTCAACAATAGGAGCAGGGCGGCGGTGGTCGTGCGGCGCATGGTTCCTCTCGAGGGTGAAGGCTCGGCCGGTAGGCGCAAGATTTACGCCGAGGTCGAAGCCTTGGTGGCGCCTGGGGTTGCGCGAAGAGGGGCGCACAAGATGAGCGGTCCGGTTGACGAGGCGTCAAGAGCGCTTGTCGGGTCCGGGGGATGGACCAGTGCCGTCGTGGCGAGGGCGCGCTCGGTGGTCAGTCCTGGGAGCCAACGACGAAGTCCACTCCAAGAAAACTCTCTGCGGCTCTGCGGCTCTGCGTCAAAGATCGAAGCTCAGCCCACCGCAAACCTCGAGGTTTCTCACAGGGGAAAAGGTCCGGCACGAACCCATCAGCTGGACAGCACGAGGGCTCGCGGGACGATGCCGGCGAGCCCTCGAGAAGCCGAAGCGCAGACCTCAGCTGGGGCAGTTGATTGGGAAGCAGCGCCCCTCATTGCGTGGGTCACTGGTGAAGTACCCGGTGGTCGACAGGAACGGGCAGCAGACATAGCCGGTGTCGCAAGAGGTGGGCACCCCGCGCTGACAGACCTCGGTCTGGCAGGTATCGGCGCAGTAGGACTTGTACATGTCGGCACAGCAGCGCTGCCCAGGGCAGTCGGAGTGGTCGTCGCAGCCGATGTAGAGGTAAGCGCGGTTGTCCGCTTCGGCCTTGCAACCGAGCTCCTTGACGCTGCCCACCGGGAAGCACGCAGACTGGTTGGCTTGTGAGACGCAGCACGCCTCTCCGACCGAGCAGCTGCCCGCGTTGTACGGACAATCGATGGCGCCCGCACCGCCAGCGACACACTGGCCGGCCGAGCAGACCTCGTTCGCACCACAGGAACCGCAAGAGCCGCCACAACCATCATCGCCGCAGAGGGCCGTGCCGCATTCCGCGGTGCAGGTCCCTTCGACACACATCCCGAGGATGGATTGGCAGACTGGCAGCGCCGTACTGCAGTCCGCACCGCTGGCACAGGGTTGCGAGCACTTGTCGTTGACACAGAGGGCCGAGGCGCAGTCGTGTTGGGCGGTGCACGCAGAGCCGAGCGCTCCAGTCCCTCTGATGCCGTCGGCGCAGGCGCAGTTGCCGGTGTTCACGTCGCAGTCGCAGCGTTGTTGCGGGTCGCAGTCGTCGTTGTAACCGACCAGGCAGTTAAGGGGCAGCGGCTCACGCGCGCCACAGTCCCCACAGTCGGTGCCATAGTCACAGTATTGCTCCGCTCCATCGCCGCCGTCGTCGCAGGCGCCGTCATTGGCCCATTCCCCAGGGCTCCCGGCGGGGCCGCAAGTGTCGCTGCAGACGCCAACCGGGTCTATGCACGTGCCGTCCTGGCAGAGCTGACTCGCGCTGCATCCCGCGCCACACGTTCCACCACAGGTGTCGGAGCCACAATTCTTGCCGCTGCACTGAGGGGTACAGCTCGCGCAGTCGGGATCGCCCGCGCACATGGCGGGGCAGAAGGCGTCGGCAAGGTTGTCGCACTCACAGCTGGGATCGGGCGCGAGACAGGCTTTGCCTCGCGCACATTCGCGCACCGTGATCTCGCCGAGCTGGCAGACCTCGATGTCCTTGCCAGCACAGCGGGTCTTGCCCTCGGCTAGGCCGTCGCAGCCAGGGGTGGTGTCCGGCACGGTGTCGGTCGCCTGCGTGTCGTTGGGCTGAGTGTCGGCTTGGGTGTCGGCGGCGGTGAGGTCCGCAACCGTACCCGTGTCGGCCCCTGTGTCCGATGTGGTGTCCATCGTCGTCGTGTCCGAGCTCTTCGTCGTCTGACCATCATCACACGCCACCGCCAGAAATGCGGTGAGTGCAAGCACGAAAAGGGAGCCTAGGATCTTCATGGTTTCTCCAATAATGATTCCAAAAGTGTCTTATTCCATTGAGGAAGCACTTCCTCAACGTTCGGCTCAGCCAATACTTGGGCCCATCAGTGATTGCAAACTGTCCAAGGGGGACAGAATCGAGCGGCGAGCCGCTTCGAGTCTGGGTGCGATGAGGGCGTCTAGTGTTGGGGCTTGCTCGCCGGGGCGCGCCTGATCGTGCTCTCGGTTGTGGGGTCGGGAGAAAGTCCAAAGGCAGCCCCCAAAAGGGGCGACGGGCCTATTGCCAGGGGGTTCAACCCCTGGCTCGATTCCGCCGCCTTGGATCGGCCTTGCCTGAATCTGGAGGCGACCGCACCACCGACACCCTGAGCACACCAAGGGCTCCCTCACCCACAAGAAACAGGCTCCACCGCACCGCCATCGTCACGGGACGGCGACCTGCGACACTTGAACCAACGTTGACATCGGTCTTCCCAGCAGAGGTCAGACCAGCTGGTCAAGGTAGTGCGGGAGCATCTTGCGCCACGTAGGCCAGTCGTGATCGTAGTCTTTGCCCCAGAGGTCGACGCGGTTGGGCACTGCGCGGCTGCCCAGAACATTGGCGACCGCCCAACTCTCACTCGGAGCTTCCCAACGCCCCTCTCCCACGGCCAAGATCACCATGCGCCGGCGTAGGTTGGCCAACTGTTCGGACGCCTCGTCGAGGCGAGGGACGAAATGCAGCGGTGAGCAGTGGTGGAAGTCTTCGGTGTGTTGCTGAGTCATCCAGCGTCTCAGGTCGTAGGTTCCGCTCATGCAGACGGCCTTGGCGAAGACGTCGGGGTGGCGACAGATGGCGGCCAAGGCGTTGAACGCACCAATGGAGGCGCCGGCGGCAATAATCTCGATACTGTCGCTCTGGCAATCCATGCGAATGGCCGGAACGAGCTCGCGGGTGACAAACGCATCGAAGCGGTTCTGGCGTTCTGCGCGGCGGGCTCCGGACGAATGACCATCGACCCAGATTCGACCGGCCACGCTGTCGCAGCAGTAAACCTTGATCCGGGCGGCCGAGAGGAGCGGCGCGAGAGCGTCGATCATGAGGAAGCGCTCGCACTCTTCAGCGTCACCGCCAGCGGTCGGAAAGAGCAACACCGGTCGGCCGAATTCGCCCCACCGAACGACGCTCACCTCCTCCCCGAGCCGATGCGAGTACCATCTGTCTGCTCTCTTCATGGCTTTTCACCTTGCATGGCCATCCGGTCCACCTCGGTCTTGCGCCAGAAGGCGAGCAGCCCCCAGAAATGAGCGGTGAAGCGCTCCACCTCGTGACTGGGGAAGAGGGCCGCCACCTTCTCGCGCACCAGCTCTCTGGCGCGCTCGGTGCCAAAGAAGTCGAGCGCCACCTCGTCGAGGTTCGCCAGGTGCTCCTCGCAGAAGTCGGCGAAGCGAACGGCCTCGAAGCGCTCTCGGGCGATGTCGGCGTAGGCTCGCAGTCGCTCTCGATAGGGCAAATCCTGTTCGGCGATCGC